>JBKQMI010000113.1:0-3173 GCA_052146775.1 Methylocella sp. | reverse complement strand
CGCAGCGCAAACCGCCTTCAGGCCAGACAACAGCGACGCCAAAATCTCCATCCCTAGCGTGAATCATGTTTCCCCTGATTTGTGAATCCCAAAAAATGCCCTTCTTTTAGAATTGCTGGTGGGTGTTCAGGATCTGCCGCATGCGCGTGCGGGGCACGAAACGCACATGTCCGCACTGCAGATAGTCGTCGATGGCGCGAGCGGCCTGGAGGCCGGCAGCCATCGCGTGGATCAGCGTCGCCGCGCCGCTGGCGCAGTCGCCGCCGGCGAACACGCCCTCGCGCGTCGTGGCGAGCGTCGTCTCATTGACCTCCACGCAGCCCCACCTGTTCATCTTCACACCGTCGTCAGGCGTCAACGCGCCTTTGCGCACCTCCTGGCCGATCGCCGCGATCACCATCGTGCAGGGCAGCGTCCATTCGGTTTCGGGAATCGGCTTCACGCCTTTGCGGCCGCGCTCGTCGGGTTCGGTTTGTTGCATCTTCAACAACTCGACCCCGGACACCCGCCCGTCGGCGGAGACAATGCGCGAGGGATTCGACAGGAAGTGGAAGACGACGCCTTCCTTCTCCGCCGCCTCGACCTCCTCCGCGTCCGCCGGCATGTCCTTGCGCGTGCGGCGATAGATGAGATGCACGGTTTTCGCGCCCATGCGCAAGGCCGAGCGCGCGCAATCCATCGCGACATTGCCGCCGCCGACCACGACCACGTCGCCCGACAGTTTGGTTTCCTTCTTGCCCGCGACGTGGTCGTGCACCTTCAAGAGAAACGCGATGCCGGACTCGTACCCCGGCATCGTCGGGTCTTCGTCGGGCACGCCGAGCAACGTCCCCTGCTGGCAGCCGAGCGCGAGGAACACCGCCCGATAGCCGCGCGCGAACAGATCGTCGATGCTGAAATCGTGACCCAGCGACTTGTTGAAGAGGAAGCGGCCGCCCAACGTGGTGATGATGTCGGATTCGGCGCGCAACACGTCCTTAGGTAGCCGGTAGCTGGGGATGCCGATGGCCGCCATGCCGCCTGCCTCGTTCATCGCCTCCAAGACATCGACGCGGAAGCCGCGCAGCAGCAGATGATAGGCGCAGGCCACGCCGGCGGGGCCGGCGCCGACCACGGCGACGCGCATGTCGGGGCCGAGCGATTGCGCCGCCATGCCGCGCGTGAACTGCAGCGCATGCTCGCCCGCCTGCTGCTCGGACACATAGCGTTTCAGCGTCTTGATGCCGACCGCTTTGTCGACGAGGTTGCGCCGGCACGCCATTTCGCAGAACCGCACGCAGACGCGGCCGCAGGTGGCCGCCATCGGATATTTCTGCAGGATCACGCCGAGCGAATGCTCGGGCTTGCCGTCGCGGATGTAGTCGATGTATCGCGGTACATTGATCTTCGACGGACAGGCCTCGATGCAAGGCGCCGTCATGTAGGTCATGCCGTTCTGATTCGGCGCATGTCCCGCGGCCAGTTCCGCCTCGATGATGTCGCGGAAATGCGTCAGCGCCGCGATCAGCGCTCGCGCGCAACTCTGGCCGAGCCCGCACAACGACGTCTCCGCCATCTGGTGGGCCATCTGTTCGACTCCGTCGAGATCAAGCGGGCCTGACTTGCCTTCGCGCATCGCGCCGAGCGAGTCGCGCACCAGCAGCGTGCCCATGCGACAGGGAGTGCATTTGCCGCAGGATTGGCTCGCCGCCTCCTGCATATAACGCCAGAACGCGTCAATCAGATTGACCTTCGAGTCGAAAACGAAGAATCCGCGATCGCCGAAAAACGCGCGAATGGCGTTGCCGTCGTTGAATTCATCGAACCCGCGCAGACCGGGAATCGAGGCCGCTTCTCCAGCCGCCCTGCCCCGACTGTCGTGCACGTCGCCGTCCCAGAATCCATAAGCAACTTCTGTCATTTACGGCCCAGCCTTCCCACGACTACGCCCGACAGGTACAAGCCCTTACGGGAGCCGCATTGTTTCAAATCAATTGCCATAGCGAGCGCATCCAGCCCCCCAGACCGTCAAATCCCGGAGCCTTCGCGAAATCCGGAGATCATGGCTCCGCGCTGCGACCAA
The DNA here is from genome assembly GCA_052146775.1 of Methylocella sp. Classification (GTDB taxonomy): domain Bacteria; phylum Pseudomonadota; class Alphaproteobacteria; order Rhizobiales; family Beijerinckiaceae; genus Methylocapsa. The sequence continues at coordinate 1,111 of JBKQMI010000113.1, read as the reverse complement.
TTGCCGCGCATGTCTTCGCCGCCAAGCGCATGACGAAAAGACCGCAAATCCCGCTCACACATGCGCTGTGCGACCGGCGGCGACGCAGGGCTTTCGTGGCTCCAACATCCACGGGCGCCGTCTTTGTCAGCCCTGGCCTCAGCCATGCGTCGCCGCGTTCCGCGTCTGATAGTGCGGCGAACAGCCCCATTCATTCCAACCGACCCGCCGTCCGATCGAGCCGATACGCGCCTCCAGACAGCCGCGGCAATCCGTGCGCTCCTCTTCGATGCACGGCTTGTTGTCATAGAGTTGATAATTCTTGCGCACCTCGCGCGGCGAAATATTCGGCATGATGATGTTGCAACCGTAGGAAAGGCCGCGTTCGCGGCCGTCCTCGAACAGGGTCTGCAATGCGGTGGAGGCGGCGATATTGACGTCGCGCAGCGCCAGACGGGCGACCGCCAGCATATTGAGCGACAGTTGCATCAACGGCCCCCTTTCCATCATGCCTTCGTCGACCATGTCGGCGCCGAGCGAGGTGATATAGGGGCCCATGCCGAGCATATCGATGTCATATCGGGCATAGAAACGGATGTCGGCGCAGAGGTCGGCCAGCGTCTGGTCCGGCAGGCCGATCATGCCGCCCGTGCCGACTTGCATCCCGGCGGCGCGAATGTCGTCCAGAGCGCGCAAACGGGACTGATAAGATTTTTCCATCCGCTTGCGGTCGCGCGCCGGATGCAGTCTCGCAAACAGGTCGGGATTGGAGGTCTCCATGCGCATCAGATAGCGCACGCCGCCATGCTCTCCCGCCGCTTCGCGCCACCGCCGGTACGTGCTCAAGTCCTGTTCGCCCAGCGACAGGGTGATGCTCAGTCCGTGCGGCAGCGTTTCCGACACCGACTTCCTCCGGATCTCGCGAATGCACTCCTCGACGAAGCGAATGAATTTCTCGTCGCGCCTTTCCCCCGATTGCAGACAAATCGAGCCGTAGTTGTTTTCGGCCGCCCAGAGCGCGCTCTCGACGATCTGCTGCTTCGACAGGACATAGCGGGGCACGGATCTGTTTGACTTGCGGATGCCGCAATAGCGGCAGTTGAGCCGGCAGATGTTGGAGAACTCGATGATG
>JBKQMI010000112.1:0-3208 GCA_052146775.1 Methylocella sp. | reverse complement strand
CGGCGCGGGGCAAGGTCACCGCCAGCGCGAATCCCACGGCCACCGCCGCGTCGACGGCATTGCCGCCCCGGCGCAAAACTTCGACGCCGATCCGCGCCGCCGTTCCCTCCTGCGCGGCGACCATTCCATGCTCGGCGAGAATCGGCTGTGCGCGAGCGCCAGGCTCGATGATCGGCGGCGGGACAGGCGCGGGCGCTTCGGCGCGCGAGGCGAACGACACGAAAAGCGCGAGCGCGGCGAAGGCCGCCGCGGAGCTAAGATGCCGCGTGTTCATCGCCCGCCATCATGCTTGGCGACGACGTCAAGAAAGATCGCGCCATAGCGCGCGAGCTTGACCGGTCCGACGCCCGGAACCAGCTGCAGCGCCTCCGTCGTGCGCGGTCGCGCCCGCGCGATGGCGATGAGAACGCTGTCGTGAAAGATGACGAAGGGCGGCTGCTTCTGGCTCCGCGCGATCTCCAGCCGCTTCGCCTTCAGGGCGGCGAGCAGGCTCGTCTCGGTCGCCGTCAGATCGGCGACGCCGGATTTCCCCGCCGCGCCGTGAAAATCCTGCGCGGGGGGCGCGTCCTCGTCGTCCATGCCGATTTCGCGCAAGGCGCTCCGCAGGGCTCGGGCGTCCGGCGCGTCGGCGGCGGCGCGCAGATCAAGCTCGGCGCGGCCGGCGAGCACCTCGCGGCCGGCGGGCGTCAGCACCCAGCGATCGCGGTCGCCGGCATCCTGCGCGATCATGTCCGCCGCGTGCAGCTGGCGGAAAATGCTGCGCCATTGCGCCGGCTTGAACTCCTTGCCGGCGCCGAAGGTCGGCAACAGATGATGGCCGTGCCGCGTGATCGCCGCCGTGGCGTTGCCGATCAGCAGATTGGCGAGGTGGCCGGAGAAAAACCGGCCCGAGGTGCGGTGGATCGCCGACATCGCCTTCTGCGCCGCGACGACGCCGTTGAAGAGCGGCCATTTGCCCTCGCAGATGTCGCAATTGCCGCAAGGCTTTGAATCCTCGGCGAAAGCGGCGAGCAGGGTCTGGCGCCGGCAGCGCGGCGTCTCGCACAGGGCGAGCAGCGCGTTGAGCTTGCGCCGCTCCATGCGCTTTCGCTCCGGCGCCGCGTCGCCGCCCTCGATCTGGCGCTCGCGCAGCATGATGTCGGCGTCGCCGAAGAGGGTCAGCGTATCGGCGGGCAGGCCATCGCGGCCGGCGCGGCCGATTTCCTGGTAATAGGACTCGATGCTTTGCGGCAGGTCGGCGTGGCAGACGAAGCGCACATTCGGTTTGTCGATGCCCATGCCGAAGGCGATGGTCGCGACGATGACGACGCCGTCCTCGCGCAAAAACTCGTCCTGATGCGCCGATCTGATCTCGGACGCGAGCCCCGCGTGGTAAGGCAGCGCCGCGACGCCTTTCGCGCGCAGCGTCTCGCTCAGCTTTTCGACGCCCTTGCGCGAGGCGCAATAGACGATGCCGCTTTCGCCCTTGTGACGCGCGATCATCGCGCCGATTTGCTGCGCGACATCGCCCTTGCGGCGCATCGCAAGATGAATGTTCGGCCGGTCGAAGGAGCGGATGAAGAGGCGGGGCTCGGCCGGAAACAGTCTTTGCACAATGTCGGCGCGGGTCGGGGCGTCGGCCGTCGCGGTGACGGCGATGAGTTGCATCTCGCGTTTGCCGGCGATGGATCGCGCGACCTCGGCCAGATCGGCGTATTCGGGGCGGAAATCATGGCCCCATTGCGAGACGCAATGAGCCTCGTCGATGGCCAGAACATTGGCGCCGGCCCCGCGCAAGAGCGCCTGCGTATCGGCGCGCACCAGCCGTTCGGGCGCAACATAGAGGAGGCAAAAGCGCCCCTGCCGCAGCCCCTCCTCGATCGCGGCGTTGTCGCTCGCGCTGTTGACCGAATTCAGCGCCGCCGCCGCGACGCCGCGCGCACGGAGCTGCTGCACCTGATCGCGCATCAGGGCGATCAGCGGCGAAACCACGATGGTGAGGCCGGGCCGCACGATCGCCGGGAGCTGGTAGCAGAGCGATTTGCCGGAGCCGGTCGGCATCACGGCGAGAACGTTCTCACCGTCGAAAACGGCCTCAAGAACCTCCGCCTGCCCCGGCCTGAAGTCGGAAAAGCCGAAGCACTTTTTCAGCGCCGCGCGGGCGTCAATCATATCGTCGTGCAAGAGGCCCCCGATTCGAGCTGTCGCGGCGTTACCGAATCGGACGAGCTCTATTGTTTCAATTTTAGCAAATTCGGCGGCTATCCCACGGTTAACAAATTTAAGAGAATGGCGTCTTCTTCTGAATCGTTCAGAATGAAAATCAGAGGGGAAGCTGATATGCCAGCGTCAGCAAGGGGATGGCGACGGTTTCTTAAAATTGAGCCCGACATATCAACGTGGCAGTGGTTCGTCGATCGCCTCAGAGAAAATTGGGTTTTGATCGTCTCCGCATTTGGCAGCGGCGGCGTCATAACTTATTTTGCCGCATTGTCCAAGTGGTTGGAGCCGTGGGGGCCAATAGGATGGGCGTCTCTAGGGCTAGCATCAGCTCTTGTAACTTTTATGATTATTTCAATAAGTTACTATATTTACGCTTCTGCAAAACAACATTCTGTCTCAGCTGATTACGTAAAGCTTAAAATTGCATCCGCATCTGTCAATGTCCTAGCTCCCATACATCAAAACGAAAGGATAGCTTTGGTAGACTTCTTTCATCCTTTTTACAAGCCATCGAAATTCCTACGATTCGAGAACTGCGATTTAATGGGGCCATGCAACACTTTTGTAATTGGAGCTACTAATTTTAATGGATGCAAATTTTTCGATTGTGAAATGGTCATTGTAAAAGAAAATATACTGTTAATTGGAGCAGCTATTTTTGATGGATGCCATTTTATTAATTGCCACCTTTATCGCATAACTTTGCTAGTCACAGCAGAAACATATAAAAAGCTTCCACAAGCAATGAAAGATGGAACTCCTGTGATCAGCGACGGAAAAACAGGCGTCTAACCCGACTTGATACTCTACATTCTCTGATCATCGTGCGGTAAATATCGAAGATTCATTCGAGAACGTTGCCAACATATCTTGCGATTTTACCCCGCCGCGCCGGCGATCAGCGCCTCGATCTCGGCTTTCGCCTTCGCCGCGCGGGGCGCCGTCATGGCGCGGCGGGGCGTCTCGAGGACCCGGTCGGCGATCGTGCCGCCCGGGTGGCGCGACA
>JBKQMI010000111.1:0-37966 GCA_052146775.1 Methylocella sp. | reverse complement strand
GGCGTCGGCGTGCGTCCCTTCGACGCCGCTTCGATCAAGCGGGACTTTCCGATCCTGCGCCAGCATGTCCATGGGCGCCCGCTGATCTGGCTCGACAACGCCGCGACGACGCAAAAGCCGCAAGCGGTGATAGACCGGCTTTCAGCCTTTTACGAGAACGAGAACTCGAACATTCACCGCGCGGCCCATACGCTGGCCGCCCGCGCCACCGACGCCTATGAGGCCGCCCGCGAAAAAAGCCGGCGGTTCATCAACGCCTCCTCGACCAACGAGATCATCTTCGTGCGCGGAACGACGGAGGGCATCAACCTCATCGCCCAGGCCTGGGGCCGCCGCAATGTCAAAAAGGGCGATGAAATCCTCATCACCTGGCTCGAACATCACGCCAATATCGTGCCCTGGCAGATGCTTTGCGCGGAGACCGGCGCGATCCTGAAAGTCGCGCCCGTCGACGACAAGGGCCAGGTCCGGCTCGACGAATATGAAAAGCTGCTGAGCCGGCGCACCCGCGTCGTCTCCTTTACCCTGGTTGCGAACGCCATCGGCACGGTGACGCCGGCGAAAGACATGATCGAGATGGCGCATCGTCTTGGCGCCTGCGTCGTCGCCGATGGCGCGCAGGCGGTCTCGCACATGCCAGTCGACGTGCAGGCGCTCGGTTGCGACTTCTTCGTCTTCTCCGGCCACAAGGTGTTCGGCCCGACCGGCATCGGCGTCGTCTATGGCAAGCCCGAGGTCCTCGAAGCCATGCCCCCATGGCAGGGCGGCGGCAATATGATCGTCGACGTCACTTTTGAGAAGACGATCTATCACGCGCCGCCCCGGCGCTTCGAAGCCGGCACCGGCAACATCGCCGACGCCGTCGGCCTTGGCGCCGCCTTCGATTATCTCGATACGATCGGCATGGCCAATATCGCCGCCTATGAGCATGAGCTGCTGATCTATGCGACGGCGGGGTTGAACAGCATTCCGGGCCTTCGCATCATCGGCTGCGCGGATGAAAAGGCGGGCGTGATCTCGCTCGTGCTGGACGGCTGCCGCAGCGAGGACGTCGGCGCGGCGCTCGACCGCGAGGGCATTGCGGTGCGCGCCGGCCACCATTGCGCGCAGCCCATCCTGCGCCGCTTCGGCCTTGAGACGACGGTGCGGCCCTCGCTCGCGCTCTACAACACCCGCGACGACATCGACGCGCTGGTTAGCGCCTTGCGGCGCATCTCCACCGCCGAGCGATTCCGCGCAAAATAGGACGTGACCGGCAAGCTTGCGGCCCGCGAAAACGCTCAAAACGAGCCGCGCGGGCCGCTGCTTGCAGCTGCAATTCGGCTCCACCCCAAGCCTGCTTGGCGCGCATCAGAGCGAGTTTGAGGAGATGCGGAAACCATTTTTTCCGCATCTCCCTCCGTACTTCTGCAATCGATTACGTTCATGATTTTGGATTGATTTAGGTTCAAAATCATCGTGATCGGGCGCCCCGCGGCGCATCGCCACGATGCAAAATCGCGATCGGAACCCGCGCGTCGAAAAATATGATGATCGTGGAGTCCGTCATCTGAATGTCACTTGGCATGCTTACCGTGCGCCACGTGGAAGGGTCGCGCGAGCGGCGATGGCCGCGAAGTCATGCGGCGACGGGCGCAGGCAACCCAGTAATGAATGATATCCTTCGGCTAGCATTAAGTAATATCACCGTCAGAGCCCCTCGAAACGACGAATAAGCCCTGCAGGCTCACGACTTATCATCGGCAATCCTCAAGAGATGAAAGCATAGCGATGAAGCGCAACTTGACCCTTGTGATGGCGGCCATGGTCGCCCTGGCCACGCAAATGTCGCAGGCGAACGCCGACGATCTCCGCATGGTCGGATCGGGCGCCAGCTTTCCTTTTCCGCTTTACTCGACCTGGTTCAAAGCCTTCAGCAAGAAGACCAATGGCGTGACGGTCGACTATCAGGCCAAGGGCAGCGGCGCCGGCATCCAGGACCTGATCAACAATACGGTTGACTTCGCCGCCAGCGACGCCGCGATGACGCCGGAGCAGATCGCCAAGGTCGACAGGGGCGTGGTTCTGCTGCCGATGACCGCCGGCGAGATCGTGCTCGCCTATAACCTGCCGGATAAGCCAAAAGAGCTGAAATTGCCGCGCGACGTCTATCCCGACATCTTTCTCGGCAAGATCACGCGCTGGAGCGACCCGCGCATCGCGGCGGCGAACCCCGGAGTCAAATTCCCCGATTTGCCGATCACTGTGGTGCGGCGCTCGGATTCGAGCGGCACGACCTTCGTCTTCACCAAACACCTTGCCGCGATCAGCCCTGAATTCAAAGAGCAGGTCGGCCAGGGCACGACCGTTAACTGGCCGGCGAGCGACAAGATCGTCGCCGCCCCGAAGAACGACGGCGTGACCGCCACGATCAAGCAAACGCCCGGCGCCATCGGCTATATCGAATGGGGCTACGCGAAACTGACTAAAGCCGACGTCGCCATTTTGCAGAACAAATCCGGGAAATACGTGGCCGCTGGCGGCGAAGGCGGAGCCCTTGCGCTTGCAAGCGCGCAGTTTCCGCCCGATCTGATCGTCTGGGTCGACGATCCGACCGATCCAGGCGCCTACCCGATCGCCTCCTTCACCTGGCAATTATTCTACCAGAAGCAGGATCCGCAAAAAGCCAAATTTCTCCGCGAACTCGTCGACTACGAATTGACCGAGGGGCAGAAAATATCCGATAGCATGGGATATATTCCGCTTCCGGCCAGCGTCATCGAAAAGGTGAAAGCAGCCTCGGCCAAGATTCAATAGGCGGCGTTCCCGTTGCGCCGCTCCAGATCGGGGGCGGCGCGGCGAGGATTGGCGCGATAAATGCTCGATGCGCGATAAATGCGCGATGCGCGAAAAACCAAAGGCTCCTCCGTGGTCTCGTTTGTGTTGCCCGATACCAGGTCCGCGTCGCAGCCACCGTCGGCCGCGGCCTATTTCGTCGATCGCGCGTTCTTTGTGGCCGCCGCGGCGGGCGCCTTTGCGATCATCGCCCTCGTCGCCTATATCATCTGGGAGATCGGCGGCCAGGCGTTGCCGGCGATCAGCAAGAACGGCGCGGCCTTCCTCGTCGATGCCCGCTGGGACGTGCAGGGCCACGCCTTCGGGATTTTGCCTCAGATCTGGGGCACCCTCTACAGCTCGCTCCTCGCCCTGCTGATCGGCGGCTTCATCGGCATCACCATCGCGATCTTCCTCACGCAGGATTTCCTGCCGCCGCAGATCGCGATCGCCTTCCGCACGCTGATCGAGATGCTGGCCGCAATTCCGAGCGTCGTCTTCGGCCTCTGGGGCATTTTCGTCGTCATCCCTTTTCTTCGTCCAGGGGCGGACTGGCTCCATGAGCACCTGGGCTTCATCCCGTTTTTCGGGACTTCGCTGAGCGGTCCGGGCATGCTGCCCGCCGTCATCGTGCTGGCGATCATGGTGCTTCCGACAGTCGCTGCGATCTCGCAGGACGCCATCGGCCTCGTCCCCTACAAGATCAAGGAGGCGGCCTACGGCATGGGAACGACGCGTTGGGAAGCCATTCTCAAAGTGATCGTCCCGACCGCCTCCGGCGGCATTTTCAGCGCGCTTGTCCTCGGCTTCGGCCGCGCGCTTGGCGAAACCATGGCCCTCGCCATGTTGATCGGCAACTCCAACCAGATCTCGCTGTCCCTTTTCTCACCGGCCAACACCCTCGCCTCGCTGCTCGCCTCGAATTTTCCCGAGGCGGCCGCGGTCGAGCGTCAAGCCCTGATGTATGCGGCGCTGGTGCTTCTGGCGATCACGCTGATTGTCAATGTGATCGGAACGATGATTCTCGTGTGGACCTCCCGCAAAATAGCGAAAGCATGATGACGCAAACGACCGATGCGAACGGCGCGGCCGCGCTGGCCCCGGCGGGACCGGGAAAAAGCTTCAGCCTGCGGCATAATTCTCTTGAGCCGCGCGCGCTCAAGAACGTCTTTCTGACTGTGGGCGCCTGGCTGGTCGCGGCGCTCGGGGCCGTGCCGCTCTTTTCCGTTCTCTACATGCTGATCGTCAAGGGCGGCGCGCGGCTCGGCGCGGAGCTTTTCACGGAATTGCCGCCGGCCGGCTTCGAGGTCGGCGGCGGCATCGGCAACGCCGTCCAGGGCACGCTCGCCACCGTCGCGATCGCCTCCGCGATCAGCATCCCCATCGCCCTGCTCGCGGCGGTCTACCTCGCCGAGTTCCGCCCCGACAGCAAGATCGCGGCGACGGCGCGCTTTCTGTCCAAGGTCCTGACCGGGTTTCCCTCCATCCTCGCCGGCGTTTTCGTCTACGCCGCCGTCGTGTTGCTGATGGGGAGCTATTCGGCGCTCGCGGGCGGCATCGCGCTCGCCGTCCTCATGCTGCCGACCGTCACCCTGACCGCCGAGGGAGCCATGCGCATGGTGCCGCAACGGATGAAGGACGCGGCCATCGGAATGGGCTGCACCAACGCGCAGGTTGTCTGGAGCGTGACGCTGCCGACGGCGCTCCCGAGCATCGTCACCGGCGTCATTCTCGCCGTGGCGCGCGTCGCCGGCGAGTCCGCGCCCTTGCTCTTCACGGCCCTGTTCAGCAATTACTGGCTGCGCAGCGTCACGGAGCCGACCGCTTCGCTGTCGATCCTGATCTACAATTTTTCGAGCATGCCGTTCGACAACCAGATCGAACTCGCCTGGGCTGCGTCACTCGTGCTCGTGCTAATTGTGCTGACTTTCAATATACTCAGCCGTTTCATCGGCCGTCCGCAGGTCTAGGGGGAAATTCGATGCCCGCAGCAGCTTCACTCGAACGTCCGACGGCGAACGCCTCGAACATCGCGATCGACTGTAAGGTCGATAAAATATTTTACGGCAATTTCCTGGCCGTTCGCGATAGCTCGATCATGGTGGAAAAGGGCAAGATCACGGGATTCATCGGACCTTCCGGCTGCGGCAAGAGCACCGTGCTGCGCAGCCTCAACCGCATGAATGATCTCGTCAAAGGGTTCCGGCTCGAAGGAAAGGTGAATTTCCTTGGCCATGATATTTACGCGCGCGACGTCGATCCGGTGGTCGTGCGGCGCTACATCGGAATGGTGTTTCAGCAGCCAAATCCGTTTTCGATGAGCATTTTCGACAATGTCGCCTTTGGTCTCAAGCTCAACCGCTTCAAGGGGGACGTCGAGGCGAAGGTCGAGCATGCGCTGAAGCGCGCGGCCCTCTGGGACGAGGTCAAGGACAAACTGAAGGCGAGCGGCCTGTCCCTTTCGGGCGGCCAGCAGCAACGCCTCTGCATCGCCCGCGCCGTGGCGACGGAGCCGTCGGTTCTTCTCATGGACGAGCCCTGCTCCGCCCTCGATCCTATCGCGACGCGGCGCATCGAGGAACTCATGCTCGAGCTCAAGAACGACTACACGATTGCGCTCGTCACGCACAACATGCAGCAGGCGCGCCGCGTCGCGGATGTGACGGCGTTTTTCTCGGTCGACATCTCGTCTGGCGGTCGGACGGGTTACCTCGTCGAGACCGGCCAGACCGACCAGATCTTCGATGCACCGCGGGAAAAACTGACGAAAGAATACATCCGCGGCGAGTTCAGCTGAGGGCAGGAGCGCTCGACCTTTTCGAGTCTCCGCCCCCCTCCGCCGCCCCGGCGGAATGACGCGCATACATCTTGCTATTCCCTAAAATATATTGCTATTCATCATACTTTATTGAGGCTATAAGCCCGATCAATCGCAACGCGGGTCAGGTCCCGCTGTTATCATCGCGCCTGCGGTTGTCGCCAATCTTGGATTAGGCGCGACCTTGCGGACCAAGCGAACCTCGGAGCGCGGAGGGCGCATATTGCCGGTGCTCAATCTTCCTTTGATCGAGACCACGCTTCGCGAGCTTCAGCGTTCATTTCCGCAAATCAACAAAGATCTATTCGATCGACGCGACCCTCTCGATGACGACGTGCTCGAAAACTTGCTCGAGGGCTACGCCATGGCCGACCGTCTCATTTGCGGCGGGATCGACATCTTCGCGATGGGCCAACTTCATCATTGGCTCGATCTGAACGCTGTCGTGCTCTGCGGGAGCGACCCCGCCGTGCGCACCCGCCATCACAGGCTCATCGAGGCGACTGAAAACCGCTTCTACGGAGAGCCTGGCGGCGGCATCCGCGACATCATGGATTGGTACGATCTGCACCGCGGCAGAAACGTGTGGCGCCGCGCGACGGGCGTCTTTATCCGGATGCTCAGCGAGCCGCAATTGTTCATCGAGGGCAATCATCGGACGGGAGCGCTGGTGATGTCCTATCTTCTCGCCCGCGAGGGCCGGCCGCCCTTCGTCGTCACGGCGAACAACGCGCGTGAGTTTTTCAATCCTTCATCGGTGATCAAAAAGACCAAAAAGCGCAGCATTTCAATGAGACTCAACATGCCCGGGCTCGGCCGGGCTTTCGCGGACTATCTCGAACGTCACGCGAACCCAGCGTTTCTCCTGCCGACGCAGGGCGCGCGGCCGGCGAAGGGCGGCGTTCCCGTCGCGACGTCGCCGGAATAGAAGCTGGAGACCCGGCACCGGGGCGCCGATCGAAAAACCTTGGATCGCGACGATTTTGGACCCACATCAATCCAAAATCATCGTGATCGATTCCAAAGGTTTAGAGCGGGATGCGGGCGGAAAAGCGGTTCCGCTTTAGATGATTATGGCCAGCGGCAACGCTCCGTCGGTCAGCGTGGACCCGGCGGCATGGCGGAGGGAGCGGGATTCGAACCCGCGATACGGTTTCCCGCATACACACTTTCCAGGCGTGCGCCTTCAACCACTCGGCCACCCCTCCGCATTTTTCGCTAAAAAGATTGGACGGACGTCCCTTCTGGCCGGCGCCGCCAGGAGGCCCCGGCGCCGCGGCGTATCGCGAAAGAGCGCGCACTATAGTGTCCCGCGCGGCGAGCGCAACCGGGCGATCGCGCCAAGTCTCGCCTTAATCCGAGACTTGCACCAGTTTTTTGCGCCAAGCCTCGCGCAGGCCCTGCCTCAAGGCTCGCGCAGAATTTGAGTCTTATGAATTTTTGGTCTCGCCAATACATTTTCGCCGATTCTCGTTCGAAATTGGGGGCAAACCGACGCGTCGGGCATCGCTTCGGCGGTCGAAACGCATATATAGACTAAAATATTCATCGATTCGAAACCGGAGCGGCGGAGCATCTAAAATTCGGACCGGAGGCCACGTGGACCGTTCCGCCACTCAAATAAATGGATTTGCGCCATGACCGAGGCTTGTTTCGATCAGCCTGTCGTAGATGCGCTCGAGACGACAACGCTTGAGCTCGTCGCCCCCCGCTCTCTCGAGCTTCGCGCCGCGACGACGAGGCGCGAACATGACCTCCTCGGCGAAGCCGACATCCCGGCCGACGTTTATTGGGGGATTCATACCCTGCGCGCGGTGGAGAATTTTCCTATCACCGGCGTCCCGATCGGCCATTTCCCCGAACTCGTGCGCGCTTTAGCGCTCGTCAAACAGGCGGCGGCGCGCGCCAACCGGCGTCTTGGCCATTTGCCGGTGGAGAAGGCGGACGCGATCGATCGCGCCTGCGGCCTCATCATCAGCGATAAGCGCTTTCTCGATCAATTCATCGTCGATGCAGTCCAGGGCGGCGCCGGCACATCGACCAACATGAATGCGAATGAAGTCATCGCCAATGTCGCGCTGGAGCTGATGGGCCGCAAGCGCGGCGACTATGCGACGCTGCATCCGATCGACGACGTCAACATGGCCCAATCCACCAACGACGCCTACCCCTCCGCCCTGTGCCTCGCCGTGATCTTCGCCACAGAGTCGCTGACGCACATGCTGCAGGATCTCGCCTTCGCGTTCAAAGCCAAGGCCGTGGAGTTCGGCGACGTGCTGAAGATCGGCCGCACGCAGTTGCAGGATGCGGTGCCGATGACGCTCGGCCAGGAATTCGACGCCTTCTATGTCACCATTAAGGAGGATGTCGATCGATTGCAGGAAGCCGCCGAACTGTTTCGCGAGATCAATCTCGGCGCGACCGCGATCGGCACCGGAATCAACACGGATCCGCGCTACGCCTCTCTAGCCGTCGCGGAGCTGGCGCGCCTGTCCGGGCAGCGGCTGGTCCTCGCCGCAAATCTCATCGAGGCGACCTCCGACATGGGCGCCTTCGTGCTGTTTTCGGGAGTCCTCAAGCGGGTCGCGGTGAAGCTTTCGAAAATTTGCAACGATCTGCGCTTGCTGTCCTCAGGTCCGCGCGCGGGATTTGGCGAAATTCGCTTGCCCGCCGTCCAGGCCGGATCGTCGATCATGCCGGGCAAAGTCAACCCCGTGATTCCCGAGGTCGTTAGCCAGGTGGCCTATCTCGTCATCGGCCACGATCTGACCGTGACGATGTGCGCCGAAGCCGGCCAACTCCAGCTCAACGCATTCGAGCCGACGATCGGCTATTCTATCCTGACGTCGCTGCGCATGTTGACCGCCGCGATCCACACCCTGAACCACCGCTGCGTCGCCGGCATCGAGGCCAATCGCGAGCGCTGCCTCGAACTCGCCCAGAACAGCATCGGTCTCGTCACCGCGCTCGCACCGATGCTCGGCTACGAAATCTGCTCGCATATCGCCCGCCGCGCCCTCGACGAGGGACGCAAGGTCGCCGACATTGTTCTGGAAGAGGGTCTGATGACCGAGGCGCAGCTCGGCGATTTGCTTGGCATCGAGAATATGACGCGGCCGACACGCATGACGCGTCCTGTTCTCGAACCGAAGCTCTGAGCGAGAGCCTGAAAGCGGATCACGCCGTCGTCGCCGCGGCGATGAGAGACTTCAGAGAAACCGCTTCATCGGCAAGGTCCGCGGCGCTGGCTTTGACTCTGTCGCCGATCAAACGCTTCGAGGCCATGAACTCTGAGGGCCGATTGATTGCGTCGGCGGCGATCACCCGGCCCTCGCGCAGATAGAAGGCGATGAAGGACGAACCTTGCGTCGAGCCGCGGATCGCGAGCTCGTCGTAACCGTCCGAAAGACCGGCCATTTGCAGCTTGAGATCATATTGGTCGGACCAGAACCAGGGCGCGACCGCGGGCGGAGCCGGCTTGCCCGCGATGAACGCCGCCGCCGCGCGCGCCTGTTCGAGCGCGTTCGGAACCGATTCAAGCCGGATCTTGCGTTGCAGGAATCCATGTTTGGCGTGGATGGCGCAATCGCCGATCGCAAAAATATCGGGATCGCTCGTGCGCGAGAAAGCGTCGACCACGATGCCTCCGTCGATCTCGAGTCCAGCCTTTTCGGCGAGTTCTGTGTTGGGAACGAGGCCGACGCCGATGAGAACGAAATCGGCGGGGATCTCAAGGCCCTCGCCGCACTGCACCGCGCCGACCGCCGCGCCGCTGGAATCCGGCGTAAATCCGATGACCGCGACGCCCGTTCGGATCTCGACGCCGGCGGCGCGATGAACGCGCTCGTAAAAAGCCGACACTTCGGGCGCCGTCACGCGCGCGAGCACGCGCGGAGCGGCCTCCAACACCGTCACCTTGAGACCGCGCTTGACGGCGACGGCGGCGACTTCAAGCCCGACATAGCCGCCGCCGACGATGACGAGGCGCCGGCCGGCGGTGAGTTCCGGCCGCAGCAGCTCGACGTCGGCAATGGTGCGGAGATAGAAGACGCCGCCAAGTCCGGCGCCGGGAACATCCAGTTTGCGCGCTCTGCCGCCCGTCGCGAGGACGAGCTTATCGAAGGCGACCTTCTCGCCGCTTTCGAGCGACAGTCGTTTGGCGGCGCGGTCGATCGCGGCGACGCGCTGCCCCAGCCTCAGCTCGACCTCGGCTTTATCATAGGCGGCCTGCGCCTTGTAGATCAGCGAATCGGCGCCTATCTCGCCGGCGAGATAGGCCTTCGACAGCGGCGGACGCATATAAGGAAGGAAGCTCTCCTCTCCAAAAAGAATAATGCGGCCTCTATGTCTGTTCTGACGCAGCAGCGTCGCGACTTCGGCTCCAGCTTGGCCCGCGCCAACGATTGCGACGGTCGATGGGGATGCAATCTCTTTGTCATCTGACACGGCGGTTCATTTCTCCTGACCTGGAAACCACGGCGGGGGCTTGGCCGGCTTATCAGATCGCCAAAGCCGCGCTTGCATGCAAGCTGAAATTGAACGGTTGGCCGGGAAGCAAAGTTTTTCCGGGCCGGCCGCCTCATTGAGAATTTCGAAAGCATGATTTGAAAAAAAATCACGGATTTTTCACGTTAGATCACGCTTTGAAGCTGAAATGAAAGCATGACGCGTCCAATTTAAGTCAATTGCGGTGACGCGCCCCAGCTTCTTCCAAACGAAAGCCGCTGTCCCGACTGAGGCAAGCTTGATTCGTCTTGATAAAGCGTGGAACAAAAAGCCATGATTCAAGTTGTTGGTGGTAACGAGGCCACAGCTCGCCGCGGAAGGAATTTCGCCCCGATGCGACCGTAGTTTGGTCAAAGTCATCAATCAAACCTTAACGACAGGCTAGTCAAGAAGTAGCGATCATGAACAAGATGTTGAATCAGGGCAGCTTTTTTTAATCAGGCCCCGACGTCTTTTGGCGGCCGATTTGAAAAGCCTGCAGCGGAGCTTTTCGGTACGCCGACGATGTGCGTCCAGTTCGGAAGCCGCCTGCGCCGTATGTTCGAGGTCCCCTGCGCCGAAAGTCAGCCGGATCGGTTTGCGATCCTGTTGCAGCAGATCGAAGCCAAGCTGCAACCCAAGAGCTGAAGCGCCCGATCCGGGATAGATCTTTTGAAGGGCCGCTCAATCGGGCGGCCTTAACTATTTGCCGCCTTCATTATTTGAAGGCGCGAGACTCGCCCCGCGCCTCGCCTTCCCGCATCAATCCTTGGCCCGTTCGACGTAAGAACCATCCTCCGTCTGCACAACGATGCGCGTGCCAGGCGAAATATGCGGCGGCACCATGGCCCGTGCGCCATTGGAGAGCTTCGCTGGCTTATAGGACGAGGACGCCGTCTGGCCTTTCATCGCCGGTTCCGTCTCGATCACTTCGAGCGTCACCCGCGCGGGGAGCTGGATGGCGACGCAGACGCCGTTGAACATCGACAGCACGCAATTCATGCCTTCCTGCAGATAAATCGACTGGTCGCCGATAACCTCGGGCGGCACGATGACCTGATCGAAATTCTCGCCATTCATGAATGTGTAGCCGTCGGCATCCTGATAGAGGTAACTGTAGTTCGAGTCCTCGACATAGGCGCGCTCGACCTGCTCGGTCGTCTTGTAGCGGTCGGTCGTCTTGACGCCGTCCGAGAGGCGCCGCATGTCGATCTGCGTCGTCGGCGTGCCTTTGCCAGGATGAAAGCTTTCGGCGGTCAGGACGACGTAAAGCTGGCCGTCCTCCCTCTCGATAATATTGCCCTTGCGAATCGAACTGGCGATGACTTTCACTGTCTTTCCTTCAATTTATACGGTGCGGCGCCGCCAGAGCCTGCTCGCGGGCGGCGCCTCGGAATCCGGATTGATGTATCGGAACCGGATGCGATGATCTTACGGGTTCGCTTCAGCGCGACCGCGCGCGAAGAGCCATGCTGGCGGCGTGAAGAAAACCTCGCGTTTGAGCACGCATCCATTTTGCGGCCTATCGCTAGCCATGTTCCGCCGCGCTTTTCAAGCGAAATAGCGTCATGAGCGCCGCCCCGCCCTGGTGGCGGCCGGATATTCATCGCGACCGGCGCCCCTTTCTCAAGGCGCGGACCAGGATGGCGGCGGCCGCGCGGGCGTTTTTCGGCGCGATGTCCTTCATCGAGGTCGATACGGCGATTTTGCAGGTTTCGCCCGGCAATGAAGCCCATATCAGCGCTTTTGCGACTGAGATGCAGGATGAAACAGGCGCCGGATCGCCGCTTTACCTGCATTCGTCCCCGGAATTCGCGGCCAAAAAGCTGCTCGCGGCGGGCGAGGAACGGATTTTCACCCTCGCGCACGCCTTCAGAAATCGCGAAAGAGGCCGGCTGCATCACCCTGAATTCACCTTGCTCGAATGGTATAGGGCCCACGCGCCCTATCAGCGGCTTATCGAAGACTGCGCCGGACTTCTCGCCGCGACGGCCAAGGCGGCGGGTTGCGACCTCTTCCGCCACGCCGGCTGCGTCGCCGATCCGTTCGAGGAACTCGAACTCCTCAGCGTCGCCGAGGCCTTCGATCGTCATGCCGGGGTCGATCTTCTGGCGACGCTAGACGGCTTGACGCCGAACCGTAACGCGCTCGCGGACAATGCGCGCGGATGCGGGGTCCGCGTCGTCGAGGACGACACATGGTCCGATCTTTTCAGCAAGATCCTTTCGGCCAAAATCGAGCCTTGCCTTGGACACGGTCGCGCGACAATCCTCATGGATTATCCGGCGAGCGAGGCTGCTCTCTCGAATTTGAAGGCGGATCAGAGGCTTGCCGAGCGGTTTGAACTTTATGCTTGCGGCGTTGAGCTCGCCAACGGGTTTGGCGAATTGACTGATCCCATCGAACAACGCCGCCGCTTCGAGGCGGAGATGGTGGAGCGGATGCGCATTTATGGCGAGGCTTATCCAATCGACGAGGATTTTCTCGCCGCCTTGGCGATCATGCCGCCGGCCAGCGGGATCGCGCTCGGATTCGATCGGCTGGTCATGCTCGCCACCGGCGCCGCGCACATCGAGCAGGTGATCTGGACCCCGGTCGCCCAAGGCGTTTGGGCGAAATAAGGCGTTTGGGAAAGATGACGAAACCCTTCTCGACGCTACGCACTGCCGCCGACCTCATCGACGCGGGTCTTGCGCCGCAAGCGCGACGGGCGGAGATCGAAGCCATTGCGCAAACCTACGCCATCGGCCTGACGGCGACGGTCGCGGGGCTGATCGACCGCGCAGATCCGCGCGATCCGATCGCGCGCCAGTTCGTCCCCGATGTCGCCGAGCTGTTTCCGCGCCCCGAGGAGCGCGACGATCCGATCGGCGACGAGGCGTTCTGTCCCGTCGAAGGCGTCGTTCACCGCTATCCCGATCGCGCGCTGCTGAAACTGCTTCATACCTGCCCCGTCTACTGCCGCTTCTGCTTTCGCCGCGCGGTCGTCGGGCCTCACGGTCCGGCGCATCTTTCGCCGCAAGCGCTCGACGCCGCCCTCGCCTATATCGCGGCGCAGCGGAAGATCTGGGAGGTGATTCTCACCGGCGGCGATCCGCTTACCATGTCGGCGCGACGGATCGGCGAGCTGATGCTTCGTCTCAAGGCCATCGATCACGTCAAGATCATCCGGGTTCACACGCGCGTCCCTTGCGTCAATCCAGGCGCCGTCGACGCGGCCATGATCGAGAGCCTCGGACGCTCGGGAAAAACCGTTTATGTCGCTCTGCACGCCAATCATCCGCGCGAATTGACGGAGGCCGCGCGGGCCGCGTGCGCCCGCCTCGTCGAAGCCGGCGTTCCGATGCTGAGCCAGAGCGTGCTGCTCGCCGGCGTCAACGACGATATCGAAACCTTGAGCGCGCTGATGCGCGGCTTTGTCGAGGCGCGAATCAAGCCCTATTATCTGCACCATCTCGACCTCGCGCCCGGCGCGGCGCATTTCAGGGTCGACATCGAGCGGGGCCGCGAATTGATGCGCCAGCTGCGCGGGCGGCTATCCGGCCTTTGCCAGCCAACCTATATGCTCGACCTGCCGGGCGGACACGGCAAGTCGCCGATCGGCCCCGATTACCTCGAAAGGACAGCAGTCGAAGCGACCTACAGAGTCACGGACTATAGGGGCCGATCGCACCTCTACCCGCCGGTCGCCCAGGCTCTGTCGGAAGACGAGCGCCGGGACATTGCTGCGCTTTCGGACCAGATCATGCTTTAAAAGAAGCCGTTAACGGCGATAAGCGGGTCCGTGTTCCGGTTTCGCCGATTTGGCCGGCCTCCGCCTCGTTCGGGCGGACGTGCGGCAAAGCCCATGCCCTGCAAGAGGACTCTTGGTGAGATCTGTCGTTTTCGTTTTCGGGGCGCTGGCGCTGATCGCCCTTTCGCCCGTGCGTGCGCAAACGCCCGCGGCCCAAGCTCCCGCAGCCCAAAGTCCGGCGGCTCAAACTCCGGCGGCCAAGGCGCCGTCCCCCGTCCTGGCTGCTCCTGCCGCGGCTTCGACCAAAGAAAAACCCGCGGCCGGTCCCGCTCCGTCAACGAAGGCCGCGCCAACGGGCGCGTCCGCTCCAGCCGGTGCGCCCCCAGCTCCCCCGCCCTCCGCGGATCTCGCGCGCGTCGGCGAGACGCTCGACAAGGCGAACGCCGCCCTCAACGAGATCGAAACCACGCTCGATCGGCACAATCTGAACGACGCCGATCTCGTCGCCGCGGGTCAGCTGATTGGACCGATCGCCGATTCCGTCAGCGCCGCCGCCGAAAAGGTCGCGCCGCGTCTGACCGAGATCAAGGCGCGGCTCGATCAGCTCGGACCGCCGCCGGACGATAAATCGCCGCCCGAAAATCCGGCCGTTACCGATGAGCGCACCGCCCAGCAGCAGAGCTTCAGCAACGCCGACGAGCTTTTGAAGCGCGCCAAGCTGCTTGCCGTCCGGGCCGAGCAGATGAGAACGAACATCGCCGCGCGGCGCCGCACTCTGTTCACGACGTCCCTCTTCCAGCGCTCGGCCAGCATCGCCGACGCGGCTATCTGGAACGATGTCTGGCGCGAGGCGCCGGGGAACACCAGCGACGTCGTCAAATTGTTTGGCGATTGGGCGGCGCGCATCAACGCCCGTTTCGAAGGCTGGAGCCGGCTCGCTTTCTGGATCGGCCTGCCCGCAATCTTTCTCGCCTACATCCCGTTTGCGCGGCGCTCGCTGCGCTTTTTTGCGCGCAGTGAGGCGATCGCCGAGCCGACCCGCTTCCTGAAAATCCTCGGCGCATGGTGGATCGCGCTCGTTGTCGCCGTTCCCCCGATCGCTTTGACTTATCTTGTGATTTACGGGCTCGACGCCGCCAATCTTACAAGCTTGCGGATTCAGTCAGTGTTCAATGCAATCGGCGGCGACGTTGCGCGCATCGCGCTGACGTTCGGCCTCGCGCGGGGCCTGTTTGCGCCGACCCGGTCAAACTGGCGTCTGCCGCCGATCAGCGACGCCGCGGCGGCGCGGCTTATCGACGTCGCCATCAGCGTCGCCGGCATCCTCCTGATAACCAGGTTTTGCGAAGCCCTGAACGACGTCATCGACGCCTCGCTCGCATTTTCGGTGGCGACGCGCGGTCTCGGCGCGCTGCTGGCGGCATTGGCGCTCGCCTTTGGGCTTTGGCGCGTCGGCGCCGATGCGGCGGACACGGAGTGCTTCGGCCCCTTGGTGACGCGGCGGCAAAACTGGTTCGCCATCCTGCGCGGTCTCGCCCTGACCGCGGCGATCGTCGTCGTCGTCGCCGTTCTGACCGGATATCCGACTTTCGCCAGTTTCTTCCTCGATCAGGTCATCTGGATCAGCGGCGTCGTAACGGTTTTCTTCATGGCGAGCCTGTTGGTCGAAGAGGCGATTGGAGCCGGCTTCAAGCCGACCTCGCGATTTGGGCATTGGCTGGTCAATCGCGTCGGGCTCGAGCGCAATTCGCTGGAGCTTCTCGGCGTCATTTTGTCGGGGGCCCTGCGCCTTGCATTTTTCCTTGTCGCCGCCGCGGCGGCGCTCGCGCCTTGGGGATTGCAGTCGAGCGACGTTCCATTCAATCTGCGCGCCGCCTTCTTTGGCTTCAAAGTCGGCGACGTCGTCATTTCGCCGGTCTCGATCGTCTTCGCCATCGCCATTTTTGGCCTCATCTGGGCGGCGGTGCATGCGCTGCAGCGCTGGCTTGAGGGAAGCCTTCTGCCGCATACCGGGCTCGACGCCGCGCTGGGCAATTCGATCGCCACCAGCCTCGGCTATGTCGGCTTCATCCTCGCGGCCGGCGTCGCGCTCGGCTATCTCGGCCTCAGTTTCGACAAGCTCGCAATCGTCGCCGGCGCTCTCTCGGTCGGCATTGGATTCGGGCTTCAATCGATCATCAATAATTTCGTATCGGGCCTGATCCTGCTCTGGGAGCGCGCCGTGCGCGTCGGCGACTGGATCATCGTTGGCGGCGACCAGGGTTTCGTTCGCCGCATCAATATCCGCTCGACCGAGATCGAGACGATCGACCGCGCCCAGGTGATTATTCCGAATTCGAGCCTGATCACTGGGGTCGTGAAGAATCTGGTTCGTAACGACCGCACCGGCCGCATCGTGATCCCCGTCACCGTCGCGGGCGCCGCCGATCCCGAAAAAGTCCGCGAGGTGCTGTTCGCCGCTGCAAAGGGCAACGACCGCGTCCTGAAGATCCCGGCGCCGCAAATCTTCTTTACGGGCATGTCCGGCGCGGCGCTCACCTTCGAACTCGCGGCGTTCATCTCCGATGTCGAAACCATGGCGCGCGTGCGCAGCGACCTTCATTTCGAGGTCTTCAAACAGATCAAGGCGCACGGATTCTTCAACGCGCCCGCGGCCGACCCCCAGAAGATCCAGATCCTCGGCGTTGAAGGACTTGGCCTTGAAGGACTCGGCGCAGACGCACTCGGCGCCGCACTCAACAAAAAGAGCGAAGCCGAGCAGGATCAGCCGAGCGTCAATGTCAAGGTCGGCTGATCAGCGGCTTATAGAGCAAGATGAGGAAAAGCGGAGGCCGGTCTTCCGCCCGCATCCGGCTTTAAACTCCCGAAATCGATCGCCTCCATGATTCTGGATCCATTGGAGCGTTTTCGAGCGAGGCGGATGCCGGTTCGCGTGAGGAAAATGCGATAAAACAAAAAGTTAGATCTGTTTTTCGATTCTGGGCGATAGAAAAATGCTCTAGAACCAAACTATCGCGATCTGGCCTTGGCGTTGTCGAAACCAGGCGGCTCGATGGATGCGAGATGGCCCGTCTTAACGAAAAGTGTGCATCCTTTCGCGGAAAAAAGATCCTGTCTGTGGCCGCCGGGATCGCGGATCCATGCGCCCCTCGGATAGGACCCCTCGGCATCGGAGCACGCGCCGGCGAGAATGACGATCTCCTCCCCATTGAGGTGGATGGTGCGGCTCAATGTTGCGCCCGGGTCGAGCCGGACGAGAAACGTCGTCGCGCCGCCAAAATAATGCAGGGGCAGGATCGCGAAGCCCTCCGGCGCTTCCCGCCATTCGCCCGTGGCCGTGTCGATTTCGATGCGGTCCGCGTCGGCCTTGTCGAATTGCCAGAGTTTGACGAAAAGCGTGCAGCCCTGCGGACTGAACGGTGCGTGCGACGATCCGATCGGATCGCGAAGATAGGCCCCGGCCGCGTGGACGCCATTTTCATCCTCGAATGCGCCCTCGACAACGTAAATCTCCTCGCCGCCGCCATGGGTATGGTGGGGAAAGGCGCTTCCCGGCGCAAAGCGAACGAAGCTCGTCGCCCGCGCGACCTCTTCGCCAATGCGGTCCAGCATCAGACGCTCGACGCCGGGGTGCGGCGAGGGGGTCCACTGCGCCTCGCCCGGCCGCACGACGACGCGTTGCGAGAAATCGGCGTTTATTTTCATGAGGCTAGCCTTAATTCTTAGGGGCCGAGGCATTATTTGCAAGCTTTCTGGAGCGTTTCTCGCTACCATGGAATCATAAAAATGGCCTGACATCTTGTTTTGCCGCATTCTCTTCACGTAAACCTTGATCGCTCCGTTCGAAACCGCGCTAAAATCGGGTCACGATGTCGGCCAGCGCGGGACGCAAGCGGTCCTCGCGCGGCGCATCAAAGCGCCCGATATGAACGAACCCCGCAATTCTTTCATCCGCGCCCAGGCCAAGGCGGGCCAGAACGTCGGCGTCATAGGCGTACCACTGCGTGAGCCAGGCCGAGGCGAAGCCGAGCGCATTCGCCGCCACCACGAGGTTCATGCAGACCGCGCCCGCGGACAAAACCTGCTCCCACTCGGGGATTTTGGCGTGCGGCGCCGCCCGCGACACGACGGCGACGACCAGCGGCGCGTGGGAGAGCCGCATTCGTTCGGTCTCGACGCGCGGGGCGTCAGCTTCGGCGTGCTGGCTCGCGTAGACCTCGGCGATGATTGCGCCCGCCCGCTCGCGCGCCTCGCCTTCGAAAACGATGAAACGCCACGGCGCGAGCTTGCCGTGATCGGGCACGCGGGCGGCGATTTCCAGCATCGCATGGATTTCGTGCGCGCCGGGTCCGGGACCGCGCATGGCCGCCGGCCGCGCAGAGCGCCGAGTCTTCAGTAATTCGATCATGTGATTCATCGAAGGTTCACGGTAAGTTGATGAATTTCCGCCTAAAAGAACCCCGCGCGATCAAAGCGCGGTCGAAGCGAAGACACAAGCCTGCTATGAGGTGTAAATATTGTTGACAGAGTCTAGCAGCTTTACGGTTTTGGCGTGAGCGGACGACTGCGTGATCCAGCCCCGCGCAGCCCTTCCAGAATAAAAGACGATGTCGATGGCGCGACAATTCGTCGCCAAAGACGAAGCGAATGGGAGGATGGCGAAGCAAACGCGAGGCTCCAGATTTACGTCCGCGCGGCGCCAGCTTCGGCGAATCTCCATGAAAACGCCGCATAATTTGGCAAATTGCGAGAAGTCTGCGCAGTCGCGTGCGCATTGACACATCGTTCCGGACCGCCGCCGCGCGAACTCCGCCTCGCGCTCAGAACATCTCCATCGGGTTTTCCAAAAATGTCGCTTTTCGATACGCTTGGCTATCCCTCTGGCGCGCTCGGCGGCCGCCA
Organism: Methylocella sp.; assembly: GCA_052146775.1. Lineage (GTDB taxonomy): Bacteria > Pseudomonadota > Alphaproteobacteria > Rhizobiales > Beijerinckiaceae > Methylocapsa. The sequence goes on along the minus strand of JBKQMI010000111.1, from coordinate 19,214 downwards.
TGCGCGCCAGGGCCTCTCCGAGGCGGAGGAGCGGCTTCAGGCGCCGGCCTGGACTGACCGCGCCACTTTGCTGGCAGTTTCGGCCTTGATCGGCTTTTCCGGGCTCGCGCTCGCCTGCTGGCTGATTGGCGGGACAGTCGTTCCGTGGGATTCGAAGAATCATTTCTATCCGATGTTCCGCTTTCTTGCCGACGCGCTGCGCCACGGCGAGATTCCGCTGTGGAATCCCTATCATTTCGCCGGACATCCTTCCGTCGCCGATCCGCAGTCCCTGCTCTTCACGCCGAGCATGGTTTTGTTCGCGCTGCTCGCGCCGGACGCCTCGATGCAACTGTTCGACGCCGTCATCCTCGCGCATCTCGCCGTCGGCGGCCTTTGCGTCCTTGGGCTGTTTCGGAGATGGCGCTGGGAGCCCGCCGGCGCCGTCCTCGCGGCGCTGATCTTCATGCTCGGCGGCGCGGCGTCGTCGCGCCTGCAGCACACCGGCATGATCATTTCCTACTCGTTCTTTCCGGCGGCCTTGTGGAGTCTCGAGATCGCTCTGGAGCGCCGCTCCTATCGGTTCGCGCTGCTGTTTGGCGCCTTCGCCGCGTTGATGGCGCTCGGGCGCGACCAGGTCGCCTATCTGCTCTGCATGGTTCTCGCCGGCCGCGTGGCCTTCGCCGTCTGCCGCTCCGGCGCGCCCCTCGCCTATCTTCGCGCCCGACTCGGCGTGCTGGCGCTCGGCGCGCTCGTCGCCGCCGCCATTCTCTTCATTCCGGCGCTGCTCACCATGCAGTTTCTCGGCGATTCCAACCGGCCAGGCATCGCGTTCGGCGTCGCGGCGGCGGGTTCGCTCGCGCCCGTCAATCTGATCACGCTCTTCGTGCCGAATTTCTTCGGCTCCCTCGACCATCTCTACGATTACTGGGGGCCGGACTACGACACCATGACCCGCGCGGACTGGACCGATCGCGCCGTCGATTATCTTTTCATCGGAACCTTGCCGATCCTGCTCGTCGTCTGGCATGGAATCGGGGCGGGGCGCCTCTTCGCGCGCGGCGTCCGCTTTTTCTCGATCGTTCTGTGCGTCGCGACCTTGTACTCGCTCGGCCGTTATACGCCCTTCTTTTCACTCGCGTTCGACTGGATCCCCGGGGTCTCGCTCTATCGCCGTCCGGCCGACGCTACCTTTATTCTCAACATTAGCCTCGCTTTCGGCGCCGGCTATTTGCTGCACCGCTACATCGTCGACGGCCTGCCGGGCCTCGCCCGCGCGCCGCGATGGCTCGGCTGGGCCCTGGCCGCCGCTACGGCGATCGGAGTCGCCGTCCTGATCGGCACGGGTCTCGCCTTTTCCTTGAGAGAAGGACGCCTCGCGACCTCGTTCGTGCAGCTTGGCGTTTCCGCCGGAATCGGACTTGGGGGAGCAGCGCTCCTGTTTGCGCTGCGGGACCGCCAGCGCCGCGCCTTCGCGGCGGCTCTGCTCGTCGCCGCGAGCGGCGGCGAGATATTATGGCGCAACGCCGCCTCCTCGCTCAACGCCGAGCCGGTCGACCGCTATGGCGTCTACGCGAGCATGAAGCCGGGTGATGCGGCGGGAGTCGCCCTGCTGCGGCGGGAGATCGCCGCCAAGAGGCGCGACGGCGACCATCCGCGCGTCGAGATTCTCGGCCTTCCGGGACCCTGGCAGAACGCCTCGATGGTGCTGAAGCTCGAAAATACGGTCGGCTATAATCCCCTGCGCATCGACGGCTACGAGCGGGCCGTTGGTCCCGGCGACAACGCCGGCGACCCGAATTTGCGGCATTTCCCAGGCACCTTCCGCGGCTACAAGTGCATGCTCGCGACTTTGCTCGGCCTCGAATATCTTGTGCTGGATCGCCCATTGACAGGCTTGCCCCGCCACGTTCCGCGGCCAAAGGCGACTTTGATCTATTCGAGCGACGCGATGTATGTCTACAGGCTCGGCAAGGCCGCGCCGCGCGCCTATTTCGCTTCGACGATCAAGGCCGTGGACAGCGAACGGGTTCTCGACGCGCATGAGCTGCCGGAGTTCGACCGCGCGCGCGAAGCGCTGATCGACCAATCGAGCCTCGCCGATCTCAAGCAGGTTCGCGACCGCGTTACGGACGAAATCGACCCCCCGGCGCCTGCGGCGCAGCCGGCCGATCCCTCGCATGTGGAGATCGTCCAATATTCAGACAATGCGGTGACGCTCGACGTCGACGCCAAAAACGCCGGAATTGTCGTGCTGCATGATCTCTTCTATCCTGGCTGGGAGGTGCGCGTAGACGGCGAACTTCAGCCGATGCTCAAGGCCAATCTCTTGTTTCGCGGCGTCGAGACTCCGGCCGGACGCCATCGGATCGAATTCGCCTTTCATCCGCTTTCCTTCGCCAATCTCTCGGCGGCGCTGGCGACCGTCCTGAACAGGACCGATGATTAGGAAATCTCGTGACCACTGACCGGCGGACAGGTTTCCGTTGCGAAAAGCGAATAATGGCCGGCGTCATTGGCGCCGTCATGCTGCTGGCGAGCCCCTCGACCGCGCAATCGCCGCCGCCCGCGCCGCAAGGCAATTCGGCCTCTCCGAATTCTGCCCTTCCGCCTTTGCGACTACCGGCGGGCCAGGACGCGGCCAAGTCCGAGACGCCAAAGCCAGAAGCGCCTAAGGGAAATATTTTGCATTTATCGGCTGTTCTCAGCGCGACGGACGCGCAGCCGCTGCGCGGTGGCCTCCGGTGGCGCGTTTTCGATGAGAAGGCGGAGCTCGACGGATCGCATGCGCTGATCGCCGAATCCTCCGATGCGACCCCGGCGCTGACCCTGCGCGATGGCAACTTCATCGTGCATGCCGCGTTCGGCCTCGCCGGGGCGACGAAGCGCGTAACGATCGACGCCAGGGGCGGCAGCGAAAGACTGACCCTCAACGCCGGCGCGTTGCGCGTCATCGGCATGCTCGGCGACGCGCCGATCGCGCCGGCGAAAACGCAGATCTCGATCTATGTTCCTGAGCGCAACAATTCCGAAGCGAAACTTGTCGCCAACGGAAAGTCCGGCGACTCCATAGGCTTGCCGGAAGGCAATTATCACGTCGTCTCGACCTTGCTCGATCCGCAGAGCAACGGATCGGTCAATTCGACCAACTCCGTCGTCAGCGCCGATCTTCGCGTGCAGGCCGGCAAATTGACCGACGCCGCCTTACGCCACAGGGCCGCGACGATGACCCTGAAACTCGTCAGGGGACTCAGCGGCGAAGCGCTCGCCAACACCTCCTTTACGATCCTGACCCCCGGCGGCGACGTCATTCGCGAGATGATCGGGGCGTTTCCCTCGCTGGTCCTCGCGGAGGGCGAATATGTCGCCATCGCGCGTCACGACAGCAATGTCTATCAGACTAATTTCAAGGTCGAATCGACGATCGACCGGGATGTCGAGGTGCTGGCGAAATAGCGCCGGCCGCCCTGTCGCTCGGCGGCGCGGGCTGGGTCGATGGTTACGCGGCGTTCGCGAGCTTCGTGATTTCATCCTGCGCCGCCTTGATTGCGGCGGCTCTCTCACCCGGCCCGACCGCGACTCCTTCGGCGCGAACGATCTCGATGTCTGCGATGCCGATGAAGCCGAAGACGCTTCGCAAATAGGTCTCCTGATGCTCTACGGCCGCCGCCGCGCCCTCCGAATAGATTCCGCCGCGCGAGGATGCGACGATCACGCGTCTGCCGCCGGCGAGGCCTTCAACCCCCTTTTCCGTATAGCGGAAGGTTTTTCCGGCGATCAGTAGCCGGTCGATCCAGGCCTTGAGCTGGCTTGAAATCGTGAAATTGTACATCGGCGCGCCGATCACCACGATGTTGGCGCCAAGGAATTCATTGAGAAGTTCGCCGCCGAGGGCGATATCTTGCTGCACGTCCGCGCTCGGGGGCGGCGCGCCCGGCTGTTGCGCGGCAAGATAAGCGCCCGATAGCGGAGGCACGGGAACCGCGGCCAGATCGCGGTATCTGACCTTAAGATCCGGCCTATCCTGGCGCAGTTTTGCGACGATCTCGGCCGACAATTGGCGACTGACCGAAAAGGGGCCGAGAATGCTGGAATCGACGTGCAGAAGTTTCATGGACGAAGTCCTTTTCGCGGTATAGATTTGTTACCGAGGCACTATGCGTGCCTGTAAAAGAACGCGCAAGGAGGCACTTTTTTGGAACAGGGTCACACGCATGTGCCCAGCGTCTGCGCCAAGGTCGCGCCCATCCTGTCGCGCATCGGCGACAAATGGAGCATTCTCGTCGTTACGATCCTCGGCGATGGACCGATGCGCTTCAACGAGTTGCGCCGCCGCATCGGCGGCATCTCGCAGCGGATGCTGACCTTGACCCTGCGTGGACTGGAGCGCGACGGCTACCTGACCCGGACCGTGTTCCCGTCCATTCCGCCCCGCGTCGATTATGAATTGACGGCGCTGGGTCACTCCTTGTTGATCCCGGTGCGCGCGCTTGGCCTCTGGGCGGTGCAGAACGCCGCGTCGATCGAGGGCGCGCAGCGCCGCTTCGATCAGGCGGCCGGGAAAGACGCCTCAGGCCCACATCCGATACCCGCGCAGGGCATGACCCTCGTCAAATGAAGAGCGATCTCGCCTCGGGCGCCATCACCAACTCCGCGCCGATATTGAAGGCGGACGCCGCCGGAATCGCCGAAGCCGCGCGACTCTTGCGGTCGGGAGGGCTTGTCGCCTTCCCGACCGAGACGGTCTACGGCCTCGGCGCCGACGCGACATCGGAGGCGGCCGTCGCCCGCATCTACGCGGCGAAGGGTCGCCCCGCCTTCAATCCGCTGATCGCCCATGTGGCGAATCTTGAGGCGGCGAAGGCGCAAGGGGTCTTTTCGGCCGAGGCCCTGCGGCTCGCGGAGCGCTTCTGGCCGGGGCCTTTGACGCTGGTTTTGCCGCTTAGCGCCAGCGCCACGGTCTGCGCCGCGGCACGGGCGGGCCGCTCGACGATCGCGCTGCGCATTCCGGCGCATCCGGCGGCTTTGAGCCTCCTCGCCGCCGTCGGCCTGCCGCTCGCCGCGCCCTCGGCCAATCGCTCCGGCCGGCTCAGCCCCGTGACCGCCGCCCATGTCTCCTCCGATCTTTCCGGTGAGATCGACCTTATCCTCGACGCCGGCCCCTGCCCGGTCGGCGTTGAATCGACGATCGTCGCCTGTCTCGACGGTCCGCCGCGCCTGCTTCGCCCCGGCGGTCTATCGAGGGATCTGATTGAAGAGGCGCTGGGCGCCAAACTCGCGGGAGCGCCGGACGCGGACGCGATCATAGCGCCGGGCGCCCTCGCCTCGCATTACGCGCCGCGGGCGAAACTGAGGCTCGACGCCTTGAGTCTCGAAGCCGGCGAGGCGGGCCTTGATTTCGGCGGGCGTTTCCCGGCCGCCAAAAACGTCCTCGATTTGTCGCCGACGAAAAGCCTCGATGAGGCGGCGACGAGGCTTTTCGCTTTTCTCCGCGAACTCGACGCGTTGGGCCTGGATTGCATCGCCGTCGCGCCGATTCCGCATATCGGCCTCGGCGAGGCGAACAACGACCGGTTGCGGCGCGCCGCCGCGCCGCGGTCCGGTCAGGTTTGAACAACGAGGTTCGCATCGTGCCGGGTCGCCTCGTTGAACTCTTGCGCTGGTACGTAGACATGGGCGTCGACATCGCGCTCGATGCGAGCCCGCATGACCGCACGCGCGAACCGGCCGCCCCGCCAGCCGCGGCGCCTCGGGAAAGCGCGGCCGGGGAAAACGGTGAAGGCGGGAAAGACGAGACGCGACGCCCGCGCGCGTCTCCCCCTCCTCCCCCCGCGCCTGCCACCGCTAGCATCGTCGCCCCCGCCGCCGAGTTGGAGCAGGAGGCGCGGGAGGCCGCCGCGTCGGCGCGCACGCTCGCCGAATTGCGCGATCATCTCTTGCGGTTCGAAGGCTGCGGCCTGAAAGCGACCGCGACCCAGCTGGTGTTCGGCTCGGGCGAGGCGGGCGCCGAAGTCATGTTCGTCGGCGAAGCGCCGGGGGCGGACGAGGATCGCCAGGGCGCGCCCTTCGTCGGCCGCGCGGGTCAATTGCTCGACAAGATGCTGGCCTCGATCGGGCTCGAACGCGGCAAGGTCTATATCGCCAATGTCGTGCCCTGGCGCCCGCCCGGCAACCGCACGCCGACGCCGCTCGAAACGGCGGCCTGCCTGCCTTTCACGCGCCGCCAAATCGAACTCGTCGCCCCAAAAGTCCTCGTCTGTCTCGGCGCTCCGTCGGCGCAGACCCTGCTCGGCTCGAAAGAGGGCATCATGAGACTGCGTGGGCGCTGGTTCGATTATGCGGTGGGGACTACGACCATCAAGGCGATCGCGATGCTGCATCCGGCTTATCTTTTGCGCCAGCCGGCCCAGAAGAAGCTGGCCTGGCGCGACTTGCGGCTGCTGGCGAAGGAGATCGCGCGTCTTCACGCGGCATCGTCCGAAAACTCTGCTTGAAAACGGCGCCGCAAATGGCCTTTAGATAGCCCGCCGCCGAAGGGTCGCCTTCGCAGTTCGCGCCAGAAGCCGGGAGCCGGTCATGAGATGGGAAGATTTTCGCCGGTCCGACAATGTTGAAGATCGGCGCGGCGACCCTGGTGATGGAGGCGGAGGTACGGGCCTTGGCGTTGGCGGCGGCCATCTTGGCCTTGGCGCCGTCGTCGTGCTCGGTCTGATCGGCTGGATGCTTGGGATCAATCCGGCGGTTTTGATCGGCGGCGCGGAGATGGTGAACAGCATGCGTTCGGGCGGGGGAACGCAGAGCGCGCAGGCGCCGTCGCAGTCGGCGCGGACCGGCGCGCCCTCGGACCAGATGGGGCAATTCGTCGCCGCCGTTCTGGCCGAGACCGAGGACGTCTGGAGCGATGTCCTGCCGGCTCAGAAGGGCGTCGCTTATGTCAAGCCGAAGCTGGTGCTCTACAGCGGCTCAACGCGCTCCGGCTGCGGCGGCGCCAACGCGTCGATGGGCCCGTTCTATTGCCCCAAAGACCAGAAGGTCTATCTGGATACGTCATTTTTCAATGACATGAAGCGGCGCCTCGGCGGCGGCGGCGACTTCGCCTACGCCTATGTCATCTCCCACGAGATCGGCCATCATATCCAGAACCTGCTCGGCATTCTGCCGCGCGTTCAGGCGGCGCAGGCGCGGGCGGACAGCGCGGCGCAGGCGAATGCGATTTCGGTTCGCGTCGAACTGATGGCCGATTGCCTTGCTGGCGTGTGGGCCGCGAACGCCCAGAAAAAATATAAGGTCCTTCAGCCGGGCGACGTCGAGAAGGCGATTTCGACCGCGCAGGCGATCGGCGACGACCGCCTGCAGCAGGAGTCGCGCGGCTATGTCGTGCCGGATTCCTTCACCCACGGCTCGGCGGCGCAACGCGTGCAATGGCTGAACACAGGGCTGCAGTCGGGCCAGGTCGACGCCTGCAACACCTTTGCGCGATAGAAGCTGACGGCGCTTAGAGCGGGATGAGGAAAAGCAGCACCGCTTTTCCGCCTGCGTCCCGCTCCAAACTATCGTGATCTAGCCGATGCGGCGGGCGTTTGTGCGCAAGACCGTGGCCGATCCGAAGAACTGAGCCAACGCCGCAAATTTCATTCCGGATTTGTTGGCGGACAGTGCGATGCAGCGATCGCGCGGCGCGATGAGGCCGGCGAGCGGGCCCGCGCGCGGAAACAACCGCTCGATGAGGGTTTCCGGCGTCGCGCGCAGCAGCGCCGCGCGCGCGCCGCCGCTCTTGTTGGCGCCCTCAGCGCGCAAAAAATCGCCGGCTTCCTCGATGAATCCCGCCTGTGGCGCAAAGCCTGAACGAAGCATGAAAAGCTCCGGTCCGCGGGCCGCCTCGATCGCGCGACGGAGCCATTCTTCCTCGGCCGCGGCCTCGAACAGACCGCAGCCCGCCTGATCGGCGATGAGGCCAAGGCCCTGCCCGGAGGGTCCCGCGATCGCGACGTCGCCGAGAAGACCCTCGACATTCGCCGGGATCAAGGAACTCAAGCTCCGCACAAGGCGCTCCGCCGGGTCGATACGCCCGGGTTGCTGAAAGTTTTCGTAGAAGACGATGGTTGAAAGCATGATCGAGCCACAGCCAGCTTCGCGCGCCGGGCGCGGCGGATAAGTCAGGGGCGAAGCTCAAGAATCATCGCAATGCTTCGCCGCCTCCATCCAGAAACGGAATAGGGCAATCGCGGCTTTTCGCAAAATGCGCCGCCCGCCGCGCGGCTGCGAGAGCCGTTTCACAAAAAATTGTCGGGCTGCTTCCCTTTCTCGAATTTGTAGTTACTCTAAAGAACGGCCCTCATCTGGCGCGCGAGAACGCCATTTTGGTGCGGAGCCCGGCGCGCAGCGCCGCAATATAGTTAATCCAGCATTCGATATCCTCCATGCACAGATGTTGCATGGCCAAGATTGAGCCTGGCATCGCAATTTTTACAGCGGACAGCCGATGAGCCGATTGCGCGACCAACTGGAGATAACGACGGATATTCTGCTTCGCGCCTATTCCATCGGGCTGTTTCCCATGGCCGAAAGCGCGGACGATCCGAATCTGTTTTGGGTCGAGCCGGAGGTTCGTGGCATTTTTCCGCTCGATAACATCCTCATTTCAAGGAGCCTCGCGAAGACGGTCCGCGCAGACATCTTCGAAGTGCGGGTCGATCATGATTTCGACGCCGTCATGGACGGCTGCGCGGCCTCCTATGGGGATCGCGAGAAAACCTGGATCAACGATCGCATCCGGCGGCTGTATCGGCAGCTGTTCGACATGGGCCGCGTCCACACGGTCGAGACGTGGAGCGACGGCGCTCTCGTCGGCGGGCTTTACGGCGTCCGCCTCGGCTCGGCTTTCTTTGGCGAGAGCATGTTCCACCGCAAGTCGGACGCCTCGAAGGTGGCGCTGCTGCATCTCGCCGCCCGGCTGCGCCTGGGCGGATTTACGCTGCTCGATGCGCAATTCGTCACGCCGCACCTCGCCTCACTCGGCGCGATCGAGGCGCCGAAGGACGCCTATCGGCGCCGCCTCGCGGAGGCCGTGGCGCGCCCCGCCGACTTCTGGGTCTGGCCCAAGGAGCGCCGCGTTGCGGGCGCCGAAGTGCTGGCGGCTCTGCCGAAGAGAGACCGGCCCGCGCCCTCAGCTTGACGGCGAATCGCGATCGAGCAGGGTTTTGAGTTCGACGGCCTCGCGTTCGCTCAAGCCTTGAGGTTCGGGAACGACCGCGCGGCGGCGTTTGGCGTTGAGAAAAATCGCGACGCCCCCGGCCAGAAGAATGACGATCGGCGCGCCCCAAAGGCCGAGCGTCTCGGCCTTGACGGGCGGCTTCAGCAAGATGAAATCGCCGTAGCGCTGCACGAGATAGGCGCGGATGGCGTCATCGCTGTCGCCGGCCTTCAGCCTCTCGCGAACGAGAAGGCGGAGATCGCGCGCAAGCTCCGCATTGGAATCGTCGATCGACTGGTTCTGGCAGACCATGCAGCGCAATTGCGCCGAGAGATCGCGCGCGCGCGCCTCAAGCTTCGGATCGGCGAGGATTTCATCGGGCTGCACGGCCCCGGCGCCGAGGGGGACCAGCCAGAGAGCCGCCGCGATCGTCCATTGGCGCAAAAGACGAAAATTCATCCTCACTCCGCTGGCAGGGGGCTCACGGCGGCGCCCTCGCGCGCGCGCCGTCCGACGCCGACGCGAAGCCGCATGTCGCTCAATGACAGCGCGCCGCCAAACGCCATGATGAGAGCGCCGAGCCAGATCAAGGCGACAAGCGGCTTCCAGTAAATGCGGGCGTTGAGCTTTCCGTCCGGCGCGGCGTCGGCGATGCTCATATAGACTTGGCCAAAGCCCAGCGTGGCGATGCCGGCTTCCGAGCGGGTCATCTTGCGGGACGGATAAGAGCGCATCGCCGGCTCGATCGCGGCCCTCACGACGCCGCCGGAGCGGATCGTCGTGCGACCGAAGAGTTCGGAATAGTTCGGACCGGGACGCGTCGCAACGCCTTCCAGGGTGAGCTGGTAGGGACCGATCTCCACCGTGTCGCCCGGCCGCAGCGATGTAATGCGCTCGGCGCCCCATCCGGTCGCGGCGAGGCCGAGCAAGGTGACGCCAATGCCCGCATGGGCGAAGGCGGAGCCGAAGGCCTGACGCGGCAGGCCGAGCAGGCGATGCCAAGCGGCGCCGAAGGACGCGCCACCCCCGAAGAGCCGACGGCCGAGGTCGGCGAAGGAGCCGACAATCATATAGGCGGCGAGCCCGCACATGATCGCGCTCAGGGCGGGGCCGCCACGCCAGGCGGCGAGCGCCAGCGCGACGATCAGGCCCGAGCCAATGGCGAAGGTCAATCGCTGCGTCGCGGCGAGAAGGTCGCCGCGCTTCCAGGCGAGCGATTGGCCGATCGGCATCAGAATGAACAGCGGGAGAAACAAGGGAGCGAAAGTCAGATTGAAGAAGGGCGCGCCGACCGAGATTTTTTCGCCCGTCAAGGCTTCGAGCGCTAGCGGATAGAGCGTGCCGACGAAGACGGTGGCGCAGCTGGTGGTCAGCAGGAGATTATTGAGGACGAGCGCGCCTTCCCGCGAGATCGGCGCGAAAAGCCCGCCCGGCTTTAGCCCTCCCGCGCGCGCGGCGAACAGCGTCAGCGAGCCGCCGATGAAAAGGACGAGAATGACGAGGATGAACATGCCGCGCATCGGATCGCTGGCGAAGGTGTGCACCGAAGTCAGAACGCCCGAGCGCACGAGGAAGGTGCCGATCAGCGACAAAGAGAAGGCGAGAATGGAGAGAAAGATCGTCCAGATCTTGAGCGCTTCGCGCTTCTCCATCACAAGCGTGCAATGAATGAGCGCGGTGGCGGCGAGCCATGGCATGAGCGAAGCGTTCTCGACCGGGTCCCAGAACCAGAAGCCGCCCCAGCCGAGCGTGTAATAGGCCCAGTAAGATCCCATCGCGATGCCGAGCGTCAGGCAGACCCAGGCGATCAACGTCCACGGCCGCACGAAGCGCGCGAAGACCGCGTCGATCCGTCCGGTAATCAGCGCCGCCGCCGCGAAGGAATAGGTTATCGAAAGCCCGACATAGCCGAGATAGAGCAGCGGCGGATGAATGGCGAGGCCGGGGTCCTGTAGCAGCGGGTTGAGGTCGTTGCCCTCGATCGGCGGATTTGCGATCCGCGCGAAGGGATTGGACGTGAGCAGAATAAACAAAAGAAACGCGGCGCTGATCCAGGACTGCACGGCGAGCGTATTGGCGCGTAGATCCTCGGGCATGTTCGACGACAAGAGGGCGACGGCCGCCGCGAAGACCGCCAGAACCAGCACCCAAAGCAGCATCGAGCCTTCGTGATTGCCCCAGACGCCGCTGATTTTATAGAGCAGCGGCTTCAGCGAATGTGAGTTCTCGACGACGTTCACGAGCGAGAAATCGGACGTCACATGGGCGTAGGTGAGGGCGAAATAGGCATAGGCGATGAAGCCGAAACTCGCGAGCGCCACACTCGGGGCGATCGCCATAAGGCGCCGGTCGCCGACCGCTGCGCCCCATATCGGCAACACCGAATTGACGAGCGCCAGCGCCAGGGCGAGGACGAGGGCGTAGTGGCCGGTTTCGACGATCATTGCAGCCTCATGTCGCGCTCATTTCGCGGTCGCCGCCTGTGCGCCGTCCTGCACGGATGCGGCGCCTGCATCCCTGCCCTCCGCGCCCTGCCAGACGCCCTGTTTCTTCAGGGCGTCGGCGACCTCGCGCGGCATATAGCGTTCATCATGCTTGGCGAGCACGCTGTCGGCGCGAAAGACATGATCGGCGCCGAAGGTCCCTTCGGCCACGACCCCCTGCCCTTCGCGGAACAGGTCCGGCAGCAGGCCGACATAGGTCACCGCGACATCCTGCTTCAGGTCGGTGATCGTAAAGAGAATTTTCTGATCGCCTTCGCGCTGAAGCGAGCCCTGCTTGACGAGGCCGCCGAGGCGCAGCCGCGCGCCGGGCGCCGCCGCCTTTTGCGCCAGTTCGCTCGGCCCATAGAAAAATACGACGTTGTCGCGCAGCGCGAACAGCACGAGCCCGACGGCGAGGCCGATGACCGCGAGCCCGGACGAAATCAAGACAAGACGCCGTTGTTTGCGGGTCATTTCAGCGGTTATCCTTCGAGGCCGAGTTCGCGCGCGAGAGCCTCGATGCGGGCGCTTGCGGTGGGATCGGCGGCGAGATTGCGTCTGGCCTCGCTCAGCGCCGTCTTCGCCTTGCCCTCTTCATGCAGCACCGAATAGGCGCGCACGAGCCGAAGCCAGCCTTCTACGTCCTGTCCATTCTGGGCCAACCGCGCGGCGAGGTTGTCGACCATGCCCCGGATGGCGCTGGATTGCTCGGCGCCGGACATCGACTGGATTTTGGCGGCGAGCGCCGGATTGGCCGCGGGACCCGTCGGCGCGCCGCCCCCGGCTTCGCCGGCCGCTTGAGCTGCGTCGGAGGACAAGGCGGCGAGCTGCTGGCGCACGGTCGGGATCCACGGCGCGTTGGCGGGGGCGTCCTTCAGAAGCGTCTCCCAGATCTCCTTGGCGCGCGAATCGTCGCCATCCTGGGCGGCCGCGAGGCCAAGATAGAAGCGCGCGAGGGGCAGCGCGGGGTTCTTGGCGCTCGCCGCCTCAAAGGCTTGTCTGGCCTGCGGCGTCACTTCGCCGCGCGCCGCGTCGACCTGAGCTTCGCCATAACGCGCCAGCCGTTCGGGCGTTTCGCCATTGAGGCGCAAGGCGGCCTCGGACGCCTTCACGGCGTCGTCGTAGCGTCCAAGACGCATATAGACCGGGGCGAGAACCTCATAGCCGCGGCCGTCGTTTGGATCTTGCGCCAGATGCGCCTCGATCTTCGCGATCGCCGCCATCAGATCCATGCGGTCAGGGGATTCCTTCAGCCGCGCGGTCAGCGGCAGATCGGGAAGGCCCGGATGGCCGATAAATGCATAAAGGCCCAGCGCCGCGGCGGGCACGAACAGGCATGCCGCGATCCCGCCGTAACGGGCGGCGCGGCCTGTCTGGGCTGCGCCCAGCTGCGGCGCGTCCACGACTGCGAGGAGGCGGCGGGCGGCCTCGGCCTTCGCGCCTTCGGCATCCCTCGCCGCGACGAGGCCTTCGGCGGCGTCGCGGTCGATCGCGGCCAACTGGTCCTTATAGAAGGCGACGTCGATCGCGCCGCGCGAGAGGCCGCGCGGCGTCCGGACGAGCGGCCAAAGCACGCTCAGCACGGCGACGCCCGTTAAAACGGCAAAAACAAACGACTGCATAGGCGCTTTAATAGTCACAGCCGCCGCCGGCTTGCAAACGTCTTTGCGCTCACGAACGCGTTTGCGGCGGCGCGTTCGGCGTCGAAGGCAGGCGCAGATCGGCGCGAAGACCGCCCATCGGGCTGACGTCCAGCGTCAAATCGCCGCCATACATGGACGCGAGGTCGGCGACGATCGAGAGGCCGAGGCCGGATCCCGGTTTGGTCTCGTCGAGCCGGCGCCCGCGCTTGAGCGCCGCCGCGCGCAGCTCCGGCGCGAGGCCCGGTCCGTCATCGTCAATGACGACGCGAAAAAAGGCGCGTTCGGCCCCGCTCTGGGCGGGCTCCAGCGCGATGGCGATTGTGACATCGCTCGCCGCCCATTTTCCGGCGTTATCGACAAGATTGCCGATCATTTCCTCAAGATCCTGCCGTTCTCCGAGGAAACGCACCGGCTGCGGCATATCGACCGCGAAACGGACCGCGCGCTCCGCGTAGATTTTCTCGAAAGCGCCGGCCAGGGATTCGGCCACCGGCCCGACGTCGGTCGCGCTCGCGACCGCGCCGGCACGGACCGCCGCCACGGCGCGATCGAGATAGTAGGACACCTGATCGCGCATGATCGCGGCCTGTTCCTGAACCTTGTGCGCGAACGGCCCTCCCTCCAGCGCCGCTTCGTTGATGATGACGCTAAGCGGCGTTTTCAATGCATGCGCCAGATTGCCGACCTGCGTGCGGGCGCGCTCCACCACTGCCCGATTGGCGCCGATGAGCAGGTTGAGTTCGCCGGCGAGCGGCGCGAGATCTGGCGAGAGAGCGCCCGCGATCGATTCAGATTCGCCGCGCCGAATCGCGGCGACGCCTTCCTGCAGTTGCCGCAATGGTGCGAGGCCATAGCGCAATTGTAAGGCGGATGAGGCGATGAGCGCCACGGCGAGTAAGGCGAAGGTGACGACGAGATAGGCGTCGAAACGCTCGATCGCCGCCTCGATCTCGCCTGTCGTGGCCGCGACCTGAACGAGATAAATTCCATTGTCGCCGGTATCGATGACGCGCTCGACGATGCGTAGGCGCCGTCCGTCTGGGCCGATCGCATAGCCCCGGCGAGCCCCGCCAAGGCCGGCGGGAACGCCAACGTCGGCGAGCCGCGGCAGCCGCGCCGCGAACAGCGAGCGCGAGCTTCTGATCTGCTGCTTGTCGGAGTCGAGGCGCGTGATTTGCCAATACCAGCCAGACAACGCCAAGGCGAATTGCGGATCGCTTAATTCCTCCGGATTGATCTCGGCGGTCTCGCCGGGGGACGCGATATCGGCGACGAGCGCGTGGAGATAAACGCTGAGGCGCTCGTCGAAATTGGCCTCGGCGTCGCGCTGATTGACATGCGAGAGAACGATTCCGGCGACCAACAAAATCGTGAAGCTCAGAATCGCGGCGGAGAGGAACAGCCGCATCGCGATCGAGATTCCGACGCCTCCCTTTTGGGCGTCGCCCGCGCTTCGCTCCCCTGGCGCCTGCGTCGTCACTTTAAAGCGCCGGATCGGAGCGCCCGGCGAGAGGACCCTCGCCCCTGGCGTCGGGCGGCGCCAGCACATAGCCGAGGCCGCGCACGGTCTGGATGATGTCGACGCCGAGCTTGCGGCGCAGGCGTCCGACGAACACCTCGATCGTATTCGAGTCGCGATCGAAGTCCTGATCGTAAAGATGTTCGACGATCTCCGCGCGCGAGACCACCTTTCCCTGATGGTGCATCAGATAGGACAGGAGGCGGTATTCATGGGAGGTGAGCTTGACCGGATTGTCGTCGACGGCGACGCGCCCGGCGCGCGCGTCGAGCGTGACGGAACCGCAGGAGAAAACGCTCGAGGCGTGGCCGGCGGCGCGGCGCAGCAGCGCCCGCAGCCGAGCCAGAATCTCCTCCATGTGAAACGGCTTCGTCACATAATCGTCGGCGCCGGCGTCGAAACCGCGCACCTTCTCGCCCCAGCGGTCGCGCGCGGTCAGGATCAGGACGGGCATCGCGCGCCCCGCCCGGCGCCATTCGGTCAGCACCGCGACGCCGTCCTTTTTGGGCAGACCGAGGTCGAGGACGACCGCGTCATAAGGCTCCGTGTCGCCGAGGAACCAGCCCTCCTCGCCGTCGAAGGCGCGGTCGACGGCGTAGCCCGCCCGCGCCAGGGCATCGCCGATCTGTCGATTGAGATCCTTGTCGTCCTCGACGACGAGCAGACGCATGACGGATTCCCCGGGCGCATGATCGGTGCAGATTCGCACGGACCATGCTCTTTCGCGTTATTGCACCGCATGTTCTTGTCAGAAAAACGCGCCGCTTGAGATTCAAGGGCGCGCGCCGATCTTCCCGGATTCTAGTCTTCGCGCTCTTTCGCCGGCTTCGGTTCGACGATTTGGCCGGTTTTTGCGTCATAAACGCCGTGAACGATCTTGCCGTCGCGACGCAACAGGCTGATCTCATAAACGAAAGCGTCGTTCCGCCGGCAAAGTTTCGCCCCGAGCGCTTCGGCCTGGAAATGCGCCGCCGCCTTTTCAATGGAGCGCAAGGGTTCGCTGAGGCCGTGAGCGGCGATCTTGTCGCGCGTCTCGGCCGTGGAGAAGCACTGGTTTTGTTGCGCCGGCTGCGCGAGTGCGCCGACGCAAAAACCAAGGCAACTGGCGAGCGCGAACGAAAAGATCAAAATGATCATGTGACCAGCTTTGCGCGACGACGCTGAATGCCGGATGAATGGCGCGGCGTTTTTCCGCCTCGCCGCCCTTTCTCTAAGCGATCCTATCGTCCGCCGGACGTCAAGTCGCCGCCGCGTGCCGGATAGGCCCTTCGTAGCGGCCTCTTCCAACTTGGCGCCGGATATGGAAAAACCCTTGCGAACCCCGCCTCCGGCCACGGTCTGGAACGGGGACGAAATCAGGCTTTCGCGCAGGCGCCAAGCGCCGAGAGGCGACGACAATGACGGCAGGCTCCACTCCGGATTTTTTCGTTTCGACGGCATGGCTCGGCGCCCATCTCGGCGCGCCCGATCTCGCGATCATCGACGCCAGCTTCTTCATGCCGGCGGAGAACCGTGATGCGCGGGCCGAATATCTCGCCGGCCACATCCCGGGCGCGGTCTTCTTCGACGTCGACGCCATCGCCGACCATTCGACCAGCCTGCCGCACATGCTGCCCTCGCCCGCGGATTTCGCCATCGCCGCGGGCAAGCTCGGCCTTGGCGACGGCATGCGCCTCGTCGTCTATGACGCGTCCCAGCTCGTCGGCGCCGCCCGGGTCTGGTGGACGCTTCGTCTCTTCGGCGCGGCTGACGTCAAGGTTTTGGAGGGCGGTCTGCAGCAATGGCGCGCCGAGGGCCGCCCCCTTGAGGCCGGAGCGCGCGAGCCTGCGCCGCGAATTTTCGCGCCCCGCCTCAATGCGGCGGGCGTCGCCGCCGCCGCCGACGTGCTGCGCGCGAGCGAGGCCGGTTCAGCGCAGATCGTCGATGCGCGCAGCGCCGGCCGGTTTACCGGCGAGGTCGCCGAGCCCCGTCCCGGCTTGCGCTCCGGGCACATCCCGAACAGCCGCAATGTGCCTTGGAGCGAGGTCGCCGCGCAGGGACGGATCAAGCCCGCCGCGGCGGTCGCAAGGGCCTTCTCAGACGCGGGCGTCGATCTCGATCGGCCGATCATCACAACTTGCGGCTCGGGCGTGACTGCAGCGATCCTCCTTATGGCGCTGGAGAGCATCGGCAAGACAAACGTCGTCCTTTACGACGGCTCCTGGAGCGAGTGGGGCGCGCGGCCCAATCTGCCTGTCGCGACGGGCCGGCCGGCGACATGAATTTGCGCCTCGGGCCGGCGCGGCCGCGCCCGCCCCAAACCAAGCCGGAAAATAGCCGGCGCGCGCCGGGAGCCTGCCTGAAACTGTCGCGGCGGCGATGGATTGAGATGGGAAATCGCTGCGGTTTCAGCAAAAGAGCTTGACGCGGCAAAACGCTGGGCTACCATTAAAATAAGCGCGAGACGTTTGAAGCTCTAAGGAGTTTTCCACGTTCGCGACGTAAGTGGAACGTCCGGCGACCGCCGGATGTGGCATCGGCCGACGCAGGCATGCGCCAGCGTTTCTCCGGTTCGAGCCAGCTGGCCCTGAGCGGCTTCCACATTCCCCTCCCGACTTGGGGGGCTGCCTATCTCACAGCTCGAAGCTTATGCCCGCCGCGCATCTTTGGCCGGGGGCTTACGCATGGAAGGGGATCAATCCGTCTCGAGACATCAGGAGTGGCGCAAATGTGTGACTATTCACTTGAAATGTACGCCTCACGGCCCGCGCGGGAATCCGAGAAATATGTGACCACCCGCTTCCCGTCGGGAAGCATCGGCCTTGCGGCGCCCGGCGATTGCTCGACCGCCGTCTGCGTTCTCTACGACACCAAACTCAACCTCGAAAATATTTCGAGCGATCTGCAAACGCGTCTTGGCGTGCAGGCGACGGAACAGGTCATGTTCGCCCGGCTTGAACATGGCGCCTATCGCGATGGCGTGAGATTCGGCAACGGCAAGGAAATCTCGCTGCAGCTTCTCGGCTCCGGCGTCGGCGCCTCGCTCATCGCGACGCGTCCCGTCACGCGCGAAGCGGCTCCCGAAAGGCTGGAGATTTTCGAACCGGCCGAATAAGGGAGCAAGACAGCTTAAAGCAAGACAGCTTAAACTTTGTCGAGGACCCGCTCCGCGTCGTGCCGGAGCGGGTTTGCTGTATTAAGTCGACGTTTTTGCGCCATAAGCCTGTTTTTTCGGCACGACCGCGTTTTTTTTAGCCTTTGAGGCCGCACACCGGGGTCTTTTGAGGGATTTGCGCGTCGCGCGCCAGAAAAGGCCGGCTCCAATGGCGTCCGGCGCGCTTTCAAGCCCCGGCGCTGCCGATCAAATCCCGCCCCGCCCTCCAATTCCCGGCTTTTCCCTGGCTTTTCGCGGTTCCGACGCGGTTTTTTGGCCCGCCGATTGCTTTCATAGACAAACCTGCTTCGAAAACACCAAAATGGCGGCGGGGATCGCCATTTTGTTTGATCCACGTGGCGTTTTTGCCCGGCAGGTGGTAAGTGCCGCTCCATTCCGCTCGGGTTCCCCAGACAATGCGACTTAAGAAACGCCAATGAAAAAGATCGAGGCGATTATCAAGCCTTTCAAGCTCGATGAAGTCAAAGAGGCGCTTCACGAGGCTGGCGTAGCTGGCATTACCGTGACCGAAGCGAAAGGCTTCGGACGACAGAAAGGCCACACGGAACTCTATCGGGGCGCCGAATACATCGTCGATTTCCTCCCCAAGGTTAAGATCGAGGTCGTCGTGGCCGACTCGATCGTCGACGGCGCCGTTGAGGCGATCCGCAGGGCGGCCCAGACCGGCAGGATCGGCGACGGCAAGATTTTTATCTCGAACATCGAGGGCGCCGTCCGCATCCGCACCGGAGAAACCGGCCCGGACGCCATTTGACGTCCGCCGCTCGCCCTTAAGATCGCCGCCCCCGAGCCAACCAGAAACCAATACGCGTTCAACCTGATGAAGAGGTTTTGAAAATGACGAAGACGGCCCATGACGTGCTCAAGGAAATCAAGGACAATGACATAAAATACGTCGATTTCCGTTTCACGGATCCGCGCGGCAAGTGGCAGCATGTCACCTTCGACATCACCCTGATCGACGAAGAGATGTTCGCGGAGGGAACCATGTTCGACGGATCGTCGATCGCGGGCTGGAAGGCGATCAACGAATCCGACATGCTCCTGATGCCGGACCCGTCGACCGCCACGATGGATCCCTTCTTCGCCGCGCCGACGATGGTCATCGTTTGCGACGTTCTGGAGCCGACCAGCGGCGAGCCTTACAGCCGCGATCCGCGCAGCATCGCCAAGAAGGCCGAGGCCTTCATCAAGTCGTCCGGCATCGGCGACGCCGTCTACTTCGGACCCGAGGCCGAGTTCT
>JBKQMI010000110.1:0-30657 GCA_052146775.1 Methylocella sp. | reverse complement strand
AATTGCATCTCGACTTTCCGTTCGCAGGCAGCCGGATGTTGCGCGATCTTTTGAATGCCGCCGGCGTTGAAGTCGACCGCCTTCATGTCGCTACGCTGATGAAGCGCATGGGCGAAGCTGGCCAAAGGCTCCAGCAGGCGTAGCCTTTTGGAATGGCCAGCGGAGGGATCGAAGCGATTTATCGCAAGCCGAACACGAGCAAGCAGACGCCGGGGCGCAAGATCTACCCGTATCCCAAGATCTACCCGTATCTGCTGCGCAAGACGAAGGTCGTCCGGCCTGATCACGTCTGGGCGGAGCTGGCTTGAGGCTTCGGCAGGCGAAGCCTGTTGGAGAAGCCCGCGGAGGGGATGGACATAACCTACATCCCGATGGCGCGCGGTTTCGTCTATCTCGCCGTCGTCGTCGTCCTTCGACGGGCTCAGGATGAGGGGTTCAGTCGGCGCGTGCTTTCTCATCGCGCGTCGATCACGATGGAGGCCGACTTCCGCGTCGAGGCATTGGAGGAGGCTTGAGTGAAACATGAGCGGCCGGAGATTTTCAACACGGATCAAGGCTCGCAATTCACCAGCGCGGCCTTCACGGATGTTCTCCTCAAAGCCGGCCTCTCCATCAGCATGGACGGCAAGGGATCCTGGCGCGACAATCACTTATCATTCGCAGGAATCCGTTCAGACAACCGGAGCCAGCTCTTTGCGCCGCCACGGGCAAGGATCGTTTGGCGGATCGCTTCGCGAACGCCCGGCCGCAAACTTCGATACCGTCATGACACGCCCGCGCAAGTTTCGCCGCCCACACTGGCGGGGATTGCAATGGCTGGGGCGCCTCAATGGTTGACGTCGTATTGCCGGCTCCGGCCGGTCCTGATCGCAGAAGCGCGCGCGATATCGGATTCGCCGTTGGCATCATCGCCATTCTGTCGATCTTTTTTCTTCCCGTTCCGGCCGTCTTCATCGACCTCGGGCTTGCGTTTTCGATCGCGCTGTCGGTCCTCATCCTGATGGTGGCGCTCTGGATCGAGCGGCCGCTCGACTTTTCAGCGTTTCCGACCATCCTTCTGGTCGCGACCTTGCTGCGTCTCGCGCTCAACATTGCGACGACCCGGCTGATTCTGTCGAACGGCGCCGAGGGGTTGACGGCCGCGGGCTATATCATAGGCGGCTTCTCGAAACTCGTCATGAGCGGCGACTTCGTCATAGGCCTGATCGTGTTCGCCATTCTGATGACGGTGAATTTCGTCGTCATCACGAAAGGCGCGACGCGCATCGCGGAAGTCGGCGCGCGGTTTACGCTGGACGCCATTCCGGGCAAGCAAATGGCGATCGACGCCGATCTTTCGGCCGGATTGATCGACGACAAGGAGGCCCAACGCCGCCGCCGGGAACTCGAGGAAGAAAGCTCGTTTTTCGGG
Source organism: Methylocella sp. (assembly GCA_052146775.1). Classification (GTDB taxonomy): domain Bacteria; phylum Pseudomonadota; class Alphaproteobacteria; order Rhizobiales; family Beijerinckiaceae; genus Methylocapsa. The sequence goes on along the minus strand of JBKQMI010000110.1, from coordinate 29,246 downwards.
TCGATGGACGGCGCCTCCAAATTCGTTCGCGGCGACGCGATCGCCGGACTGATCATCCTGGCGGTGAATATTTTCGGCGGCATCGTTATTGGCGCAACCCGCCACAACATGCCATTGAGCCAGGCGGCCGACGTCTACACGAAGCTGTCGGTCGGCGATGGCCTCGTGTCGCAAATTCCGGCGCTGATCATTTCGCTTTCGGCGGCGCTGCTCGTCTCGAAGGGCGGCACGCGGGGCGCAACGGAAACGGCGGTGCTGAACCAGCTCGTCAAATATCCGCGCGCCCTGATCGTCGCGGCGCTTTTGATGTTCGGAATGGCGATGGCGCCGGGGCTTCCCTTCTTTCCCTTCGCCGCCCTCGGAGGCGTGCTTGCATTCGTCGGTTACTCGGCGCCAAAACGCATCGCGAAGGAGCGGGAGGCGGAAAGCGCGCGGCGCGCCGCCGCCGAGCAAGCCACGCAGCGCGAGGCGAAAGAGTCGGTCCGGGAGCAGATGCGATCGGCCGAGGTCGAACTCTGCCTTGGCAAGCAACTCGCGGCCCGACTCCTCGTGTCGCACAATGAGCTTGCCGCGCGAGTCGCAAAGATGCGGCGCAAATTCGCCAGGCAATATGGCTTTGTCGTTCCCGACATTAAACTGTCGGACAGCCTCTCGATTCCCCCGAAGGGCTATCAGATCAAGATCCATGGAACCGTCGTCGCCGCCCATGAACTGCGGATCGGCGACCTTCTCGTCATCACGGGCGACGGGCGCCGGCCGGACCTGCCGGCCGATGACGTGCGCGAACCGGCGTTCGGCATGAAGGCGGTCTGGATTTCCCAGGCGTTCGCCAATGAGCTCAAACGGGAAGGCTTTTCGCCGGTCGACAATATTTCGGTTCTGCTGACGCATCTTAGCGAAGTCATTCGCAACAATCTCTCGCAGCTTCTATCCTACAAGGACATGCGCGCCCTGCTTGATCGGCTTGGACCCGAATACAAGCGCCTCATCGACGATATGTGTCCCTCGCAGATCTCCTATTCCGGTCTGCAGGCGGTGCTGAAACTGCTGCTCGCCGAGCGGGTCTCGCTCCGCAACCTGCAGCTCATCCTCGAAGCTATCGCCGAAATCGCGCCGCACGCGCGCCGCGCCGAACAGGTCGCCGAACACGTGCGCATGCGAATGGCGCAGCAGATATGCGGCGATCTGTTGGACGGCGGCGCGCTGAAGGTGCTGCGGCTCGGAAGCCGATGGGATCTCGCCTTCCATCAAAGTCTGAAGCGCGACGCCAAAGGCGAGGTCATCGAATTCGATCTTGATCCAGCCATGGTCGAAAATTTTGGCCGCGAGGCCTCGATTGCGATCCGCGAGCGTATGGATCAGGGCCACCAATTCGTTCTCGTCGCGACGCCGGAGACGCGCTCTTATGTCCGGATGGTCGTCGACCGCCTCTTCCCGACCTTGCCCGTGCTGTCGCATCTTGAGATTGCGCGCGGCGTCGAGATCAAGTCGCTCGGCGCGATTTCGTGACCGCGTTCGGCTCGAACGCGGTTTTGTCCGTCTTTGTGTTGTTTTGCCGGATTGGCGCATGCCTGATGCTGATGCCGGGAATTTCCGGGCCGCGCATCCCTGTCAAGGTCAGGTTATTCCTCGCCTTCGCCATTACGCTCGGCCTCGCGCCGCTTCTTTCCGGCGAGATAGGACCAGAGTTGTCCAACGCGCCGCCCTTCGCGCTGATGCAGACCGTCGTCTCGGAGAGCCTGATCGGCGCGCTGATCGGCTTTCTCGGCCGCATATTTTTTGGCGCCCTCGAAACCATGGCGAATGTGATCGCCATGGCGATCGGCCTTTCGAGCCCGCTTGCGCCGCTGAGCGGCGACGAACAATCGCCGGCCATCGCGTCGCTGATCTCGCTTGGCGCGACCATCGCGTTCTTTCTGACGGACCTGCAATTCGAGGTGCTGCGCGGTCTCGTCGCTTCTTACGTCGCCTGGCCGGTGTCCGGCCTGTTCAATGCGCAGTTCGGCCTCATTCAGGTCGCCGATTGTCTGGCGCGCGCGTTTAACCTCACGCTGCGGATCAGCAGTCCCTTTATCGTCTATGCGCTGATCGTCAATTTCGCGATCGGTCTCGCGGCCAAGTTCACGCCTCAGATTCCGATCTTTTTCATCAGCGTTCCGGCCGTCGCGACAGGCGGCTTGTTCCTGCTCTACTTTACGTGCCGGCATCTCCTCGAACTGTTTATCGCCGGATTTGCGACTTGGCTCGCATCGGGTTGAGCTGCCCTTTCTCGAGCGCGAGCGCCTCGAAGGGAGCTGCATCGCGCCATCTCGATGCGCATGGACAAGCTCTTTACGATGTTCGCCTCCATCCGATCGCGGGGATTGGCCAGTGAAAAAAAGACTTGGCAAGGCGCGGCGCATTCTGGCCGCGCAGGCCGAACTCGATCGCCTCGCCGCCTGGAGGCTCATCGATCTCGAACGTCAGGCGGCCGGCGTCGATGAGCGGCGCATTGCGCTGGTCGGCTTTCTCGACGCTGAGCCCAGTTTCGGGGGGCCGTTCGCGGGCGCGATGATGCGCAGGCTGGAGGCTCTCGAGGCGTCGCGCGCGGCGCTTCGGGTCGAGCAGGCGGCGCAGGCCGAAAAGCGCCTCGCGGAGCGCGCGCGCATGCGCTGCGCTGCCGGCATAGTGAAGACGCTGGAGCAAGACGAGGGGCGACGCGAGGAACGGCTTCAGCTCGGCGAGGCGATCGAAGCCTCGCTTGCCCGGCCCGCGCAAGGCTCCGGCAAGTTCGAAGGGTCATCGTGAAGCGAATTTCATGGCAAGGAGAGCCGCATGTCGATCAATCCGGCCTCGGACATCGTTCTTGACGTCGCCCGAGCCGCGGACCCAAGCAAAGCTCTGGCGGCGACCGAAAGGCTGGCGCGGATCGGCTCGGCGGCGCCTGTCGCGGGCGGCTTCGCCGGCCTGGTGGCGCCGACACAGTCGAGCGAGAGCGCATTGCGAAGCCAGATCGGCGCGATGAGCGGCAGACCCGCTTTCGTGGAGTCCGTTGCGACGGGCGATGACGCGAAAGCCTACAAGGGGCTCGAGCAGCTCGTTCTGCAACGCCTCGTCGAGGCGATGCTTCCGAAAGAGGAGAGCGGCGTCTTCGGCAGCGGCACGGCGGGCGATGTCTGGCGGTCGATGCTGTCGGAGCAATTGGCGAAGCAGCTTGGCAAGTCGGTCGACCTCGGCCTCGGAAAATCCACGGGCGGCGTGACCCGCGCCCAAAGTCAGGCCATGGCGCCCCCATGCGCGCCGGCCCAGCAACGGTCATGATCATGGCTCAAAGTGCATCCGCAGCAGATTTCAGCGAGCGATCCGCGCAAGCGCCTGGGCCGGACGAACGCGCCTTGTCGTCGCCCCTGGCGTCAGGCGGCGCGCCGTCGGAGCCGAACGAGGACCCTCGATCGGCGGAACGCGACGCCGTCGCCGAGCAGGCGCGCTCGCGACTGATGTTGGAGGCGTTCGTCAACGCCGTCGAGCGGCTCGAGGGCGTTCTCGATCAGGAGACGCAAATTCTCGACCAGAACAAGCCGATCGCATTGCATGATTTCAATCATAGAAAAAGCCATGGTCTGCTCGAACTTAGCCGGGCCATGACCGCCTGCAGCAGCCTTGATCGCGCAGTTTTCGACTCCGAATCCAAGGTCCCTTTGGCGCGCTTGCGCGTCAAACTCGAAAGCAATCTCGCCAGTCTGCAGACTCATTTGACGGCGGTCAGCGAGATCGCGGCGGTCATCGCGCGCGCCATTCAAGACCATGAATCGGATGGAACCTACACGGCGAGAAGATCTCCGAGGAGCGATCGGGGATGATCCGTCTGATCGCGAGTTGCGCCTGGATCTGCGCGGTGACGCTGACGTCGGCTTATGTCGCCGCGACGTTCAGGGCGGGAACGGAGCAGGCCGCGCCGAAGCCGCAGAATATCGAGGGGCTGGAGCACAGGAAGACGCAGCCGATCAGCGTTCCGATGATCGCCGATGGCGTCGTCGCCGGCTATATCGTCGCGCAGTTCGTCTATCTCATCGATCCGCAAGCCCTGAAGCAATTGTCGGTGCCACCCGACGTCTTCATCACGGACGAGGCTTTCCGCACGCTCTACGTAGACAAGGTGGACTTCAACCATCTCGCCAAATACGACGTGGCGGCTCTGACGAGGGAACTCATCAAAAGGGTCAATCAGCGTCTTGGCGGCGACATCGTCAAGGACGTTCTGCTCGAGCAGTTCAATTATGTGCCGAAGGACGACATCTCGAAATGACCGTGAGCGTCGAAGCGTGCGCGGTGCAGGGCCGACTCTGGTTTCAAGCGCTGAGGCGCCTGGCGTGACGGCGGGCCGTTTTCAAGGCGGTCGCGCCGTCTACAAGCAAGGGGTAATCTTATGACGTTCGACAGGCTCACTTGGATTGGTTTCATGATCGTCGCGGCGGGTTGGGGCCTGTTGCTTTCGGCTCCGCAACTGAACGACGCCGCGGCGCATTTGTCGGGCCGCGCTCCCGAGGCCGCGCCCGTCGTCAATTTCCCCGCTATCGCCCAATCCGCGATTCTCAGCGGCTTCGGCTTCGGCATCATCGGCGCCTTGCAATCCGGGTTTGGCGCCTTGAACCGTTTTTTTGCGGCTGTACTCGCGCGGTCCGGGCAAGCGCGGCCGCAAACGACGGCGACGTCGCCCACCTATCCGGTTGCGCAAGCTTCGGCTCCTTCGGCGAATTATCGCGCGGCTCAGGCGCCAGCGCCAGTCCCGGCCAAGGCCATCGCCCGGCAACAACCGGCGCCGCCAAGAAAAATCCTTGAGCGCGGCTGGGTCAAGGACAGGGCCTATGTTCTGTTTGTCGACGGCAGCGTCGAGGTCGAGACGATGCTGGGGCGGCGCATCTTCCCGTCGCTCCAGGAGGCGCAGGAATTCATCGCGTAAGGCGCTGCGGAGCGCCAAAGCGGCGCGCCCGCCAGCGAGGCGGAACGGGAGGGACGATGACTATAAAAAGAGGTTCGGCCATGCAGAATTTGCGCAGGGCGCCGCTGCGCGCGGCCGCTCCAAAGCTAGCTCCGGGCAGCCCTTCTTCGCGGTCTTTGGGCGCCGTCCCCGCCCGCGCCCGGGGGTTTTTGGGCATCGCCTTCGGCAAGGATGCGGCCGCCGCCTCGACGGCGCATGCGAAGGCCGCGTCGGCTCATATTCTCGCCTTGACGATCGATCATGGCCTTGTCGCGGCAGGCGTCGCCGCGGCGATCGGATCGGCGAGTTTCGCCAGCTTCATGATTGCGCGGGACAACAGCCATCCGCTCTTCGGCGGCATCGAGCATCTGATGATTTTCGCGCAGCCGATCGGCGCCTCGGGAAGCCAACGGCCGCCGTCGCCGGAGCCGGCGTCGACGCGGTCCGTGGATTATGATGCGACAGGCTCGATCAATCGGCCTCCGCCGCCGCGCGCAGGCGCTGACGGCGCCGGGCGTCCTCAGAGCGCGCGCGAAGACGCCGGCCAACCGGATTCGATGGCTGCTCCCGTCAAGGGGTATGTCCTGCGCTTCACGCGGAAAGGGGCGATGGTGGTGGATGGTCCGAAAGGGTCCTTCGCGGCTGCGCCCGGAATTGTGCTTCCCGACAGAGGCCGCATCCTTTCGATCCAGAATCGCAACGGCCGCTGGGTCGTGCTGACGGAAAATGGAGTGATCACGGAGCCGGCGCCATAATGTTCCGAACGGGCGGCCCTCATTCTTCCATGGCGTAATAGCGGCCGCGCAAACATGTCAGCTGAGTCCGGCTGATCGCGCGCGCGCCGACGCGCCGGATGAAACAAAGGCCGAGCTCGAAATCCTTCCGCCAGACGACGCGGGCGTCGCGTAGCCGCTCGGGATCGTCCTCATAGATCCGGATCACCGACTGCGCCGGAATATCCGCAAGCAGCCGGACCCTGACGCCCTCGTCCGACCGGTCGTAGATCTGGCATTCGATCATGAAGCCATTGCCGAGATCGAGAATTTTGCCCGAACGCAAGCGGGTCCGGCGCCGTTGCGCGCTTCGTCTGTCGGCGTCTTTCGCGATGATGCGCACGCTATAGGCGAAATCCGCTGCGGCGCGGCCGCGCCCAAGATCAGCCAGTTTCGCGGCTTCGAAAACAGGGCCGTCCGCGTCTTTATTCGGCCGATGAATCATGACTTTGGCTCCGCAGCAGGCGCCGATCAGGGCGCATCCTTCGTTCACGCGCATCCTATCGCATTTGCGTGAGGCCCGGGACGCGTTCGACGATTGTGGTGAACGCGCGGCAGCCCGCGATTTCGCGCCTTGCAGCGGTGAGGGGCGATCGTCGCGGCGCTGCCGGCGGGCGCCGCAAAATCATCTCGCCTTTGGCGCAGCGGCCACGCTTGCGCTTGCCGTATAGACGGGAATATAACAGTATTGGCGCGCCGCCATTTGGCTTCCGCGTCCGAATTTACAGGAGATTCGCATGATCCCGTTTTCGCGTCGCGCGCTTGGAAGGCTTGCCCTGGTTGCAGCTCTGGCGTGCGCCGGCCTTCCGTCGGCGGTCTCGGCTCAAACCGCGGCGCCGACCGCTGGCCCCACCGTATTCGCTGCGGCCAGCATGAAGACCGCTCTCGACGCGATAGCGGCCGCCTGGACGGCGCAGACGGGCAAATCGCCGTCGATCGTCTATGGCTCCTCCGCCGTCCTCGCCAAACAGATCGAGCAGGACGCGCCCGCCGATATTTTCATCTCGGCGGATCTGAACTGGATGGACTATCTCGACAAGGCGAAACTGCTGCGGCCGGGGACGCGGCGCAACGTTCTCGGCAATGAGCTCGTCCTCATCGAGCCGGCCGACTCCAGCGTCGCCCTCAAGATCGGACCCGGCTTCGACCTCGCCGGCGCGACGGGCGACGGCAAAATCGCGGTCTGCACCATCGCCTCGTGCCCCGGCGGCATCTACGCCAAACAGGCGCTGACGGGCCTTGGGATCTGGGACCAGGTATCGCCGAAGCTGGCGCAGGCTGACAATATTCGCAGCGCCCTGAACCTCGTCGCGCGCGGCGAAGCGCATTTTGGCATCGTCTACGCCACGGACGCCAAGGCCGAACCCAAGGTCAAGGTCGTCGGGACGTTCCCCGAATCGTCGCATAGCCCGATCGTTTATCCGGTCGCTATTCTCGCGTCTTCGAAGAATCCCGACGCCGCGTCACTCGTCGCTTTTTTGAACTCTCAGGCGGCGACTAAAATTCTGCTCGATCAAGGCTTCTCCATTTTGTCGAAATAGGCGTCCCACCGTTGAGTTCACAGGATGATCCCGCCGCGACGTACGGATCCCGCGCCATTGAAAGGGCGCCGCCATGTTTGATCTGACCCCGGATGAATGGACCGCGATCGCGCTCTCCCTGCGGATCGCGGTCGTCGCGACCCTGGCGAGCCTCCCCCTCGGCATTTTCACGGCCTATGCGCTGGCCCGCTGGAATTTTCCGGGCAAGACGCTCGTCAACGGCTTTGTCCATCTGCCGTTGGTGCTGCCGCCGGTGGTCACCGGCTTCATCCTCTTGATCCTGCTCGGTCGCAGGGGCGTTTTCGGCCCCTTTCTGTCCAGCATCGGCATCGTGCTGTCGTTTCGGTGGACGGGCGCCGCCGTCGCCTGCGCGGTGATGGGTTTTCCGCTGATGGTGCGCGCCATGCGCCTGTCCTTCGAGGGGATCGACCGGCGCCTCGAACGGGCGTCGGGCAGCCTTGGCGCCAGCGGTCTTTGGACGTTTCTGCTGATCAGCCTGCCGCTCGCCGTCCCGGGAATCATCGTCGGCGCCATTCTCGCTTTCGCCAAGGCGCTCGGCGAATTCGGCGCGACGATCACATTCGTCTCCAATATTCCCGGCGAGACGCAGACCATCTCGGCGGCGATCTACACGCTGACCCAGGTTCCCGGCGGGGATGTCGGCGCCATGCGTTTGACGATCATCGCCATCGCCATCGCCCTCATCGCCCTCATCGCGTCCGAAATCATTCAGCGCTGGGCTGAAAAGCGCGTCGCGAGCTTCGAATGATTGAGGTCGATGTCGGCCTTGATCTTGGGACGTTCAAGCTTGCCGTCGCCTTTGCGGACGGGCAGGGGATCACCGCCCTGTTCGGGCAGTCGGGGTCCGGCAAAAGTTTGACGCTGGGTCTCATCGCCGGCCTGTTGCGGCCGGATCGCGGCTTCATCAAGCTCGATGGCGAGCCGCTCGTCGATGTCGCGAAGCGCATTTTCGTGCCGCCGCATCGGCGCCGCATCGGCCTCGTCTTTCAGGATTCGAACCTGTTTCCGCATATGAGCGTGAAGCAGAATCTGCTGTACGGGCGCTGGTTCGCGCCGAAATTCTCACGTGAGATCGAGTTCGACGCCGTCATCGAAACCCTGGGGATCGGCGCTTTGCTGGCGCGCCGTCCGGCGCGCCTTTCGGGTGGCGAGCGCCAGCGCGTCGCGATCGGCCGCGCGCTTCTGTCCTGCCCGAAGCTCCTTTTGTTCGACGAGCCGCTGGCGGCGCTCGACATGGCCCGCAAGCTTGAGATCATGCCGCTGATCGAGCGCATTCGCGACGAATTCAGGGTCCCAATCGTCTATGTCTCGCACGCGGTCGAGGAGGTGATGCGTCTCGCCGCCTCCGTCGTGGTTCTCGAAGCCGGAAAGGTCAAGGCGATCGGCGAGCCAAACGAGGTGTTTGGCCCACCTGCGGGCTCGCTCGAAGATCGTTTCGACCGGTCATCCGTGCTGACCGTGACGGTCGGCGGTAAAGACGAGGCCTATGGGCTGACGCAGCTGAAGCATCCGGCTGGAACGATCTGGCTCGCGGGGCCGGCCGGGCCGCCGGGTCGAACGGTGCGAATCATCGTCCACGCCTCCGACGTTCTGCTGGCGACGAAGCCGCTCAGCGATGTGAGCGTGCGCAATGTTCTCTCCGGCGTCATTCAGTCGATCCAGACGAATGGTCCTTTCGCCATGGCCGAAATCGCGCTCGAAGGCGGCGGACGCCTCGCGGCCGTGGCGACGCGCCAGGCGATGGACGATCTTCGTCTCGACCGCGGCGCGCGGGTCCTGGCGCTCGTCAAAACTGCGGCGATCGACGAACGCGACATCGCCGCGACGCCGAAAGCCTAGCCTGAACGCGTGTTGATCCCTTGTGGGCGGTTTCTGCGTCGCGCGCGGCCAAACCGATATCCAAGTCTGGAGGTGAGCGGCCTTCGCCGGGCGGGGGCGATCTCGTCCGACTTTTTTATCGTTATGTGAATTTATGTTATTTTTTCGAAGCCGCCCGGAAGAAACGCATGTCCGAATTTCTCACGACCCGAGAGCTTGCCGCGTTGCTGCGCGTCAAGGAGCGAAAGGTCTATGAATTGGCGGGGGAAGGGACGCTGCCGGTGCGCCGCGTCACCGGCAAGCTGCTGTTTCCACGCGCCGAAATCGAGGAATGGATCGTCACGAACGGGGGCGGCGCTAAACCCGGCCGAGGCGCGCGCGCGCCGGCGCCGAACCTGCCTCTTGTCGTCGCCGGCGGACATGATCCATTGCTGGATTGGGCGTTGCGCGAATCGCGCTCCGGCATCGCCGCGCTCCTTGATGGCGCGCTCGATGGACTGCGGCGCGCCGCGGACCAGGATTGCATCGCGGCCGGGTTGCACATTCCAGAGCATGGAGGAGACGAATGGAATGTCGCTGCGGTCAGCGAATCGTTTGGCGATCAGCCCGTCGCGCTCATCGAATGGGCGAAGCGCACCCGCGGGCTGATATTCCGGCCTGATCTTGGGCGACCAATCGATTCGCTCGCCGCCGCGCGCGGCTTGCGCTTTCAATCGCGCCAGCCGGAGGCGGCCAGCGAATTGGTCCTCGCAGCGCTGCTCGCGCGGGAAGGCCTGCGGGCGGACGATCTCCATTGCGCCGACGCCGTCGAGCGGACCGAGACGGATCTCGCCCTCGCCATCGCCGCCAACCGGGCCGATGTGGGTCTCGGCATCGAGGCGAGCGCGCGCCAGTTCCAGCTCGAATTCACGCCGATGATCGTCGAGCGGTTCGATCTTCTGGTCTGGCGCAAGGCCTATTTCGATCCGCCGTTTCAAAAGCTCGTTCGCTTTTGCGCGAGCGAGGCTTTTCAGCGCCGCGCCGAAGAACTCGGCGGCTATGATGTCGGCGGATTCGGGACGGTGCATTTCAACGGGCCATAGGTCCGAGGGGCCAGGAATGGCCTCAGAAGGCGACAAAGCCGCCGGGCTCGCCCCGGCGGCTTTGGCCTCGACGCCGACTAGGCGGCGATGATGACGTCCGATGATTTGATGATCGTCTTGACCTTCGAGCCGCTCTTGAGGCCGAGATCCTCGACAGCTTCATTGGTGATTGAAGCCGTGACGGTCAAACCATTCACATCGACAGTAACATGCGAGGTTGTGGCGCCCTTCTTGACGTCCTTGACGGTTCCATCGAAGGCATTGCGCGCAGAAATCTTCATGGCTTTTGACCTTTAGCTAGAGTTTTGCATCGAATACAATCTCCGCCAAGGCGGATGACTTACGACGTCCCAAATTTAGGCGCGCCGCCAGCTGCGAACAATATGCGAAAATCAGGCATTTCTTGCCTGTGTCCAAAGCCTCTCCGCAAAGAACGCAGCCTTTTGCATCGATCTCTTCGGATTCCGGCCCATTGCCGAAAATTCGGGGCGGGGCGTCACGGCGGATATGATCGGCGAAACATCGCTCCGTCGGCGCGCGCGCTTTCAGCGGTCGCAGAAAATTGAAGTTCTAGCTTTCCAGGGAGCGCCGCGCGGGGCTCTTGAAAGAAATGCGCCGCCCGCCTATCTGCCGCTAATCGTTCGATAATTGTATAACCGTCGAACGATTGGATTCTGGAGGATAAGGCATGAGCAGACTGTCAGGTAAAGCAGCGGTGGTTACGGGCGCGTCGAAAGGCATTGGCGCCGGCATCGCGAAGGCCCTCGCCGCAGAGGGCGCGGCCGTCGTCGTCAATTACGCTTCGAGCAAGGAGGGCGCCGAAAAAGTCGTCGCCGAGATCAAAGCGAAGGGCGGCAAGGCCGTCGCCGTGCAGGGCGATGTCGCCAAGGCCACCGATGTGAAGAAGATTTTCGCGGAGGCGAAACATGCGTTCGGTCGTCTCGACATCCTCGTCAATAACGCCGGCGTCTACAATTTTTCGCCGCTCGATGCGTTGAGCGAAGAGGAGTTCCACCGCCATTTCAACACCAACGTGCTCGGTCTCCTGCTCGCGACGCAGGAGGCGGTCAAGCACTTCGGCGAAGGCGGCAGCGTCATCAACATCGGCTCGGCGGTAACCTCGATCAATCCGCCGAATTCGGTCGTTTACACCGCGACAAAAGGCGCCGTCGACGCCGTGACGCGGGTGCTCGCCAAGGAGCTTGGGCCGCGGAAAATCAGGGTCAACTCGATCAATCCTGGCGTCGTCGACACCGAGGGAACCAATGCCGCCGGGTTCGTCGGGGGCGAGTTCGAGAAACAGTTCATCGCGCTGACTCCGCTCGGGCGCATCGGGCAGCCCGGCGATATCGCGCCTGTCGCGGTGTTCCTGGCCTCCGACGACTCGCGCTGGGTGACGGGCGACACGCTGGTGGTGTCGGGCGGTTTGCGCTAGGACATCGCGGTATGGGACCAAGCATTTATGAAGGCTTGGCGAAGATAAAGAGCATAATCTTTCCGGCTCCGGGCGATTATGCTCCAGGATGAAGCGGATGTCGGAACCGGCGGGCAGCGCGCTGAGCGAGGATCAGGTTCTTCTGATCGCGAAGGCGTTGGCCGATCGGCGCCGCTACGAAATCCTGAAACGCCTCGGCGGCTGTCGCGAGGCGGTGGCCTGCGTCGCGGTGCGCGATTGCATGGGCATCACCCCCGCGACGCTCTCCCACCACATGAAAGAGCTGGAGACGGCTGGGTTGGTCGAAGTCGCGCGCGAAGGCAAGTTCGCCAGCTATAGACTGCGGCGCGACGTGCTCGACGCCTTCCTCCGGCGCCTCAGGGAAGACCTCAGCAAGAGCGAGACCTGAGTCGGTTTATCCTTCGACTCGCTATCCAAATCCGTCGCGGCCCGTCGAGACGATTTGTGACGCGCGCCGCCACGCCGTCAATGCGGGGCGCTGCCTCTAAGAGAGGTTGCTGCGGGTCGATTGGATTGACTTAATGCTGTATAAATTCCAATATAGGTTGGAGCGGGGCCGTTGGCATCGTCGCGCTTCGCGGACGCTCCCGTTCAAGATGCTCATCCGCTGGAGGAGGCTTCCAATGAAGACGCGTATCCTTTGTATCGTGATGTTGCTATTTAGCGTGGTCGGCGTCTCAACGCTGGCTTGGGCGTGGGCTGGCCCACCGTTCGTTGTCGTCGGCGACGTCACGACTCCGACCACCTTTAATTTGGCGAAGCTTCGAAGCTTGCCTGTGACCAATCAGAATGTGACATATTTTGCTGCGGGTAGCGTGGTGTCACAAAGCTTTACCGGTGCGTTGCTGTGGGACGTTCTACAGTCCGTCGGCATCGTTTTGAACCCGAATGTCAAAAACGATATTCTACGGAAAATTGTAGTTGTTACGGGGAGCGACGGATATCAAGCGACATTCGGCGCCGGCGAGATCGCGCCAAATTTCGGTGGCGATCAGATCTTGGTCGCCTACGCCGTCAATGGGCAACCGTTGGGTAGCGCTGGTTTGGCCCGCATCGTGGCTCCCGGCGACAAGCAAGGCGGTCGCTTCGTCTCGAACATCGTGAAGATCGATGTCGAGACAACTCAGTGACCTACGGCCCTGAAACGATTGCGCTCCGCATCGAGAAAAAACGATGAAGCGGAGCCCACAGAAAAACGCTTCCGAGCATGACGATTCCAGTCTGAAACGATCATGCTCTTTATTTTCTTGTTCGCCGCTCGCGGTTTGAGGGGCGGGCGCAATCGCTCTAATCGCGCCTGAGCCAGGTGACCGAAGCGAAAGCGCCGAGCCAGGATCCGAGGGCGGCGAATACGACATAGGCGGCGTTCTGGGTGTAGCTGATCACCGCGAAAGCGGAGAGGAGATACCAGATTCCGCTCCAGTTCGCCGCCCAGATGCGGCGCCGCGCGGCGACCGCCGCCGTGAACAGGACATAGGCGGCGTCAGTGACCGCAGTGCAGGCGACGACGCCGGCGGCGATCGCGGGATCGATGGCGATGTGCAATGTCGTCTCTCCGCTCAAGGAACGCTGCTCATTCGTAGCAGATGATTTCCCGCTCGCCGCGAAACACCGTCGGCGCCCGAAACGCCCATGCGCGGCGGCGCCTCTTCGCGACCATGCGGCGCGCGCGGCCCCTCGCGATCGAGGCGGGCGCCAGCGCTCCGGCGCTGAGTCTTGCGTCCGCGCCGCCGGGTTCGACGCCTCCCCCGGCGAAAAGCAGAGGCATCGCGAAAAACGCCGCGAAATGGCGCTGCGCCTCGCGCATGGCGTCAAGGTCGCGCGCCTCTTTCAGAATGACGCAAAGTTCGGGATCGCGATGCGCGAGGCTGATGCGATAGTGCGCGCCGTCGCGCCTCTGCTCGCGGCGGATGGCGACGCCGAGGTAGCTCTGGACAGGCAGGCTCAGATGCATCTTCATGCCGTGAACCCTGCGCCGGATGGTGACGCGGCCCCTCTCGATCAGAACCATGCGCCGGCCGCCGTCGGCGCGGGGATCAGGACCCGCGCGCGCCGCGACTTTCCTGCCGCCGCCAAGATCGAAGGTCGCTTGCTGCATCATCGTTCGCCTGCGCCGGGTTCTTTTCCAGATCGCGAGCATCCGGGATTTTGGCGCTTAATTCGCTAAGTTCTCTGGTGAATGAATTCTAAAGTCGATCGTGGTGAATGAATTTCGGCGGCAAGGAGAGGCTTGTGTCCTGCAATGCGGCGCGATAAGCCAGTCACGAGTTTTCTCTTTCCCAAGAAAAATCTTGCCCTCACTTACCGACGCCGACGCACTGGTTGCATCCTTCGAGGACGCGACAAGGCGCGCGGGCGAACTCGCCCTCGGGTTTTTTCGCCATGGCGAGAGCACCAGCGCGATCATCTCGCACAAGGCCGGCGGGTCTCCCGTCACCGAGGCGGATCATCTTGTCGATCGTTTCCTGAAGCAACGCTTTTCTGGCCTCCTGCCGGAAGCCGGCTGGCTGTCCGAGGAAACGGAGGATTCCGCCGCGCGCCTCGACAAGAGACTGCTGCTCGTCGTCGATCCGATCGACGGCACGCGCGCCTTTGCGCGCGGCGAGCCGACCTGGGCGGTCGCGGTGGCGCTGGTGCGCGATGGCCGCCCCGTGATCGGCATCGTTCATGCGCCCGCCCTCAACGAGACATATGTCGCCGTAAAGGACCGCGGGGCGCGCCTCAACGGCGTTCCGATCGAAGTCTCGCGGCTGATCGCGCTCGACGCCAGCGCCAAGGTCGGCGCGCCGCGCCTGCTCGCCGCCGAGTTGCGCCAGGCCGGACTGGAGTTTGCTCTGCAACCCCGCGTGCCTTCGCTGGCGATGCGCATCGCCTATGTCGCGTCCGGCGCGCTCGACGCCGGCTTCGCCTCGGAGAACTCCAACGACTGGGATATCGCCGCGGCCGATCTTATCCTCGCAGAGGCGGGCGGCCGTCTCGCCGGTCTCGATGGCGGCGAAATCATCTATAACCGCAAGGAAACGCACCACGGCCTCCTCGCCGCCGCGCCGCGGCAGATTCACGCCCAGGTCAATTCCGCGCTGCGGCGGGCGCGAGGCTCCGCCGGCGCCTGACGCTTCAACCCTCTTCGCAAGCCCTTGTCGCAAACCTGTGTTGATGGCGTATATTATGCTTCGCGACAGGCGGAGGAATGCCCCTTGACCCCGAAAACCGTTGGATAACGCCATGAAACGCGCGCCCGCTCCCCCCAAGAAACAAATGCTGCACTTTGTGTTCGGCGGCGAACTCAAGGAGTTGGATCAAACCGAATTCAAAAATCTCGATGAAATCGAAATCGTCGGCCTGTTTCCCGATCACGCCTCCGCCGTGGCGGCATGGCGCGCGAAGGCGCAGGCGAGCGTCGATAACGCCCAGATGCGTTATTTCGTGGCGCACCTCCATCGCCTGCTCGACCCCGGCGAGCACGAGGAAGAGGGCGACGATCACGCCTGACGATCGCATCAGAATAGCGGAAACCTTAAGGGACAAGCCGTTCTCGAAACAAGCAAAACTGCAAGACAGGGATTGCCGCTCCCAAAGGCGCAAGGCCAGACTGAACTATCCCAGGGCTCCTCTGAGCGATCCAACCTCGATCGGCGACGCATGAATCGGTCCATTGAACCGATCCTGAAGGGCTCCATGCTGCTTTCCGTCTATCGGGCCTGCAGCGCTGGTTTCGCCCCGCTGGCGCCGATCATCCTCGGTTGGCGTGCGCGTCTGCGCCGTGAGCGGCTTCGCCGCGAGGATCGCGCGCGCATCGGGGAGCGGCTCGGCCGGCCGTCGATCGCAAGGCCGCATGGCCGCGTCGCCTGGCTGCATGGCGCGACCGCCGCCGACATCGCCGCCCTCCTGCCGCTGATCGACCGGCTGGGTTCGGCCGGATTCCACGCTCTGGTCACGACGCGCGACGAGGGCGGGAGCCCGCCGCGCCTGCCGCCGACCGCCCTGCATCAATTCGCGCCGCTCGATGCGCCAATGTTCGTGGCCCGGTTCCTCGCCTGGTGGCGCCCCGACATCGCGCTCATCGCCGGGAGCGAGTTCTGGCCGAACCTGATCCTCGAAACAAAGCGGCGCTCCATTCCAATCGCCCTCGTCGATGCGCGGTCTCCGGCCCGCGCCTTCCTTTTCTGGCGCAGAGCGCCGCGCCTCGCCGGCGCGTTGTTCGGCCAGATCGACGCGTGCCTCGCGCGCACGGCCGCGGACGCCGAGCGTTTTCGCTATCTTGGGGCCGCGCGCGCCGAGGCGGCGGGCGATCCGATCTTTGATTTTTCGCCGCCGCCCGCCGACGGACCGGCGCTGGCGCGGCTCGCGGCGCGCATCGGCGCGCGCCCCGCCTGGGCCGCGTTCCCCACTGATGCCGCCGAGGAGGACGTCGTCATCGAGGCGCATCGGAAAATCGCCGCCCATTTTCCCGATCTCATCACCATTATCGCGCCCCGCAGCGCGCGGCGCGGGCAGGACATCGCGCTGCGGGCGTCGAAGCTCGGGCTCAATGCGCGGGTCGCGGCCGGGGACTGGGATGAGCGGCCGCTTGCGGCGATCCACATCGCCGGACCCTCCGAGGCGGGGCTGTTCTACCGTCTAGCCGGCATCGTGTTCCTTGGCAAATCACTCGGCCAATCCCTTGGCCGGACTCTTGGCCGATCCGGCGGGATCAATCCCATCGAGGCGGCGAAACTCGGCTGCGCGATCCTGCACGGTCCGGATGTCGGGGATTTCGAGGACGCCTATGCGACGCTGGACGCCGCGGGGGGGTGCGCGCTGGTCCATGACGCCGTAACATTAGCGAGCGAGGTCTCCCTGCTGCTTCTCGACTCCGCCGAGCTGCGCGAGATGGGCCGGGCCGCCGCCGACGCGGTCGAGCGGCGCGCCGGCGCCTCGACGCGGATCATGCAGGCGATCGCGCCCTGGCTCGCGCAAGCCTTCATCGAGCGTGACATCGAGGATGAGCCGGAGGGGTGACGCCGGGGGGCGTAGCCGGTCAGAGCGTTCCGGAGCCCCGGCCTTCGCTCGCCCTGGCCTTGAGCCGCAGCAATTTGGCTTCGGGGCTGGCGTAGGGCTCCTGCAGATCGACATTCCAGTAGCGTAGATCCTCGACGCGGATCGCGACGCCCGTCGCCGCGCAGCGTACAAAGGCGCCCGGCCGTAAAATGCGAAACTCGCCGTCAAGATACTCGACTTCGGCTTCTCCGGCGGCGATCGGGCGGCGTTCATAGCGGTTCATGGAATTCGCGCTCATCCTGGAAAATTGGCGAAAGGCCCTACGAAGATAGCGCATGCGCCCACGATGCGCCAGTCTGTCGCCGCTCCATCGCCTTCCGGAGGCAGTTTAGCGCTTTCAATCGGATGTTGAAGCCCTATTTTCACGCTCGCGCGGCCGTGACGGCGGCGGTCGGCGCCGGCGGAAATCCGGTTTGCGCTTTTCCGCATCCGGCTCTGGCGCAGCCAAACTTGACCGCGACGCGACAGGAGAGCGCCATGCTAGAGTTTTCCGGACAGGGCGCCCGCCTCGCCTTCGTCGACGAGCCCGCGGTCGGCGTCGACCGCGGCGAACCTATTCTGCTCATTCACGGCTTTGCGTCCAATCACGCGGTCAACTGGTTTTTTCCGCAATGGGTCAAGACCTTGACGGAGGATGGCCGGCGCGTCGTCGCGCTCGACAATCGCGGTCACGGCCGCAGCCAGAAATTCTATGCGCCGGCCGATTACGCCATCCCCAAAATGGCGGAGGATTGCCGCCGCCTGCTCGATTATCTCGAGATCGCGAACGCCGACGTCATGGGCTATTCGATGGGCGCGCGCATCGCGGCCTTCCTCGCCAAAACCCATCCGAAGCGCGTCCGGTCGGTCATTCTCGGCGGCCTTGGCCATCATCTCATCGGTGGCGCCGGGTTGCCGTTCGGCATCGCCGACGCCATGGAGGCGCCTTCGGTTGCGGACCTCACCGATCCCATGCAAGTGCTGTTTCGCAGTTTCGCCGAAGCGACGGGGAGCGATCTGAAGGCCATGGCGGCCTGCATCCGCGGGGCCCGGCAGCTTCTCGGCGAAGCCGACGCGAAACGCATCGATGTCCCGGTTCTCGTGGCGGTGGGAACCGTGGACGAAGTGGCGGGCGATGCGCATCGATTGGCCGCCCTCTTTCCGGCGGGCGAGGCGCTGGACATTCCCGGCCGCGACCACAATCGCGCGGTCGGCGATCCGGTCTATAAAAAGGGCGTGCTGAAATTTCTCGCGCAAAGGCCTTGAAGCGAAAGCGCCCCTCAATCCGTAATGGGCGCGGCGTGAGCTTCCGCGAAGCCGGCCAGAGCCAGGCGATCGAGCGTCGCTTTCAGCCCGGCCGTGTCGGAACGAAGATTCCAGCGCGGCGCCTGCACGCGGCGGGCTGACGCGAGAGCGGCGTTCAAAGATGCGATCGGTCGATCCGACGCGCTTCTATCGAGGCCGCGTGGGATTGAAAGCCCTTGAGGGGAGAGGCGCATCCGCGCGGTTGCGGCGGCGGGCTTTTTCTGGCAAACCCACCTGCTCTCCCAACCTTTCGAGGAGGATCCCTTGGACAAGACGGAATTGCGAAAACTGCAAGGGTTTCTGCGGGAGGCGTTCGGCAACGAAGACATCAAGGTGACTCTGGGCAAACGCAATCCCGACGAGGCCGACGTGCATTTCGGACAGCGCCAGATCGGCACGATCACGGTCGACGACGAGGATGGCGACCGCTCCTTCGCCTTCGAGATGCCGATTCCCGTCGAGCGGCCGGTGCTGCAGGATTATCTGCGGCGCCTCTTCGAGACCGACAAGCTGAAGATCATTCCGCGCGCCAAGAAAACCGATTCGGTCGAGCTCAATCATGGCGATGATTTCCTCGGCATTATCTCGGCCGACGATCCGAAGGGCAAGAGCTTCACCCTGCAGGTGGCGATTCTCGATTTCGACCTCGAAGCGTTCTGACGCCGGCGCCAAGTCTCAATCGAAACCCGCCGCCGGAGTTTGAATACATGCCGCTCTACGCTCTCGACGGCGTAAGACCCGAACTGCCGGCGGACGGACGCTACTGGATCGCACCCGGCGCGCAGGTGATCGGCAGGGTGCGCCTTGGCGTCGACGCCTCGGTCTGGTTCGGCGTGGTCCTGCGCGGCGACAATGAGGAGATCTTCATCGGTCCCGGCTCGAATGTTCAGGACAACAGCGTCCTCCATACCGACCCCGGTTTTCCGGTGCGGATTGGCGAGAATTGCACCGTCGGCCACCGGGCCATCCTGCACGGCTGCACGATCGGCGACAACAGCCTTATCGGCATGGGGGCGACGCTTTTGAACGGCGCGAAAATCGGCCGCAATTGCCTCGTCGGCGCGAACGCCCTCGTCACCGAAGGCAAGAGCTTTCCGGATAATTCCCTGATCGTCGGCAGCCCGGCGAAACTCGTGCGCGAACTTGACGAAAGCGCCGCCAACCACCTTGCTGAGAGCGCCGTTCGTTACGCTGCGAATTGGCGGCGCTACGTCAAGGGGCTGGTCGAGCTTTAAGCTCCGGGCCGAAAGACGGGAATCGCGATGGACCAGGCTCTGATCGATCCGGCCATCCGGCGCGCCGTGCGGCTGGTCGCTGTGCTCAACCTGTCCTACTTCGGGATCGAGTTCACCGTTGCGCGTGCGATCGGCTCGGTGTCTCTGTTCGCCGACAGCATTGATTTTCTGGAGGACGCCTCGGTCAATCTTCTGATTCTCGTAGCGCTCGGGTGGAGCGCCGCGCGCCGGGCGCGGGTCGGCATGGCGCTCGCCGCCATTCTGCTGATCCCGGGTCTCGCGACGCTGTGGACGGCCTGGGAGAAGTTCAACTTTCCGACGGCGCCGGACCCCGCGGCGCTTTCGCTCACCGGGGCGGGCGCCTTCGCCGTCAATTTCTTTTGCGCTTTCCTGCTGGCCCGCGTCCGCGCGCACGGCGGCAGCCTGACCCGCGCCGCGTTCTTGTCCGCGCGCAACGATGTTTTCGCCAATATCGCTATCGTCGCGGCGGGATTGGCGACGGCCTTTCTGTGGCGCTCGGCCTGGCCGGACCTGATCGTCGGGCTTGGCGTCGCATGCCTCAACGCGGACGCCGCGCGCGAGGTCTATATGGCCGCGCACGCCGAGCATCGCGCCGCTGGAGCGGGATGAGGAAAAGCTGAGCCCACTTTTCCGCCCGCATCCCGCTCTAAATTATTGGTGATCTAAAGCCTGATCGCGCGGCGCCCGAGGCCGCGCAGGCTCCGCGCAATCGAGAGGCGCCAGAAATTGAGGAAACCGCGTTCGGCCGCACGCGTTTGCTTGCGTCGGCCATAATTTCGCGCGCGCGCTGATTTAACAATTTTGCGAACTCCCGGAGCAGCTCGTGTTGCTTGAATCAGCCGGACCGACAGAGCCTCCGATCGAGGGCGATCTCGCCTCATCGAGCGTCGGCAAACGCCATGACCTCGCGCTCGGCGTCGAGCGCCTCGGCCTTATTTCCCTGCGCTTTCCGTGGCTCGTCGCGCTTGTCGCGCTGGCCCTCGCGATCGCGGCGGGATTTGGCGTCGCGCGCCTTAAGGTCGATGATTCGCTGAGCCAGCTGTTTCGATCCGATACGCCTGAGTTCAGGCAGTATGAGGAGGTCACGCGCAAGTTTCCGTCGAGCGAATTCGACGTTCTCGCCGTCATCGAGGGCGACAGCCTGCTCGATCGCGATTCGCTGGAGAAGCTGCGCGATTTCGTCACCGACGTTCAACTGGTCGACCACGTCGAGGGCGTGATCTCGCTGTTTTCGGCGCGTCAGCCGCCCGAAGGCGGGCATATGCCGGCGCCTCTGTTTCCCGATCCTCTGCCGGAGGGGGCCGATTACGACGCCCTCGTCAAAAAAGTGATGTCGAACGAGATCATCCGCGGCAAGCTTGTCTCCGAAGATGGCAAGCTCAGCATGGTCGTCATCGCCCTCGACCCGAAGATCGTCGGCGGCAAGGGGCTCGACGCGGCCGTGGGGGAGATCCGCAAGACGATGGCGGATGATCTGGCGGGCGCCGGACTCAAGGCCGAGCTCTCCGGCGTTCCGGTCATGCAGCTCGAGATCCGCACTGCGGTCGAGCGCGACCGGATGGTCTACAACGTGACCGGCTTCATCGCCGGCTGCCTCATCGCCATCCTGTTCTTCCGGCGCATTTCATTCATGATCGTTGCGGCCGGGCCGCCGCTGATCGCCATTCTTTTGGCGCTCGGCGCCCTTGGCTGGCTCGATTTCCGGCTCAACATGTTTCTCAACGTGATGACGCCGCTGATCATGGTCATCAGCTTTTCCGACAGCATGCAGCTGACCTTCGCCGCGCGCGACCGCATCCTCGCCGGCCAGAGCAAATACGAGGCTTTGCGCAATGCGATCCTCATCGTGGGTCCAGCCTGCGTCCTGACCCATGCGACGGCGGCGCTGTCCTTCACCGCCCTCCTGTTCTCGAGCTCGGATTTGATCCGCGCCTTCGGCGAGGCCGGCCTCGTCGCAACGCTGATCGCCCTCTTCACCGTTTTGCTGATGCTGCCGCTGCTCGGCGTTCTGTTGTTGCGTCATGAGGGGTCGCTGGCGGTGGTCGGCCGGCGCGGCGATTTCGGCGTCGAGGCCTTGCGCGGCTTCTGCTTCTGGATCGCGGCGCGCATGGTGCGACGCCCGGGAGTCTACAGTCTCGTCGGCCTGCTTGTCGTCGCGGTTCTGGCCGGCGTCTTCATCAATTTGCAACCGCGCTATCGCCTCGCCGACCAGGCGCCCGACAAAGAGCAGGCCGTGTCGGCCAGCCACAGTCTCGACACGAAGCTGACCGGCTCCAATCCGATCGACGTGCTGATCGAGTTTCCGAAAGGCGCGTCGCTTTACGCGCCCGAAACGCTCGACGTTATCGCCAGGGTTCACGCCATCGTCGAGCGTCAGCCGGGCGTCGGCAATGTCTGGTCGCTCGAGACGCTGCGCCGCTGGCTCAGCGAAAAGCTCGGCGACTCCAACGTCGCTACCTTGCAGAAATACGTCGATCTTCTGCCCGAGCATCTGACGCGGCGCTTCATCGATGCGAAACAGGACGCGGTCGTCGTCTCGGCGAGGGTTCCCGACGTCGACGCCAGCAAGCTTTTGCCAATCGTCGATTCGATCGACCATTCGCTACAGGGTCTGCGCGCCGAATTCCCCGGCTACAAGATGTCGGTGACCGGCCTCTCGGCGATCGCGGCGCGCAACAGCGCCACCATGATCAGAAAGCTGACGCGCGGCTTGACGATCGAGTTCTTCTTCGTCGCCGCCTTCATCGGCCTCGCCTTCCGCTCGGTCGTGGTGGCGCTTGTCTGCATCCTGCCGGGAATTTTCCCTGTCGTCGCATCGGGCGCCTTGCTCGCCGCGACGGGGCAGGGGCTGCAATTCGCCAGCGTCGTCGCCCTGACCGTCTCCTTTGGCCTTGGCCTCAGCGCAACGATCCACTTCCTTAACAGGCTGCGGATCGAGGCTGATTCGGGCGAGGATTACGCGCTTGCGGTGGAGCGGGCGACGGTGCTCGTCGGCCCGGCCTTGATCCTAACTTCGATCGTGCTCGCCTGCGGTCTCGCCTTGACGGTGCTTTCCAACCTGCCGTCGCTGCGCCTGTTCGGGTGGCTCAGCGCCTTCGCGATGATAATGGCGTTGACCGCCGATCTTTTGATCCTGCGGCCGAGCGCGACGTTCCTTCGCCGCACGGCGGATGCTCTTGCGGCGCGGCGGAGCGGGCAGGCCGGCAAGGCCGGATAGGCTTATCCCTTGCGCAGGGTGATGCTGACATTGGCGACGTCGGTGCCCGTCGTCGGCCTGATCGAGACAGACTGTCTGTCGCCATGGAATCGCACATCGAGCCCGGCGGAAAAGCCTGGTCCATCGACCCGCGCCTGAATTTCGGAGGCGGAGGCGCGGCCTGAAAGATTGCCCGATACATGGCGGGTCGCCTCGGTCCAGGCGCCGGCGACGACGCCCGCATTGACTGTGAAGTTGCTGGTGATTTCCAGCCTGTAGCTATCGCTGGCGCAGCGAATGCTCTGGTTGAGCGCCTTGCCCGTGTCATTGACTGCATATGTCGCCTTGCAGCGTATGCGTTCGCTTGAGCCATTCGACATGGCGATGGTTCCGCCGCCGGTCCAATAGCCGGAAAGGTCTGCGAAAGGTCCGTCCGCGCGCTGGGCCAGCGCCTGCGACGCGGTCAACGAAAGGGCCGCCGCGACAATGGCTTTGGCGACGAGATCAGCCTTCCTTCGATTCACATGCGACGACATGAAGTTCACTTTCCTGTCAGACTGTAGAAATGGCGCTTCGTCCGGCTTGAAGAGACAGAACCGCGCGACCGGGTTCCGGCTAATCGTGTGTTCTGGATGATAGATGGGGATGCTTTACGAAGGTTTCGCGGGTCGCCCCCAAATCGAATCGGTGGCTCACCGCTATTTTTGTATAAGCGCATAATGGATGAGGAAATGTCTCTCATCGCACGCCTCAAACTTTAGAGCACTTTTCGGTCCCATGGAATCAAAAAAACGGCTCTAACATTTTGTTTTATCGCATTTCCTTCACGCGAACCGGCATCCCTTCGCTCGAAAACGCTCTATTCGCGGGCGGCGGAAAAATCAGCGGTCGGAATCTGGAGTTTGTGCGCGGGCCTGGCTTTGCGCCCGGGGCAGCGCAAGCGCCGCCGCCCCGCGCTATCAGCCCGGCTCGAACATCGGCGGGTCGCGCCGGGGAACTGCGGTGCGGCTCTGCGATTGCGCAACTCCAAGCCCCAGGATGATCACCGCCAGAACGGGAAGCGTCGCGCCGAACAGGCTGACATTGATGAAAGCGAGAACGATCAGCGAAACGAGACACGAGGCGGCCGCCGCGGCGTAAAAGGAATCGCGGCCCCGCCGCACCGACGCGCGGAGCAACGCGACAACCGCGACCATCGCGGCGATCAGGGCGGCCCACAGCGCGACGCGGCCCATTTCGATCGAAAGCTTCGCGGCGGCGGTCATGGCGCTTCGCTCTTTCGCATCGAAATCGCCGAATTCGTAGATTGGGAGAATTGATGAAAAGGCGCCCGCTCCATCGCCGAAAAAGGGCGCGTCGGCGAGAATGCGCTGCGTCAACTCGATCGTCGCCGGGTCTTTTTTTACAAAGGCGAGGCGGGGGTCGGGATTGGTGCCGGCCGCGCCGCTCGCCAGAGCGATGACGATTACGCTCGCGGTCACCCCGATCGCGATCGCGCCCCACCGGCCAAGATTGAGCCGGCGCACCAGGAAAACGGCGCAAAACATTCCAAGACCGCAACATGCCGCAAAGATCAGCGATCCTGACCGCGCGGCGCCCAAAGCCGCCGCGCAAATCACAAATGCGGCGAGCGCCGCCAGCATGGGGTAGACGAATTTGGCGTCGCGCAAGCCGAACTTCGCCCGCCGCGTCTCGTGGCGCTCCAGGACGAGGGTGGCGCAGGCCGCGGCCAGAGTGACCCCAATAGAGGCGCAGTCGAAGGCCTCCTCGCGCAGAGGCGTGCGCGGGCCGCCGAAAATTTCGCTCGCGAGCTGGGCGAGCGAGATCGCGGTGGCCGCGGCCGTCAGCGCAATCAGCACGATTTCGGCGCGATCCCGATTGATCGTCGCCGCGATCGCCAACAGCATTGCGCCGACGAGGGTCAGATAGCGCAGCAGCGCCAGCGCCGTGGCGCCGATGTCGACGCTGATGCTTCCGGCGACCGGTGTCGAGAAGCCAGCCCTGACGCTCGCCCAAACGGGGTGTGCGAGGCCGGAGGGCGCGGGCGCCATCTGCAACAGCATGAACAGCGCCGGAATCGCCGCGCCGATGACGAGCGGCCGGACCAGCGCGCCGAAGCGCTGCGCCTCGAAGCTCGGCATCTTGAGCGCGATCGCGAAAAGGCCGCCGGCGGCGAGGAAGGGCGGGAATGACGACAACAGGACGGCGCCATCGACAATGGGCGCCGCCGACGCGAGGGCGATGAGTCCGAGGAGAAAACCGAGCGCGACGAACATGGCGACCGCTTGTCAAAAAGAGAGGAGAACAGCCATGCGCTTTTCAAGATCGCGGCGCGCGGGTGCAGGACGGAACCGAACCATACGGACTGATACAGCAAGAACGCAGCGCGTTCAAGGTGCGCGCTCTGCGTCCCAAGCGAGCAAGTCGCGTTAAAACAAAAACTTAGCGCGCCACAGAGGAAGCGGCTCGCTGCGGATCCTGGCCTTTGCGACGGATCCTGGCATCCCAATTCGATTCGATTGCCCCAAATCTCCGGCCGGGCGCGCCAGATCACGATGATTTCGGATTCCGGCCAATCCAGAATCCTGAACGCGATCGCTTCCAACGGTTTAGAACGGGGGGCGGGCGGAAAGGCAACCCACTTTTCCTCATCCTCGTCGATCCGCCGGCGCCTCAGCTCTATCGCCGCAACCTTGCGCGGCGATGGTCTGGGCGCAATCCTTTATCTGGATTTCCGGGCGTTCCTAAATCTTGCCGCATTCGCCGGCATTTTCCCGAAGGTACCAGCGATAGACTTCGGCGACGCCGTCTTCGATCGCCATCTTCGGCCGCCACCCGAGCGCCAGGAGCCTGCTCGAATCCATCAGCTTGCGCGGCGGCCCGTCGGGCTTCGTGCTATCGAAGACGAGCGCGCCGGTAAATCCGACCACGCGGCCGATCGTCTCGGCAAGCTGCCGGATGGTGAGGTCGGCGCCCGCCCCGCAGTTGATCGGCGGGGTTTCGTCGTAACGATCCATGAGGAAGACGATGGCGTCGGCGAGATCGTCGACATAGAGGAATTCGCGCAGCGGCGTCCCGCTGCCCCAGACGACGACCTCGCTGGAGCCGGCCTGTTTCGCCTCGTGGAATTTGCGGATCAGCGCCGGCAGCACATGGCTCGTCGCAGAATCGAAATGATCGTTGACGCCATAGAGGTTGCAGGGCAGCACGGCGATGTAGCGCCGCCCATGCTGGAGCCGATAGGCCTCGCACATCTTGACGCCGGCGATCTTGGCGATGGCGTACCACTCGTGCGTCGGCTCGAGCGGACCGGTGAGAAGCGAGTCTTCGCGCATTGGCTGGGGCGCCAGTCTCGGATAGATGGCGGAGGATCCGATGAAGACGAGGCGCTCGACATTGGCGCGGTGCGCCGCCTCGATGACATTGGCCGCGATGACGAGATTGTCGACGAGAAAATCGGCCGGAGAGGAGGCGTTGGCGAGGATCCCGCCGACCTTGGCGGCGGCGAGGATGATCGCATCCGGCGCCGCGCCCGCGACCCAGGCGCGAACGGCGGATTGATCGCGCAGGTCAAGCGCCTCGCGCGAGACGGTCAGAAGCTCGGCGTCTTCGCGCGAGAGCCGGCGCATAAGCGCCGAGCCGACCATGCCGCGATGGCCGGCGACCCAGATGCGGCGCTTGCTTCCGCTCATTGGGCGTTCACCACTTTCACGCCTTTGGCTCCAAACCACGCAATTCCGTTCCCCAACATCGCCATTCCATCCCTGACGAACAGATCGTGCGGAATTGCGTCGGCGGCGGCTTTGATCCACGCCTTTGAAAAGACGGCGCTCCATTCCGCCTCCAATTCGCGCGAAGTGTTGATCATTATCGTATGTCCGGGCGACGAATTTACTTCGAGCGGGAAATCAACATATGTGGCCGCCGCGATGCGATCGTTGGAGAGAACGGCGTTTCTGAATCCTTGCACGCGCGCCTCGAACTTCTCGTCGCTTTCATCGGTCACCTCCGCGTAAACGCGCTCCGGCAAAGGACCGGTGAAAGCTTCAGTCTGACTGAGCGTCACGGGAAGAGTTTCGCCATCGAATGTCCAGGCGCCGGACAGGTCGTTGCTCGTATAGAGAAACTCGGCCGGATGCCCGCCTTTGTCTCGATAGCGCAAGGTGATGATCGGACCGCCCGGCTCGTGCAGCGTTGCGATGATTTCGCCTGAACCCGCCGCCGTCGCGGCGCCTGTTAGCGGAATGTCCTTGAGGTGCGCAGCATAAAAATAGTGGCTTCCCGGCTCGACCGTCCCATCCTTTATGTCAAGCGTCATGCCGATCCGCGCGGAACCCAGATGGCCGAGTAATTTGTAGACCTCCTCATCGGCCTCAGCGGCGAATGCCGAAGCCATTGTCAGGATTGATGCGAAAAGTGGGATGAGGCCCTTCGCGCATGAGCTTGAAGTCATCGCTCTCGGCCTCTTCCAGCTTGCGCTCAGTTTCTCTCGCCGCGTCGCATCGCCGCCTGAAGACATCTGATTTTTAAAGCTCAGCCTTCTCCAGGGCGGCGGTCTGCCGGGCCTCGCCCTGCGCTTCGGCGACCGCGACCGCCGTCATATTGACGATGCCCCGCGCGGTGGTCGACGGCATCAGAATATGCGCCGGCCTTGCGCCGCCGATGAGGATCGGGCCGACCGGCAGCGCGTCCGCCACAATCATCGTCATCGTATAGGCGATGTTGGCGGCGTCGAGGCTGGGCATGACGAGAACATTGGCCTCGCCCGTGAGACGCGAAGACGGCAGCACGCGGTTGCGGATCGCCTGCGACAAAGCGGTGTCCGCCTGCATCTCGCCGTCGACTTCGAGGTCCGGCGCGCGGGCGCGCAAAATCTCCATCGCCCGGCGCATCTTGAGCGAGGATGGCGCATCATCCGTGCCGAAGTCCGAATGCGACACGAGGGCGATGCGCGGTTCGAGGCCGAAGCGGCGGACATGGCGGGCGCACATCAGCGCTGTCTCCGCGATCTCGAAATCTTGCGGATCGTGCTTCACATGGGTGTCGGTGATGAAGAAGGCGCCCTTGGTGGTGATCATCAGGCTCATCGCCGCGAAATCGGTGACGCCGGGCGCCAATCCGATAATGTCGCGGATGTGGCGCAGACGCGAGGCGAAGCGCCCGTCGAGGCCGCATAGCATCGCGTCGGCGTCGCCGCGTCTCAGCGCGAGCGCCGCGATCACCGTCGAATTGGTGCGCACCAGCGTGCGCGCGGCGTCGGGCGTGACGCCCCTGCGGCCGGCCTGTTCGAGATAGGTCGCGACATAGTCGCGATAGCGCGGATCGTCCTGCGGATTGACCAGAGCGAAATCGCGCCCTGGCCGGACCGAGAGGCCAAACCGTTCGAGGCGAGAGCCGATCACCAGGGGACGTCCGATCAGGATCGGCCGCGCGATGCCTTCCTCGACGATGGTATGCACGGCGCGCAGCACCCGCTCGTCCTCGCCCTCCGCGTAAATGACTCGCTTCGGATCGGTCTTGGCGGCCTGCATCAGCGGCTTCATGATGAAGCCGGAGCGGAACACGAAGCGCGACAGGGTCTCCTGATAGGCGACGAAATCGACGATCGGCTTTTTCGCCACGCCCGTCGCCATCGCGGCCTTTGCGACGGCGGGCGCGATGCGCAGAATGAGGCGCGGATCGAACGGCGAGGGGATCAGGCTGTCGCCGCCGAAGTGGCGCGTCTTGCCGCCATAGGCCCGCGCGACGACGTCAGAGGGCGGCTCATGCGCCAGCTCCGCGATGGCGCGCACGGCGGCGAGCTTCATCGCCTCATTGATGGTCGAGGCGGCCACATCAAGCGCGCCGCGGAAGATGTACGGAAAGCAGAGGACGTTGTTGACCTGGTTCGGATAATCCGAACGCCCGGTGCAGATCATTGCGTCGGGACGCGCCAGAATGGCGGCCTCGGGCTCGATCTCGGGCGTCGGATTGGCGAGCGCCATGATGAGCGGGTGCGGCCCCATCTTCTTCGCCATCTCGGGGGTGAGCACCCCGCCGGCGGAGAGGCCGACGAACACGTCGGCGCCGCCGATCACGTCGTCGAGTCGGCGCGCATTGGTGTCGCGCGCATAGATCGCCATGCGCTCGTTCATCGCGGCGCGGCCCTTGTAGACGACGCCCTCGACGTCGGTGATGAATATATTCTCGGGCCTGGCGCCGAGTTCGACGAGGAAATCGATGCAGGCGAGCGCCGCGGCGCCCGCGCCCGAACTCACGATCCGGACGTTTTCGAGACGCTTGCCGGTCAGCTCCATGGCGTTCAGCACGGCGGCGCCGACGATGATCGCCGTGCCATGCTGATCGTCGTGGAACACCGGGATCGACATGCGCTCGCGCAGCTTCCGCTCGACCTCGAAACACTGCGGCGCCTTGATGTCTTCGAGATTGATCCCGCCGAAGGTCGGCTCAAGTGAAGCGACGATATCGACCAGCCGGTCGACGTCGTTCTCGGCGATTTCGATGTCGAACACGTCGATGCCGGCGAATTTCTTGAAGAGGACCGCCTTGCCTTCCATGACGGGCTTGGCGGCGAGCGGTCCGATATTCCCCAGGCCGAGCACCGCCGTTCCATTGGTCACGACGGCGACGAGGTTCTGCCGGATCGTCAACTCGGCCGCCTCGGCCGGATCGGCGGCGATGGCGAGGCAGGCGGCGGCGACGCCGGGCGAATAGGCGAGCGAAAGGTCGTGCTGGGTTCCAAGCGGCTTCGTCGCCTGGATTTCGAGCTTACCGGGCCGGGGCGAGCGATGATAGTTGAGCGCGCTGGACGCGAGGTCCGGC
>JBKQMI010000109.1:0-3606 GCA_052146775.1 Methylocella sp. | reverse complement strand
GATGACGCTCGGCGGTCTCGCGCTCGCCGTTGGCATTTTGGTCGACGACGCGACGGTCACGATCGAAAACATCAACTGGCATCTAGAGCATGGCAAGCCAGTGAAGACGGCGATTATGGATGGGGCGCGGCAGATCGTCGTGCCGGCGACTGTGTCGTTGGCGTGCATCTGCATCGCCTTCGTGCCGATGTTTGGCCTCGGCGGGGTTGGCGGCTTTCTCTTTCGTCCACTCGCCGAAGCCGTCGTCTTCGCCATGATGGCGTCCTATGTCCTGTCGCGCACGCTGGTGCCGACAATGGCCAATTATCTTCTCAAGCCGCATCGCGCCGACCCTTCTCATGGCGCGGCGCCGGCCGACTCTTCAACAGTGAAGCCGACGCTGCCGGTCCGCTTTCAGCGCGGCTTCGAGCGACGGTTCGAACAGGCGCGCGAGGCCTATGTCGGCCTGCTGCACCTCGCTCTCGAACGCCGCATCTGGCTCGTCGCGGCGTTCATGGGCGCGACGGCGCTGTCGCTTGCTCTGACGCCATTCCTGGGGAAGGATTTCTTTCCGGCCCTCGATTCAAACGCCATCAAGATCCATGTGCGGGCGCAGACCGGAACGCGGATCGAGGAAACGACCGCGCTCAGTGATTCGATCGAAAATACCGTGCGCGCGATCATCCCGCCGGGCCGGCTCGAAAGCATCGTGGACAATATCGGAATGCCGGTCAGCGGCACGAATATTTCCTATGGAAACTCGGGAACAATCGGCGTCGAGGACGCCGACATCATGATCTCCCTGAAAAGCGGGAAGACGCCGGCCGCGAGCTACGTCAAGATTTTGCGCGAGCAGCTGCCGAGGGTTTTTCCCGGCGCGACATTCTCGTTCCTCCCGGCCGATATCGTCAGTCAGATCCTCAACTTTGGCGCGCCCGCGCCGCTCGA
The DNA here is from genome assembly GCA_052146775.1 of Methylocella sp. Taxonomy (GTDB): domain Bacteria; phylum Pseudomonadota; class Alphaproteobacteria; order Rhizobiales; family Beijerinckiaceae; genus Methylocapsa. The sequence continues at coordinate 2,679 of JBKQMI010000109.1, read as the reverse complement.
CGTTCAGATTGTCGGCGACGATCTCGGCGAAACGCGGGTCTTCGCCAACGATCTGCTCGAAAAGATTCGCCGCGTTCCGGGCATCGCCGATCCGCGCATCGAGGAAGCCTTCCAGTCGCCCGCGTTGCGCGTTGATTTCCATCGCTCCTTGGCGGGCGTCGTCGGATTGAGCGAACGCGATGCCGCGACGAGCCTGCAGGATACGTTGGCGAGCAGCGCCCAGATCGCTCCGACATATTGGCTCAATCCGAAAAATGGCGTGTCCTATCCGGTCGCCATCCAGGCGCCGCAATATGATATGGACTCGCTCGGCGCCCTCAAGAACATGCCGCTATCGACGCCCCAATCGACCCAGTTGCTTGGCGGCCTCGCAACAGTATCTCCGGAGCCGGTGGACGCTATCGTCACCCATTACAATATTCGGCCAACGATCGATATTTACGCAACGACGCAGGGCCGCGATCTCGGCGGCGTCGCGGCGGACGTGCAAAAGATCATCGACCAGTCGCGCGCCGATTTGCCAAAAGGCGCGAGCGTCATCATTCGCGGCCAGACCATTACGATGGCGAACGCCTACCAGCAGCTATATGCGGGCCTCGCTTTCGCGATCGTCCTGATTTTCCTCGTCATCGTCGTCAACTTTCAATCCTGGCTCGACCCCTTCGTCATCGTCATGGCGCTTCCGACAGCCTTGGCGGGGATCGTCTGGATGCTCTTCCTCACGCACACGACGCTCTCGGTCCCGGCGCTGACCGGCGCGATCATGTGCATGGGCGTGGCGACCGCCAACAGCATCCTTGTCGTCAGCTTCGCGCGTGAACAGCTGGCGGAAGGACTTGACGCGCTGAGCGCCGCCATGGCGGCGGGGGCGACCCGGTTTCGCCCCGTGCTGATGACGGCGCTCGCCATGATCATCGGCATGGCGCCGATGGCGCTCGGCGCCGGCCAGAATGCGCCGCTGGGACGCGCCGTGATCGGCGGGCTGCTATTTGCGACCTGCGCAACCCTTTTTCTGGTCCCGACGTTGTTCAGCATCGTCCATCGGCGCACGTCCGCATCCGCCGAGGCCGCTGGTTCTCTTTCCGGTTTTTCACATGCCTGAGACACCCATGAATCCGCCGGAAAACTTTAGAAGAATCAACCCGAGCCGCGTTTTGCTGGCCGGCTCCGTCATCTGCGCGGCTGCGGCGGGGCTTGCGGCGTTCGGCATCATGGATCGCGCCAAAAGCAATCAGGAGCTTGCCTCCTGGACCGACGAACAGGCGATCCAGTCGGTTCGACTGATCGAGCCGCGACGCGGTCCGAGCGAGGAGGATCTGGTTCTTCCGGGCAATGTCAGCGCTTTCTATACGGGTTCCATCTACGCCCGCGCCAGCGGCTACATCACCGCCTGGTACAAGGATATCGGCGCTCATGTGAAGAAGGGCGACGCCCTCGCCGTGATCGCGGCGCCCGATCTCGATCAGCAGCTCGCCCAGGCGAAGGCGCAGCTGGTCCAGTTGCAGGCGGCGGTCAAGCAAGCGCAGGCGAACGAGGATCTCGGCCGGGTGACTGACCAGCGGACTTCACGCCTCGTCGCGCAGGGCTGGACCAGCGAGCAGCAGGGCGACACGGACCGGCTGACGCTGGCCTCCCGCGTCGCCGCGCTCGACGTCGCCCGCGCCAACGTGGAGGCCCAGCAAGCCGCCGTCGGGCGACTGGAGGAGCTGACGCAATTCGAGCAGATCAAGGCGCCCTTCGACGGCATCGTCACGGCGCGTTCAGTCGATATCGGCGATCTCGTCAACGCGGGCGGCAAATCCGGCAAGCCTCTATTTCAGGTGTCCGACATTCACGAGATGCGCATCTATGTGGAGGTCCCGCAGGCCTATCTTTCCGACATGAAGCCGGGGCTTGAGGCGACGCTCGAATTGCCCGGCACGCAAAAGACCTTCGCGGCGACTCTTGTTTCGACGTCCAACGCAATCGCGGAAAATTCGCGAACCGCCCTGGTGGAGCTGCGGGCGGCCAATCCGGACGGAGAATTATGGCCCGGCGCGTTCACCGAGGTCCATTTTCACATTCCGTCCGATCCGGACACGCTGCGCATCCCCGCGACCGCGCTGGTCTTCGGTCCACATGGCATGAGCGTGGCGGCGGTGAACGACGAGGACAAGGTCGAACTGAAGAAGGTTACGCTCGGGCGCAACCTCGGCGACAATGTTGAGATCCGCTCCGGGCTGAACATCGCGGATCGGCTTGTCGACAGCCCGCAGGAGGCCCTCCAGTCTGGCGATTCTGTCCGCGTGGCAGGCGCTGACGGCCTTCCGCCGGCGGCCAGGGCGACGCAAGAAGCCTCGCGCAGCCGGGCCGGGATGTAAATCGGCGGACGCGCCGCCCAAAACGGAACAGCTTAAAAATCCCGATAGAGCCGTGGCGGCTGACCGCGGGCATCGCTTGATGCGTCGCGGCTCACCATCGCGCCGCGCGGCGTTCGCGCCTAATTCTACTGATTTAGCGAGAAATCGCGACGGTTCGTGCGCCAAATGTATAGATAAGACTGCCTCTGTATAGTTTCATGAAATTTTGTTTATGAAGCTTGTTTTATGAAATACGCCACACATATCATGGTTTTTGCCACAATTGTGGCGCATACTGTTTATTGAGCTTAGGTCGCGTAATATTGTGATGTAATACAAA
>JBKQMI010000108.1:0-48065 GCA_052146775.1 Methylocella sp. | reverse complement strand
CACGCAGGCCTTGAACACGGCCTTCATATGCTTGCGCAGGATTTTGGAGCCGGCGACCAGCATGGCCACCTTTTCCTCTTCCTTGACCTTCCAGTCGATGAAGGCCTCGATGTCGGGATGATCGACGTCCACCACCACCATTTTGGCGGCGCGGCGGGTGGTGCCGCCAGATTTGATCGCGCCGGCGGCGCGGTCGCCGATTTTTAAAAAGGACATGAGGCCGGAGGACTTGCCGCCGCCCGAAAGCTTCTCGTTCTCGCCGCGCAGCGACGAGAAATTGGCGCCCGTGCCCGAGCCATATTTGAACAGGCGCGCCTCGCGCACCCACAGGTCCATGATGCCGCCCTCGTTGACGAGGTCGTCCTTCACCGACTGGATGAAACAGGCGTGGGGCTGGGGATGCTCATAGGCCGAGTTCGAGGCGGTGAGGATTCCGGTCTCGAAGTCGACGTAATAATGGCCCTGGCCGGGGCCGTCGACGCCATAGGCCCAATGCAGGCCGGTGTTGAACCATTGCGGCGAATTGGGCGCGGCGATCTGTTTCGCCAGCATCAAGCGCAGCTCGTCGAAAAACGCCTGCGCGTCGGATTCCGTATCGAAGGCGCCGCCCTTCCAGCCCCAATAGGTCCAGGTTCCGGCGAGGCGATCGAACACCTGTTTCGCCGAGATTTCAGAGACGTAACGCTCCGCCTTGGGCAGGGCCGCGAGCGCGGCTTCATTCGGCTCGGAGCGCCAGAGGAACGAAGGAACGGCGTTTTCCTCGATTCGCCTGAGGCGGGCCGGGACGCCGGCCTTGCGGAAATATTTCTGCGCGAGAACGTCGGACGCGACCTGGCTCCAGGCGGCCGGGACTTCGATGCCTTCGAGCGCGAACACGACCGATCCGTCGGGGTTGCGGATCTCGCTATTGGTCGAGCGAAACTCCAGTCCCGCATAGGGGGACCGACCTTCTTTGGTGTAGCGGCGCGCGATCTGCATTTTCGTGTCCCTGGCCTTATTAGCACTAGATATAGTAGGTAAGCGATTAAGGTGCGGTAAATGTCGTACACATTTGATCGAGGAACAAACAAAAAATTCGAAGAATCACAGCAATTCGAGGCTTGTGGAGAACTCCTGTTTAGGTCAAGGCGAATCGATGCCGGAGCGCGCCCCGCGGGCCTCGCGACGATGCGACGCCGCGTCAGGCTGGACAGCGCGGCTCTCGCCAGCCATAAAGGCGGCCTGACGTGACGAAGTCTGCAAAGCCGAAAGCGCCGCCGATGAAATGGCTCACCCTGATCTTCACCTGGTGGAACGGTCAGACGTTGAACACCATGTTTTACACTTGGTTGCATGGCGAGGCCGTCGGCAAGGACGAGTTCGGCAATATCTATTACCGCGCGAAGAAAATCGACCCGGCGCTCGGCTTCGAGCGGCGCTGGGTGATTTACGCCGGCGTCAGCGAGGCCTCGACGACGCCGCCCGGCTGGTACGGCTGGCTCCACCACACGGTCGATACGCCGCCGACGCAGGAGGACTATAAACCGCGCGACTGGCAATTGCCGCATCTGCCCAATCTGACGGGCACGCCGGAAGCCTGGCGCCCGCCGGGCTCCACGCTGCGCGCCAACGCCCGTCCAAAAGCGACCGGCGACTACGACGCCTGGACGCCGGAAGGCTGAGGTTCCGTTCTGGCAGCACAACCGCATTTCGAGCGTCTCATGCTCCGGCCGCGGCTGATCCGGCTGCGGCCGCGCGGCTATTGGCGCGCCTGTCTTCGCGCCGCCCTCCTGACGCTGGCGGCGCTGACGCCGCAGGCGGGCGCGTTCGCCGACAAGATCAGCCACCCGGGCGCGATCTTTACCGGCCTCGATAAGATCACCGGGCGAATCATCTCCTTCGAGGTCGCCACCGACGAGACGGTGCAGTTCGGCACGCTCCAGATCACCGAGCGGGCCTGTTACACGCGCCCGGCGACCGAGGCTCCGCAGACGATCACCTTCGTCGAAGTCGACGAGGTCGACGCGAAAAACGAGTACAAGCGGATTTTTTCCGGCTGGATGTTCGCTGCGAGCCCCGGCCTCCACGGTATCGAACATCCGGTTTATGATATTTGGCTGACCGATTGCAAAGGCGCGGGCGAAACCATCGCCGCCACACCCGAGGCGGGCGCGGCCGAGCCTAGTTCGCCGCCGCCGCCGCCAAACGCCAGCCCGGCGCCGAAGAAGCCCGCCGCAAAGCCGCGGCGCGTGCAGCCGCAGACGCCGAAGCCGCCAGTCGACGATTTCGGCGAGGCGCCGCTTGAAAGCCCGCTCTCGCCAAGCCAAAGCCCGGCGCCTCGGACCCAGGCGCCACAAAGCTCAGGTCCCGTCGAAGTCGGTCCGCCGCCTGGATTCGCCGCGCCGCGACCGCGGCGTCCCTCAACCGATCCCGACGCGCTGTTTCCCCCGGCCGACATTCCGAACGGCCGTAGCGCGCCGCAGGGCAATCCGCCCGGAAACGGGTTCTGACCCGATTTCTTCCGCGATTAGGTCAAAGAGTCGGCGCAGGCTTCGGGCGGCGAGCTGGCGTCTCGATCATTTTTCGATCCCATGGTGTCGAAAAACAGATCTAACATTTTGTTTTATCGCGTTTTCTTCACGCGAACCGGCATCCGCCCCGCTCGAAAACGCTCTCGCAGCTGGCCCCGCGGGGCCTCGTTTTCGCTGCGCGGCCGGCGTTTGGCGGACGCTTGATCCTGCGGGCGCGATTGGCGCATCGGCGCGGCGCTTCGAGTCGGTAAGGTCGCCGTAAACCTTACGTAAGTTTCATCTTGCCGAAACAGCGGCGTAAGCCAAGCGAACCCATCTTTATCGGGAAGCTCGGTCCCACAGCCGAAGTGATTTTGAAACGTCCATGATGGAGATATCGATCAATGGCTCTTCCTTTGCCTAACGGGTCCGACCAGAAAACGCCGCCGGGCCGCCGCCTGGGGCTTCGCGCCGCGCTGCTTGGCGCCGTCGGGGCCGCCGCTCTGGCCGGAGCGCTGACCAATGGCCTCACTTCGCCGCACCAAGCGCACGCCGAGGCCGCGGTTCAACCCGCCGCGACGCAGGCGCCCGCCGTCTCTCCAGTGTCTTTCGCCGACGTCGTCGATCATGTCCGCGACGCGGTGGTTTCGGTCAAGGTCAAGATCTCCGAGACCGCGGATGCGAGCGATAGCGAGGACGACGAGAGTCCCAGCCAGGGGCAGATCCCGCACCTTGCGCCGGGCGATCCGCTCGAGCGCTTCTTCAAGCGCTTCGGCGAGCAGGGCGCGCCGCACCAGTTCGGCCCGGCCAAACCGCATGTGGAGCAGGCGCAGGGTTCCGGATTCATCATTTCGTCGGACGGCTTTGTGGTGACCAATAATCATGTGGTCGAACACGCGACGGACGTGACCCTGACCACCGACGAGGGCAAGACGCTTCATGCGACGGTCGTCGGCACCGACAAGAAGACCGATCTCGCGCTTCTGAAGATCAAGGAGCCCGGCTCTTATCCGCACGTCAATTTCGCGGGCGCGACGCCGCGCGTCGGCGACTGGGTGATCGCGGTCGGAAATCCGTTTGGCCTTGGCGGCACCGTGACCGCAGGCATCGTCTCCGCGCGCGGCCGCGACATCGGCGCCGGACCCTATGACGACTTCCTGCAGATCGACGCGCCGGTCAACCGCGGCAATTCGGGCGGGCCGACCTTCAATACCCAGGGCGAGGTCGTCGGCGTCAACACGGCGATCTTCTCGCCGTCGGGCGGCAGCGTCGGCATCGGCTTCGCCATTCCGGCCGAGACCGCGCAATCGATCATCGCCACGCTGAAGGACAAGGGCTCGGTCGCGCGCGGCTGGATCGGCGTCCAGATCCAGCCGGTGACGGACGACATCGCCGACAGTCTCGGCCTCAAATCCAACAAGGGCGCTCTCGTCGCCGACGCGCAGGACAACTCGCCTGCGAAGGAGGCGGGCATCAAATCGGGCGACGTCATTCTTGGCATCAACGGCGAACGCGTCGACGGTCCGCGCGATCTCGCCAAAAGGGTGGCGCAGCTCGGCCCGGGCAAAAAGGCCGATCTCCTCTATTGGCACGATGGTTCGGAGAAGACCGTCTCCGTCAAACTCGGCTCGCTGCCCGATGACAAGGAGGCGAACGCGAAACCGGCCGCGCTCGCGGAAAATTCCGCGCTGAGCGACCTTGGGCTGAAGCTCGCGCCCGCTTCCTCCGTGCAGGGCGCCGGCAATGATGGCGTCGTCGTCGCCGACATCAATCCCGATGGCGCCGCGGCGCAGAAGGGCCTTCGCGTCGGCGACGTCATTCTGGAGGCGGGCGGACACGCGGTCAGCAAGCCGTCGGAAATCTCGTCGATCCTGGCCGACGCAAAGAAGGATGGCCGCAAAGCCGTTCTGCTGCGCGTCAAGGGCAGCGAGGGCACGCGTTTCGTCGCCGTCGCCACTAATCCGGCGTCCTGAAGCTTCAAGCGCCGGACTTCGCGGGTCCGCTGATGGGTCGCCCCCCGCCCCGAAAGCGGATTCCACGATGCGGCAGGCCGGGAGTCAAACTCCTTGCCTGCCGTTTTTTTAGGAAAACGAGTATATGTCCTCCATGCGCATTCTCATCGTTGAAGACGATTCGGAAGCGGCCAATTACATGGCCAAGGCGTTTCGCGAGGCGGGGCATGTCGCCGATCACGTCGGCGACGGGCTGGAGGGCTACGCCCGCGCGCGCGAGGAGGATTACGACGTCCTGATCGTCGACAGGATGCTGCCCAAGCTCGACGGGCTTTCGCTGATCGGCGGTCTTCGCGCGCAAAAAATCGAAACGCCGGCGCTAATCCTCTCGGCGCTGGGACAGGTCGACGATCGCGTCAAGGGCCTGCGCGCCGGCGGCGACGATTATCTGGCGAAGCCCTATGCCTTCGCCGAACTGCTTGCGCGAACGGAGGTTCTGGCGCGGCGCAAGCAGACCGGGGCAGGGGAGGAGACCGTCTATCGCGTGCATGGGCTCGAACTCGACCGCTTGGCCCATAAGCTCACCCGCGACGGCAAGGAGATCCAGCTGCAGCCGCGCGAATTCCGGCTGCTGGAATATCTGATGAAGCACGCCGGGCAGGTCGTGACGCGCACGATGCTGCTCGAGAATGTCTGGGACTATCATTTCGATCCGCAGACCAATGTCATCGACGTGCATATCTCCCGGCTGCGCGGCAAGATCGACAAGGGTTTCGAGCCGCCGCTTCTGCAAACCATTCGCGGCGCGGGATACATGATCCGTGACGGCTCTCGCTAGGCTTTTCCGCACCACGGTCTTCAAGATTTCGCTGGCGTATCTCGTCATCTCGGCGATCGGCGCGGGGCTCGTCCTCGACAGCGTCGGCGACAATGTGAAGATGCTGATCGACCAGCAGACCGCGCAAACCGTCGAAGCCGACATCGGCGGCCTCTCCGAACAATATGCGCAAGGCGGCATCCGCCGCCTCGTCCAAAGCGTCGAGACCCGCGCGCAACGGCCGGGCGCCGATCTCTATCTCGTCACCACCGCGGCGGGGGAACCTATCGCAGGCAATATCGCGAGCCTGCCGCCGGGCGTGCTGGAGCGCCCCGGTCTTGTCGAGACCACCTATGAGCCGGCGGGCGGCGCCGGCAAACAGCGGCGCGCGACGGCCCGCATCTTCGCCCTGCCGGGCGGGTTCCGCCTGCTCGTCGGCCACGATCTTGAGGAAGGCGATCGCTTGCGCCACATCCTCGGCCATGCCCTCCTGACTTCGCTGCTTTGGCTTGTGGGCATCGGCACGCTTGGCGGCCTTTGGGTTGCGCGGCGGGTGCTCAATCGCGTCGAGGCCATCAATGCCAACGCCAGAAAAATCGTCGCCGGCGACCTTACCGGCCGGCTGCCTGTCACCGGAACCGGCGACGAACTCGACCGGCTGGTGCAAAACCTCAACGGCATGCTGGATCGCATCTGCGAGCTTATGGCGGGGCTAAAGCAGGTCTCCGACAACATCGCGCATGATCTGAAAACGCCGCTGACGCGCCTGCGCGGGCGCGCGGAGCAGGCGCTCCAATTCGGCAAGACCTCGGAGGACTACCGAGGCGCCCTCGAAAAAGTGATCGAGGAATCCGACCGCCTGATCCAGATTTTCGACGCTCTCTTGAACATCGCGCGCGCGGAGGCGGGCTCGGGCCGCGAGGGCATGATCGATTTCGACGCGGGTCTCGTCACGCGGGATGTCGGCGAACTCTACGAGCCCGCAGCGGAGGAACGCGGATTTGCGCTCGACGTCGATGTGGAGCCGAATCTCATCATTCACGGCAGCCGCGAGCTGATCGGTCAGGCGATCGCAAATCTTGTCGACAATGCGCTGAAATACGGCGCCGGCGCCGGCGCGAAGGGAGGGAAGGCGGCGGGCGCAGAGAGGAGCGTCCTCCTGTCGGCGCATCGAAATGGCCCGTCGGTCGAGATCAGCGTCTGCGACCGAGGCGAGGGCATCGCCGAGGCCGATCGCGCGCGCGTGCTGGGCCGCTTCGTGCGGCTCGAGAATTCGCGCACGCGTCCTGGATCCGGGCTTGGGCTGTCGCTCGCGGCGGCTGTGGCGCGGCTGCACAACGGCGCCTTGCGGATCGAGGATAATGCGCCGGGCCTTCGCGTCGTCATCGCGCTGCCCGCTATCGCGCTCTCGCGCGAGGCGGCGCAACAGCTGCTGCTCCCGCCTCCCGAGGCCGCGGCATGACGGATAAAAAGCCGGCGGCGGCGCGCAAAACCGCTCGATCCGGCCGGGGCGCGGCCGAAGCCCCGCCGCTCTACCGGCGCCTTCGCGAGGCCCCGCGCCTCGCCGATCCACGTAAGGCCCGCGCGCGCGTCAATGAGCTTCTCGGTTCGGACGCGGCAGCCGAACTGCGCCCGCTCGCCGCCGGGGCGCACGTCAAGTCTCTGCTCGAAGCGCTCGCCGACCATTCGCCGTTTCTCTGGCAATTGGCGAGCCGCGACCCGACCCGCCTCGCAAGCTGCCTTTCGAGTGATCCGCAGGCCCGCCTCGAGGGCTGTCTTGCGGCAATGCATGCGGCCTGCGCCGCCGCCGCCGATGAGGCCGCCGTCATGCGCGCCCTGCGCCTCGCGCGGCAGGAGGCGGCGCTCCTTATCGCGCTCGCCGATCTCGGCGGCGCTTTTGATGTCGTCGCCGCGACGCGCGCGCTGTCCGACGCCGCCGACGCTTTCATCAAGGCGGCCTTGCGCTTCGTGCTGCGGGAGGCGCATCGCGCGGGCGCTTTGAAGCTCGCCTCGATGAGCGAGCCCGAGACCGGCTGCGGGCTCGCTATTCTCGCGCTCGGCAAGCTCGGCGCATTCGAACTCAATTATTCGAGCGACGTGGATCTCGCGATTTTCTACGATCCCGAGTCGCCGGCGCTCGCCGGCGTCGCCGACCCTGCGAGCCTCTGCGTGCGCCTGACCAAGCGCTTCGTGAAGCTGCTGCAGGAGCGCACCGGCGATTCCTATGTGCTGCGGGTCGATTTGCGGCTGCGGCCGGATCCGGGCTCGACGGCAATCGCCGTCGCCCTTCCGGCCGCCTACGGCTATTACGAGACGCTCGGCCAGAACTGGGAGCGCGCGGCCTACATCAAGGCGCGGTCCGCGGCCGGCGACATCGCGCTCGGCCGCGCTTTTCTCGAAACCCTGACGCCCTTCATCTGGCGCAAATATTTTGACTATGCGGCGCTCGCCGACATTCACGCGATGAAGCGGCAGATCCATGCCGTGCGCGGCCACGCCGAGGTCACTGTTCCGGGCCATGACGTCAAGCTCGGCCGCGGCGGCATTCGCGAGATCGAGTTCTTCGTCCAGACTCAGCAACTGATCTTCGGCGGCAAGCGGCCGAACCTGCGCGGCGCGCGCACGCTCGAAATGCTCGCCGAACTCGGCGCCGACGGCAAGGTGACGCAGGACGCGGTGAACGACCTCAGCGCGGCCTATCTCGTTCTCCGCGAAATCGAGCATCGCCTGCAGATGATCGCCGACGAACAGACCCAGCGCCTGCCGGACGATGCCGACGAGCTGCGTCGTTTTTCGCGCTTTTGCGGTTTTACGCGGGAAGCGGACTTCGAAATCTTTCTTATGCGCCACATGGGCAGGGTCTCGCATCATTATGCGCGCCTGTTCGAATCAGCGCCGGCGCTCGACGCCGAGGTCGGCAGCCTTGTCTTCACCGGCGTCGAGGATGATCCGGAGACGCTCGAAACCTTGTCGCGGCTCGGCTTCAAGGACGCGCACGCCGCGGCGGAGACGATCCGAGGCTGGCATTTCGGCCGCCGGCCCGCTGTGCGCACGGCGCGGGCGCGGGAGGTGCTGACCGAACTTGTGCCTGGCCTCATGCAGGCGTTCGCCAGCTCCGGCGATCCCGACACCGCGCTCGCCGGTTTCGACGCCGCGCTCGCCCGCATGCCTGCGGCGGTCGAACTGTTCTCGCTGTTGAAGTCCAATCCGCATATCTGCGAGCTGTTCGCCGACATTCTCGGCGGCGCCCCGCGGCTCGCCCGCATGGTGATCAATCATCCGCATATTCTCGATGCGACGATCGACCCGCGCATTCTCGAATCCCACATCGACGAGAGCGGCTTCGACGCGCGAGCCCGCCGGTTGCTGGACGGGCCGCGGCATCTTGAGGAGTTTCTCGACGCGCTGCGCGATTTGGCCAAGGAGGAGACCTTTCCGATCGGGCTCAAGCTGCTCTCCGGCGCGATCCGCCCGGCGGAGGCGGCACGGGACTATTCGGCGCTGGCGGCGAGCATCGTCAAAACGGCGCTGGCCTTCGTCGAGCGCGATTTCGCCGCCGAGCACGGGCGCGTCCCGGGCGGCCGTTCGATCATCCTAGGCCTCGGCAAATTCGGATCGCGCGAGATGACGGCGGCCTCCGATCTCGATCTCATCCTTATCTATGATTTCGATCGCGAGCAGCCGGAATCCGACGGCGCCCGCCCGCTCCACGCGGTGCAGTACTACATCCGCGTCGCGCAACGCCTCGTCTCGGCTTTGACTGTCGCGACCAAACGCGGCCTGCTCTATCAGGTCGACCTGCGCCTGCGTCCATCCGGCAATCAGGGGCCGTTGGCGACGCAGCTTCGCAGCTTCATCGATTATCAGAATGGCGCAGCCGAAACATGGGAGCACATGGCCCTCTGCCGCGCGCGCTGCATCGCGGGCGATGCCGGGCTCGCCGAAGAGACGGATGCGGCGATCCGCGCCGTGCTGACGCGCGAGCCTCCAAAAACCCTCGCACGCGACGTGCTCGCGATGCGAAAGCTGATCGCGAGCGTCAAGGGCGATCAGGATCCATGGGATCTGAAGCTCGCCGCCGGCGGCCTCATCGACATCGAGTTTCTGGCGCAATATCTGCTGCTGCGCCACGCCCACGATCATGCATCGCTGATCGATGTTTCGACCTGCGTCGTGATCGAGACCGCGGCGAAGCTCGGATTGATCGAGGCGGATGACGCGCAGACGCTTCTTTCCGCGCATCGCCTGATGACCGATGTCACGCAGATGCTGCGGCTGACGCTTGATCCCGCCGCCGATCCGAGGGCGGCGAGCGAGGCGGTGAAGCGCCGCCTCGCCAACGCCGCCGAGCTGCCGAGCATGAGCGCGCTGGAGGATGCTCTGAGCGAAGCGCGCCGCAAGGCGCGCGCCATTTTCAGGCGTATTCTATCCCCGGCCTGACGCCCGCAGTTTTTGCGCGGACGGTTGCGCGCGGCGCGGCGCGGCGGTCGCGAGCAATAGCTTCTGGCGCGGCGCATCACGCGCTTGCGGCAGATGCACGCGCACGATGGTGCCCGCGCCGACGGTCGAGCGGATGCGCATGGAGCCGCCATGCAGATCGACCAGCGAGCGGGCGATCGCAAGGCCGAGTCCGGAGCCCTTCATGCCATTGTCGAGCGCGCCGTCGAGCTGCTCGAACGGGCGTCCGAGGCGCGCCAGCGGAGCCGCCGCGATGCCCATGCCGGTGTCCTGCACAAATACATTGAGGGCGCCCTGAATGAGCCGTGTGCGCACGCTGATGCGACCTTCGTTCGGCGTGAATTTAACGGCGTTGCGAAGCAGGATCGTCAGGATTTTCTCCAATGCGGCGTGGTCGGCGTGGATGCGCTTGCCGGGCAGGCTCTCGGCGATGACCACAATGCCCTTCTCGCGGGCGATCGGCTCGATCGTGGAGATGGCGCCCGCCACCGCCGCGTCGATCTCGAAATCGCTCTTTTGCAGCCGCACCCGGCCGGCTTCGAGCCGCGACATATCGAGGACGTCGGAGATGACGCCGAGCAGATATTCGCCGCTTCGCTTGATATCGCTCGAATAATCGACATATTTCTGCGAGCCGAGCGGCCCGAAGGTCTCCTGCTGCATCAGCTCCGAGAAGCCGATGATGGCGTTGAGCGGCGTGCGCAGCTCATGGCTCATATTGGCGAGGAATTCGGACTTCGCCCTGTTCGCGGTTTCGGCCTCAGCCTTCTGCTCCAGATATTTCTCGGCGAGATCGGCGAGCTGCTGCGCCTGCAATTCGAGAGTCTGGCGCGATTTGCGCAGGTCCGCGACGGTCGCCATCAGGCGGCGCTCGCTCTCCATCAGCTGTTCTTCGTGCCGCTTCAGCGCGGTGATGTCGGTGCCGACCGAGACATAGCCGCCGTCCTTGGTGCGTCGCTCGTTGATCTGCAGCCAGCGCCCGTCGCCGAGGCGCGCCTCATAGGTGCGCGCGCCCGCCTGCGGCCGTTCGCCGAGCGCCGTCTGGGCCTGAATGAGCGGCGGCGTCCCTCTCTCCATGACTTGCGCATAGGGTGTTCCGGCGGCGACGGCTTCGCTCGAGAGATTATGGAATTTCTGAAACTTCGAATTGCACATGACGAGGTGATTGTCGGCGTCCCAGAGAACGAAGGCTTCGGATACGGATTCAATGGCGTCGCGGAGGCGCATGTCGGCGGTGGCGGTGCGCTCGGCGAGCGCCTTCTGTTCCGTGATGTCGACGGCGATGCCGACGAGATGAGGCGTCGATCCCGGCCGCTCCCTCACGAGTTCGGCCCGCGCGCGCAGCCAGACCCACTCGCCTCTGACGTTCCGCATGCGGAAAGCATGGTCGACCGAATCGGCCTTGGCCGCCGTCAGCATCTCGGCAATGGCGGCGAGATCGCCGTCCTGCGGATGCACCAGCGCGTTGACGTCGCCGAAGGAGAGGAAATTTCCGGCCGGCGTCAGCCCCAGGATTTGATACATCGAATCCGACCAGTAGATCCGCCCGCGCGCCAGATCCCAGTCCCAAAGCCCGCAACGGCCGCGGCTTAGCGCGGTGTCGATGCGCTCGCGCACGCGCTCGCAGGCGCGGTCGGAGTCCCGCGCGCGAGACGCCTGCCAGAAATAGGCGAGGGCGACGGCGACGAGGACGAGCGCCAGGAGGCTGAGAAGAACAGCGGTGCGAAACGCGTTGGCGCGCCACTCGGCGACGACGGCGGCCATGGGGTAAACGATGGCGACCTGTCCGAACGGCCCTCGCAATGTGCGCACCGTCGCGAGCGCATCGGCGCCGTCGCCGAGGTTGATGCGCAGCACCCCCGCTTTTTCGGCGAAGATGGTGAGGGGCTGCGCGGCGCCGAGATAATCGTTGAGCGAGCCTTTGACGCCGAGCGAGGCGGGAGCGGAGGCGACGACGTCGCCCGCAAGGTTGGCGATGAGAACCCGTTGGCCGCGGGCGAGCGCGCGGGACGGTATGGCGTCCGCAAGGGCTGTCTCGATGTCGCCGGGCGGCGTTTGCCTTAGCGTATCGCGGAGATCGTCGGCGACGACCGCGGCGAGAAGCTCGATGTCGGTCAGGGCGTCGGACACTGTCCGATCGTAGGATTCGCGCGACATCGCCGCCGTCGTCGCGATAAGCGCGCCGATGATCAGCGCGACGATCGCCGGAACGCCGCGTCGCACCCAGATTTCGAGAGATTTGAAGCCCGTCAGGACGCCCCGCGCCGCCGGAGCGTAAAGCTCCGCCGTCCCGGCAAGTTCAGGCTGCGCCCCTGCATCCGCAGCGACGCCAGCCGCGTTTGCACGCGCCATGTCAGGCCCCCTCGAAACTGACTGGAGCGATGTGCCGCATCTCTCCGAGTCAGGAATCATGAGACTCCGACTTGGCTTTTTTGTCCAGAGAAATTCATTAAAAATGAATGTAAATTTTTGCGCGCGGCGACGGGTTTTCGCAGGAAAAGCGAATCGCGGGCGCTGGCGCCAAACAAACGGTTTCCGGGCGGCTGCCATCGCGGAAGCCCGAGCGGCGGCAAAATCTTGTTCAGGAGCAGCAAGATAGCCGGATTGTTTTCTGCGCCCGGAATCCGCTCGTTTCAGGCGTCGCCCGTCACCAACGCCAGGGCGAAGCCGTCATAGCCCTTGGATCCCACCGTCTGGATGGCGGTCGCGCTGACGCGCGGCTCGTGGGCGACGCGCTCGTTGAACTGGCGGACGCCCTGAATGTCGGGATCGGCGCTCGTCGCGTCGATGACGGCGCCGTTGCGGACGACATTATCGACGATGATCAGCCCACCGCGACGCGTGAGATCAAGCGCGAAATTGAAATAGGCGGGAATATTGGCCTTGTCGGCGTCGATGAAAACGAGATCGAAGGGTTCGAGCTTCTCCGCCGAAATCTGCTTTAGCGTATCCAGCGCAAGTCCGAGGCGAAGATCGATCTTGCCGCCGAGGCCCGCGCGCTGGAAATTGGCGCGGGCGACTTCGGCGTGCTTTGAGTCGGCCTCCAGGGTGATCAGCCATCCGTCCGGCGGCAGCGCCCGTGCGAGCCAGATCGTGCTGTAGCCGCCAAGCGTTCCGATTTCGAGAATGCGCCGGGCGCCGGTCAGGCGCGCCAGCAGTTGCAGCAGCTTGCCCTGGTTGGGCGCGACCTGGATCGGCGGCAGGCCCGCGCGCGCGCTCGCCTCCAGCGCCGCGTCGAGCGCCGGATCGGCGGGGGCGAGAAGGCCGCAAATATAGGCGTCGACCGCGCTCCACAGTTGCTCGCTCATGAGAGTTCTCCTTCAGCCGAGCGACCGGTCGGCGATGTCCTGGACGTCGGCGGAAAGGCCGCTGCGGCTTGCGATGCTGCGCAGGGCGGCTTCGGCGAGCTTACGCCGATTTGGCTCGAGCGAACGCCAGCTCTTGAACGCGGCGAGCAGGCGCGCCGCGACCTGAGGGTTCTTGGCGTCGAGATCGAGGACGATGCCCGCGACGAAATCATAGCCGCCGCCGTCCGGGGCGTTGAAACGCGTCTGATTGCCGGTCGCGAAGGAGCCGATCAGCGCGCGCACCCGGTTCGGGTTGCCGAGCGAGAAGGCCGGATGGCGCATCAGCCGTTTGATCCGGTCGAGCGTATCGCAGGCCGGGATCATCGCCTGCAGCGCGAACCACTTGTCGATGACCAGCGCCTCGCTGGCGTGGCGGCCGTAGAAAGTCTGCAGGGCGTCTTCCCGCGCGGCGCCCGGCGTCTGCGCCAGCGCGCCAAGGGCTGCGATCTCGTCCGTCATGGTGTCCGCCGCCTCGAATTGGAGCGCGGCGAGCCGGCCGCCGTCGACGGGATCGCCGGCGCAATAAAGATCGAGCGCGGCATTGCGCAGGGCGCGCCGTCCCGCCGCGGCGGCGTCCGGCGAATAGGATCCGCTTGGGGCGTGACGCGCATAGGCGTCGAGAAGGGCCGGGGAAAGGCCCCTGCCGATGGCGCGCCGCAAGGCGTCTCGGGCCGTGTGGATCGCGTCGGGGTCGACGTTGTCGCCGACGTCCCGCGCGATATCCGCCTCGCTCGGCAAGGCGATCATCTGCGCCGTAAACGCCGGATCGGCGCCGTCGTCGAGGACCGTCGCGAGCGCGTCGACGAAGCCCTGGTCATGCGCCGGCTGGCCGCCCGTGCGGATGCTGGCGACGGAGCGCAGCAACAGCCGGCTGGCGTAGGTCTGCGCCGCCTGCCAGCGGTTGAAGCTGTCGCTGTCGCGCGAAATGAGCGTGATCAAATCCGGCTCGCTCGCCGCGAAATCAAGCCGCACGGGCGCCGAAAAGCCGCGCAGCAGGGAAGGGACCGGGCGGCTCGGCACGCCGAGGAAGGTGATTTTGCGATTGTGCGTCGCAAGCTCGAAAACGCCGCGCGAAATCTCCGCTTCGCTTGCGCTCCCGGCGTCCGCCTTGAGCGGCAGATCTCCGTCAGGCCCGACAAGTCCGAGGGCGACCGGAATGATGAAGGGCTCCTTTTCAACCTGGCCGGGAGTCGGTTTGCAGCTTTGCGCGAGCTCCAGCGTCAATGTTTGCGCCGCTGCGTCATAGGTCGCGGCCGCCTTGAGGAGCGGCGTTCCCGCTTGATGATACCAGCGCGAAAACGCGCCGAGATCGCGGCCAGCCGCCTCGGCGAAGCAGGAGATGAAGTCCTCGACGGTGGCCGCCGTCCCGTCATAGCGGTCGAAATAGAGCTCCATGCCCTTGGCGAAAGCCGCGTCGCCGATCAAAACCTTCAGCATGCGGATAATTTCGGCGCCTTTCTCGTAGATCGTCGCCGTGTAGAAATTATTGATCTCGTGATAGGTCTCGGGCCTCACATTATGGGCGAGCGGCCCCGCGTCCTCGGGAAACTGGGCGGCCCGCAGGGCGCGCACATTGGCGATGCGCTGGACCGCGCGCGAGCGCATGTCGCCGGAGAATTCATGGTCGCGAAAGACCGTGAGGCCCTCTTTCAGGCAGAGCTGGAACCAATCGCGGCAGGTGATGCGGTTGCCGGTCCAATTATGAAAATATTCATGCGCGATGACGGCTTCGATATGGGCGTAATCGGCGTCGGTCGCGGTCGAGGGCGAGGCGAGGACATATTTGTCGTTGAAGATGTTGAGGCCCTTGTTCTCCATCGCGCCCATGTTGAAGTCGGAGACGGCGACGATATTGAAGACGTCGAGATCATATTCCCGGCCGAAGGCGGTCTCGTCCCAGGCCATCGAGCGCTTCAGGGCGTCCATGGCGTAGGCGGCCTGCGGCTCCTTGCCATGTTCGACATGGATGCCAAGCGCGACCTTGCGCCCGGATCGCGTGATAAATTCATCGTGAACGGAGCCGAGGTCGCCGCCGACGAGGGCGAACAGATAGCAGGGCTTTGGGAATGGATCGCGCCAGATCGCGTAATGGCGACCGTTCTCGAGGTCCCCGGCCTCGATCCGGTTGCCGTTGGACAAAAGCAGCGGCGCCTCGGCCCTCAAAGCCTCGATGCGCACCGTATAGACGCTGAGCACGTCCGGCCGGTCGAGAAAATAGGTGATGCGGCGAAACCCCTCCGGCTCGCACTGGGTGCAATAGGCCGCCCCGGAGCGATAGAGGCCCATCAGGCGGCTGTTCGCCGACGGGTCGATTTCTGTCTCGATTTCGAGCGTGAAGGGCGTTTGCGGCGCCCGTGCGATGGTGAGACGATCCGGATTAACGAAGCAGGAGGCCGGATCGAGGGGGGCGCCGTCGAGCTTTATCCCCTTGGCGAGGAGGCCGTCGCCGTCGAGAACGAGGGCGGCGTCCGGCTGCCCCTCGGGATTTGGGCGAATGTGGAGGCGCGCGGCGACCCGGGTCGCAGCGGGGTCGAGCTTGACATCGAGATCGACCTTGTCGATCAGATAGTCGGGAGGCCGGTAGTCTTTCAGGCGAACGGGCTCGGCGCTGTCGGTACGCATCAAAACCTCAATCTCAGCAACGGGAAACAGGGCTTAGCGGTCGGAACTCGGGCCGATCATAGGGCTTGCATCGACGAAGCGTAAAGGCCGGCGCGCCGTGCTGGCGGCCGGCAGGCGGAAACGTGTGACCAGGGACGCGAATCAATGGCTCAAGGGATTTTGAAGTCTGCTTTGCTTGGAGTGGCCTTGACGGTCTCGGCTTTGCCGGGCGCCGCATGGGCCCATGGGCCGACGCGGCAGAAGGTGACAGAAACGATCGAAATCAACGCGCCGCCGGCGAAGGTTTGGGCGGTCATCGGCAATTTTCAGGATATGAGCTGGGTTCCCGCCGTCAAGGCGACGACCGGCGAAGGCGGCAATGCGCCGGGCGGCGCGAAGCGGCATCTCGACCTCGGCGATGGCGCCTCCCTCGACGAGGAGCTCACGAAATATGACGCCGATAAATACAGCTATTCCTATTATGTGCCGAAAAACGACGTGAAGGTCCTGCCGGTCAATAATTATTCATCCACAATTGATGTCGTGCCGAGCGATGACGGCAAGACGAGCACGGTCGAATGGCATGGCGCCTTCTATCGCGGCTACCCCAACAATGATCCGCCGCCGGACCTTAGCGACGAAGCCGCGATCAAGGCCGTCACGGCGCTTTACAAGACCAGCCTCGCGGCCCTGAAGACAAAAATCGAATCGACCAACTAGCAGTTTCGATGCGAAGCCCTGGAAGAATCTGCGCCGCGCTGGGATTGGCGCTTTGCTGTGTCCCGGCGCTGGCGGACGAAGCCTTCATCACGGAACAGAATGGCGACGGCGTCAGCGTGCTCGACCTCGCGACGCAAAAACGCGTGGGGCGCATCGCCGTCGACGGCAAGCCCGCGGGAATCGCTTTGTCCCGCGACGGCGAAACCGCCTTCGTCACCAGCACCGAGGGCAAATTCGTCTCGGTGATCGATGCCGCCTCGCGAACGATCAAAGCAAAGATCGCGATGCCCGACACGCCGCTCGGCGTCGCCGTCGATCCGTCCGGCGCCTTCGTCTATGTCTCGGGCTTCTATCGGCCGATGATCTATAAGATCGACGTCGCCGCCCGCGCCATCGTCGCGACCGCAGAGGTCGGGGCCTCGCCCTCCGGCGTCGCGGCATCGCCGGACGGGGCGCTGATCGTCGTCGCCGATCGCGACGACGACGCCATCACGATCATCGACGCGGCGACCTTCAAGGTTAAAGCAACGGTCAAGGTTGGCGCGCATCCATTCGGCGTCACCATCGACGCCAAAGGCGCACGGGTCTATTCGGCCAATGTCGAAAGCAACGACGTTTCCGTCGTCGATCTCGCAACGGAAAAGCTGGTCGGAACCGCGCCGGCCGGAAAGCGGCCCTATGTCGTCGCCCTGGCGAACGGGCGCGGCTTTACGAGCGATCAATATGGCGGAACGGTCTCCGCCTTCGACCTCGAAACCTTGCAGCCCGTCGGGCGCGTTTCGGCCGGCGAATATCCCGAAGGACTTGAGGCCAGCGCGGATGGGCGCACGATCTATGTCGTCAACTGGTTCTCCAACGACGTCTACGCCATCGACGCGCAATCGCTGAAGGTCACAGGCGAAATGGCGGTCGGCGACGGCCCCCGCGCCTTCGGGTTATTTCTGCGCAAAACGCCTTGATCGATCCCCTCACCGGCTGACGAAGTTGCGAACGTAAAGCGCCGCCCCGAGCGTCTGCACGCCGAGCGCGGCGAGCAGAACCGGCTCGGTGAGGCCGATGAATTTGCTCTGCAGTGCGGCGGTCGCCGCGACGCCGATGACGATCAACCCCGCGCTCAGCACATTGACGGCGCCGACGATGCGCGCGCGCCTGGGCGCCGGCGCGTCGGCCTGAATCGCCGTGAAGAGAGGCACGACGTAAAGGCCGCCGGCGCAAGCGAGCGCCAGCACGTCGAAGGCGGCGTGAAGGCCCGCCATCGAGGTGAAAAAGGCGCCAAGCCCGATTTCCGAATGCGCCGCCGGCAGGCGCGCGGTCGAAACGCCGAGGTCGATCAGGAACAGGCCCATGCCAAGCGCCGCCAGCGGAACCGGACGCAACAGGATGCGGCCTTTCCCAAGGACGGCCGCGGCGATCGAGCCGGTCCCGATGCCGAGCGCGAAGATGGCGCTGATCGCGGTTTCAACGGGGATTCCGGCGCCGGTCTTGTTGCGGAGCGCGACCGGCGTCAACGATAGCGCGACCGCCCCGGCCATCCAGAACCAGGAGACCGCCAGGCTGCGGCTAAAGAGCTGGCTATCCCGCGTCATTTCGCGCAGAAGCGCCCGCGTTGAGGCGAGGACATTGGCGTTGAGGCGAAGGTCTGGATCCGCGCGGCCGGTCGCGGGGATGAAAAGGCTGAAGGCCCAGCAGATCAGCGCGATGAGCATCAGCTGCAGCACGACGCCGCCGGGCGCGCGCGCCGCCGAGAGGCCGCCCGCGATCAGCCCGAGGAAGATGGCGGCGAATGTCGCCGCCTCCATCAGCGCGTTGCCGGCGATGAGCTCCTCCATTTTCAGGAGGTCGGGCAGGATGCCGTATTTCATTGGGCCAAACAGCGCATTGATGACGCCAAGGCCAAACAGCGCCGCGTAGAGCAAAGGCAGGGACGCGAGCCAAAGCCCGATGGCGGCGAGAAGCTGAACCAGCACCTCGGCGCCTTTCAGCGCGCGCGCCAGCCGCGCCTTGTCCCATGCATCCGCCATCTCTCCGCCAAGGCCCGAAAGCAGGAGCGAGGGCGACATGAAGATGCCGACCGCGAGGGTGATCAGCGCGCCGGCCTCATCTTCGCCAAGCCGGAACAGGACCAGCATGGCGAGCATGTTGCGCACGAAATTATCGTTGAACGCGGAGAAAAACTGGCACCAGAACAAAGGCGCGAAACGCCGGCTGCGCATGAGGCCCGCGAGCGTCGCCGCGCCGCCGCGCAACGATGCGTCGGCGCGGCTTGGCGCCGTCACCGCGCCGGCTCGGCGTGGCCGACGATGCGGCTTATGGTCTTGAAGGCGGCGCGGATTTTACGTTCGAGCGCATCGACCTGATCATGCACCGCGTCGACGCTGAGCGTCGGGTCGACGCGGCAATGATAATTGACGACGAGTCCCGAGGGCGTGAGCCGCACCCGCACATTGTGGATGTCGAGAAGGGCGCCTTGATCACGCGCCTTCTGGAAGAGCGCGCTTTCGATCTCCGCCCGGACCACCAGGTCCGCGTCGCGTCCCGGCAACTGCCGGGGCTCCAGCGGCTCGATATGGCTCTCGACCTCGATGTCGGATCCGAACTCGCGTCCGATCTCGTCTTCGAGGCCCGACGCGATCTCATGCGCGTTCCCGAGCGGCATGCGTCCGTCGACCTCCACATCGAAGCTGATCGCCGTGCGGCCTTCGACTTCCTGAACGGTGACATGATGGACAGGCGCATGGCGCCTCGCGGCGATGAGAAGAATGCGCTCCAGAATGGTTTCGCTATCGATGGCGATCGGCTGCGTCGCGATGGTGACGGAGACGTCCGGATGCCTGGCCTTGATCTCCGTCGCGACATTGAGCTTGATCGCGGCCGCCTTTTCGAGCGGCAGCGTGCGGGCGACGGTAATTTCGAGATCGCCGATCACCTCGGGGCCGGCGGGACGCAGCCGCACGGTCTCCACCTTGATGACGCCCGGGACGGCGCCGGCGATGGACGCGATCTTATCGGCGAGGCCTTTAGGCGCGGCGTCGACCAGGGCGTCGATTGTGCGCCGTCCGATCTGATATCCCGCCACGGCGACGAAAGCCGCGACGCCGAGCGCCGCCAGCGCGTCGCCTTGCGGAAAGCCGAAATGCGCGGCGATGAGACCCGCGATCGCCAGGAGGGATGCGATCATGTCGCTCGAAAAATGCAGGGCGTCGGCGGCGAGCGCTTCGCTCTTGGTCTTTTTGGCGATCGATCGCAGACGGCGCCAGCGGAAAAAATCCACCGAGATGGAGACGAACAAAATTCCGAAAATCAGCGGGCTCGCCTCGATTTCGGCGGGGTGGCCGCCAAGGCGGCGCGCCGCCTCGACCAGAATGAAGGCGGCAAGCGCGAAAAGAAATCCGGTTTCGATCAGCGCGGCCAGAGTTTCGACCTTGGCGTGGCCGTAGTGGTGCTCGTCGTCGGCGGGCTTATGGGCGATTCTGATGGCGAAATAGGTGAGCGTCGTCGCGCCGATGTCGGCGAGGTTGTGGCCCGCCTCCGAAAGCACCGCGAGCGATCCCGACAGCAGGCCGGCGAAGAGTTTGGCCGCCGTCATCGCCGAACTCACGGCGATCGACGCGAGAGCCGCGCCTTCCTTCATTTGCTGGTCGCTATTTTTCACGTTGAGCCTCTTGGAAGCTCTCGGAAGCTCTCGTTCATCGGCCATCTTTAGCGTTGGGGCGGCGCGCCGGGGGCGGCAAGGCATCGTCGATCATGCTATATGCTCGCCAAACCGGAAGGCGCCGACAAAGGAGAACGGAAATATGGAATACCTCCATACGATGGTGCGGGTCGCGGACCTTGGCAAATCGCTTGAATTCTATACGGAAAATCTCGGGCTCGCCGAAATGGCGCGCGTCGATAACGAAGCCGGCCGCTACACGCTCGTGTTTCTCGCCGCCCCGGGCGACGCCGCTCGCGCGAAAGCCACGAAATCTCCGTTGCTTGAACTGACGTATAATTGGGACAGCGAGAGCTATGGCGGCGGACGCAACTTCGGTCATCTGGCCTTCGCCGTCGACGATATTTACGCAACCTGCGACAGGCTGATGAAGGCGGGCGTCGCCATCAACAGGCCGCCGCGCGACGGCCATATGGCCTTCATCCGTTCACCCGACGCCATTTCGATCGAGCTTTTGCAGAAAGGCGAGCCGAAGCCGAAGCAGGAGCCCTGGGCGTCAATGCCCAACATAGGGGTCTGGTAGTTTGGCGTCGCCTCCCGAGCCTTTGGCCGCCGGCGCCCTGGCAAGGCTTGCGCCGCCCTCGCGAAGCGCCTTTTTCCTCGATGTCGACGGCACCTTGCTGGAGATCCGGCCGCGGCCGGAGGATGTCGCGGCCGACGCGCGGCTGCGCGCTCTGATCGCGGCCACGGCTGCCGCCTCCGGCGCGGCGCTGGCCCTCGTCAGCGGTCGCAGGATCGACGATCTCGACCGCATTTTCAGCCCCATGATTCTGCCCGCGGCCGGGCTGCATGGGGCCGAGATCCGCTTCTTCGACGGCGCGCGCATTCTTGCGCGATCTGACGTGATGGACGCCGTGCGGCCGAGGTTGCGCGAATTCGCAGGGCGTCATCCGGGCCTCGTTCTGGAGGATAAGGGCGCGACGCTGGCGCTGCATTTCCGGCAGAGACCAGAGCTGGCCGGCGATGTTCTGGCGATGTTCCAATCGGTCGCGCAGACGCCGGATCTCGCCGTGCAACAGGGCAAAATGGTCGTCGAACTGAAACAGGCTGGCCACAGCAAAGCGACGGCCATCGAAGCGTTGCTGGCGAGCGCGCCCTTCGCCGGCCGGACGCCCGTCTTCATTGGTGACGATCTGACCGACGAGAGCGGCTTTGATTTCATCAATGCGCAGGGCGGCGTCTCGATTCGCATCGGTTCGGCGGAGGGATCGAGCGCCGCGCGTTTTCAGTTCGTCCATCCGGCGCAGCTACGACAGGAGCTGGCTGGACTTACTGGATAGAGGCTTGCCAATGGCGACGGACCTGGAACGCTGCGCGCCGGAAGGGGCGCCGCCGGCTCTCCAGCGAAGCTGCCGAAAAAGCAACCGAATCAGTAGCGCGCCCGAACGGCCCCGCCGCAGACCCAATCCAGCTCAATGCGCGGTCCGTCGGGCGTATCGACCGGATGCGCCTCGTAACATTCGGCCGGCGGCCGGTGGTACACATAATAGTAGGGGTAGGGGCGCCCGAAGAAGGGCAGGCCATCGACGGTGCCAAGCGAGTTGGCGTGAACCGGGGCCGGCAGCGCCAAGGCCGCAAGGCCCAGAGCGAAAATTGAGACGATAAGCTTGACCTGCGCCATCGAACGGAACCTTGTCGGAGTTGTGCATGCTTATCCCATGATCCGCGCCGCTAAGCAAGCGAATTGCCCAGCTTGCAATCGCCCGCGAGATTTGCGCATCGGATAATCAATCCGCCCGAAAAACGGCTTCGAATCAGCCGAAAGAATTCGCCAGGGCGCGCCTTTTGGCGGGAAAGTCGGCGGCTCCTCCTCCAAACAAGCCGCGCCGCCGCGTTCGAATGACTTGGCGACTGCGTTGGCATCGGAATTGCTTGGATCGTTTTGTTCAATGGCAGGTCCCCAACTCCAGTAACGCCGCCTCCGTTCTACGTCCGCAAGGGCGATCGGGGTGCGGCGTTTTTTTTGTGTTGGCGTACTCGCGCATTTCCTGAAAGAGGCTGGTGATCTAGGCTTTCGTCGGCGCCATGAGCGGAAATGGCGCGCCGTCGAGAAAGGCGCGGACGGCCGCGACCGTATCCCCATAGAATTTGCGATAGAGATCTTCCGACACATAGCCGATGTGCGGCGTCGCGAGCACATTGTCCATGGCGCGGAACGGGTGCGCGAGGCTCAAGGGCTCATGGTCGAAGACGTCGATCGCCGCGCCGGCGATTTTGTGGGCGGCGAGCGCCGCGATCAGCGCCGCCTCGTCGACGATTGGGCCGCGCGCGGTGTTGATCAGCCGCGCCGTGGGCTTCATCAGCGCGAGATCGGCGGCTCCGACCAACCCCCGCGAGCGGGCGCTCAGCACAAGATGGATGGTGAGGATATCCGCCTGCCGGAACAGATCTTCCTTCGAGACGAGTCTGGCGCCCGCGGCCGCCGCCTTCTCCTGCGTGAGGTTCTGGCTCCAGGCGATAACGCTCATGCCGAAGGCGAGGCCGATGCGGGCGACCTCGGCGCCGATATTGCCGAGGCCGAGCACGCCCAAGGTCTTGCCGCTGAGATCGGCGCCGACGGCGCGCTGCCAGCCGCCGGCGCGCAGCGACGCGTTTTCGGAAGCAATATGACGTACGCTCGCGAGGATCAGCGCCCACGTAAGTTCGATCGTCGGCGTCGACGCGTAACCGGTGGCGGCGACGGGAACGCCCCGCTCGGCCGCCGCCGCGACGGCGATTGCGGCGTTGCGCCGTCCGGTGGAGACGATCAGCTTCAGTCGCGGCAGCCTCTCGATGATTGCGCGCGGCAGCGGCGTGCGCTCCCGCATGACGCAGAGGATGTGAAAGGGCGTGAGCCGCGCGATCAGAGCTTCGGGATCGTCGATATGGTCGCTGAAGACCGTAATAGCGGCGCGGTCCGCGAGGCGCGACCAGTCGGCTGAGCGCAATGCGACGTTTTGATAATCATCCAGTATGGCGATGTGCAGAGGCTCGTTGGTTGATTTCATGTCGTTCGTCATCCTATAGCGAGGCGCGACGATGAGGCCGCTGCGAGAAGAATTGAGCGCATCGCATTTTCGTTTCGCGAGAACGGCTCGAAGGGAGCGCATCATGCAAGACCAGAGCACGCTGATCCATCTTGAATATTTGAGCGGGCGGCCGTTCGGGGAGGTCGTCGCCGCCTTCGAGGGAGCGACGGGCGCGGCGGCCAAGGACGAATTCCGCGAAGCCGTCGTCGCTTCGGCCGGGAATGGGGATGAATTCATAAAGCGCGTCCACGCCTTCGAGGGCCCGGGCGGTTTCATGCGGTTTTTCGACGTCGATCACAGCGCCTGGATGGGGATGCTGGGGATTTCGGGGCGAGCGAAGCTTTATATTCTCGGCAACCCGCTCATCGCGGCGACAATGATCCGCCACGATCTCGGCGCGGCGCTGAATGTGCCGGTGCGCGTCATGATCGTCGAGGATCCGGCCACGCGTCGCACAAGGCTCGTCTACGATCTTCCATCGTCGCTGATGGCGCGCCTCGGTAATGAAGAAGTCAGCGCCGCCGCCTTGAAGCTTGACGAGAAGCTCGCGGCTCTGGCGGAGGTTGCGACCGGCGCGCGGGCATAGATCCTTAGAATCGACCGTGTCGCCGCGGCGGTTCGCAAAGCATCGCCGCCATTGGTCGATGCGGCGCTGAAATCGCAGCTCAAGGATTCCGGCCCCTGACCGCTCGGCCGTACGCGGGTCTCACCGAATCGGATCCTGATCGCGCGTAATTACAATCGAATGCGATCGGAGCCATGCCGCTTCGCGCGATTTTGCCGAAACGCTTGCTTTTTCGATCCGCGCGCAACATTCTACAAGTGTGAACGTGTAATATTTCGTAATATTTTATTGGCGTTCTTCGCCGGTTCTTGGTCAATTGCGCGCCATACCGTTGAAAGGCTAACATGTCGTCTCCGGCCATTTTTTCTCGACCGCGACGGAACGATCATCGTCCGTTCTTCCCCGCGGCCCTGGCGATGCTGCAAAGGGTACAGCTTAGATGATTGATCAATCAGGACGAATCCTGAAGGATTTCGCTAAAGCCGGGTTCGATCCGCGGCGGACGATTCATTCCTATTACGCCGACGCCGCGCGCGAATGCGCCGCGCGTCCCGCGATCTTCTGTGACGATGCCGTGACGACCTATGCCGAGCTGGATCATAGGTCGAACCAATTCGCCCGGTTCCTCGCATCGCGCGGCGTGCGGCCGGGCTCCCTCGTCGGTTTGTTTCTTCCGCGCTCGCCGGATGCGGTGATCGCCATGCTCGGCGTCCTGAAGGCGGGCGCGGCTTACGCGCCGCTGGACCCGGCCTATCCCGACGACCACCTCGCTTTTATCGCGGCGGACGCGGCGCCGGTCCTGGTCATCTCGCTTTCGCAAGTCTGTTCGCCGCGATTTGGCTCGACAGCCGCTCCAAATTTTGGCGATAGCCCCGTCGAACGGGCGCCCCGGCCATGGGCGGCGCCGACCGTTTTCATCGATGCCGAAGCGCAGGCCATTGCGCGCGAGAGCGGCGCTCCGCTCGCGGAAGCGGCCGCGGGCGATGATCTCGCTTATGTCATGCATACATCGGGAACGACCGGACGGCCGAAGGGCGTCATGATTCCCCATCGCGGCGTCGTCCGCCTCGCTCTCAACCACTTCGTCGATCTCGGGCCGGACGAGGTCGTCCTGCAACTCGCCCCCCTCGCCTTCGACGCATCGACGTTCGAGATCTGGTGTCCGTTGCTTAACGGGGCGGCGCTCGCCATCGTCGCAGCCGAGCATCCAAGCTTCAGCGAGATCGGCGCCGTGATCGAAAGGCGCGGCGTTACGACAGCCTGGTTCACAGCCAGTCTCTTCCATGCGATCGTCGATCACGACGTCGCGATCCTGGGGCCGCTGCGGCAATTGATTGCGGGCGGGGATGTCCTATCCCCGCGCCATGTGCGGCGGGCTCTCGAGGCGTTGCCGCAGTGCCGCCTCATCAACGGTTATGGTCCGACGGAAAACACTACATTCACCTGTTGCCACGAGGTCGCGCGCGATTCGAAAGGCGACGGGGCCATACCGATTGGCCGGCCGATCGAGCACACGCGCGTCTATGTTCTGGATCAGGACCTGCGCGCGCTCCCCAGCGGCGAGATCGGCGAACTGTTCGCGGCGGGCGAGGGTATGGCGCTCGGCTATCTCAACCGGCCCGATCTCGGCGCGGAAAAATTCCTGCCCGATCCCTTCTCCGCTGAACCGGGGCGCCTGATGTACCGCACCGGCGATTTCGTCCGGCAACGCCCCGACGGCGTCGTAGAGTTCATCGGGCGGGTTGATCGACAGGTCAAGATCCGGGGCAAGAGGGTCGAGCTTGACGAAGTGGAGGCCTTGCTGCGGCGTCTGCCGAACGTCGCCGACGCTGCTGCTATAGTGCGGACTCGCACCGACGGCGAGCGTCAGATAGCGGCCTATGTCACCTCAGCTGCATCTCTTTCAGCCGTTGACGCCAGCGCTTTGAGACGCCAGATGCTCGATTTCGCGCCAGACCACCTCGTCCCCGGACATGTCATCGTTCTCGACGCGTTGCCGCGCACGCCCAATGGCAAGGTCGATCGCACGGCGCTGGCTGACCTGGTCGACGCGGCGCCGTCGGCGGCTCCGCACGCGAACCCTGTCACTCCCGCGAGCGCCTTCGATGATGTGAACGATGTCGAATCGACGCTCGCCGCGATTTGGGGCCGCCTCCTCAACGTCGACTCGGTCGCTCTCGACGCCAATTTTTTCGATCTTGGCGCAAGCTCGCTCGACATGATGGCGTTGCAGAAGGAGGTCAAGATCCACTTCCAGCTCGAGGCGCCGATGACGGCGTTATTCGAATTCACCAACATTCGCGCTCTGGCTGCATATCTGCGTGATCAGACCCAGCCAGCGGCCCAAGCCGGGGCCGGCGCTCCGAAGGAAAAACAGGACTTGGACGAGTTCAGCATCCGCAAGCAGCGCCAGGCGGAGGCTCTGAAGCGCGCCGCGCGCCGCCGCGCGGCTCCCGCGTCGTGAGTCAGGCATGATGAAAGAAAACGCATCCAGCTTTCCGGCGCCCGGCGTCGCGATCATCGGCATGGCCGGCCGTTTCCCGGGCGCGGCCGACGTCGCGGCGTTCTGGCGGAACTTGCGCGACGGCGTCGAATCGATCAGCCATTTCGCCGACGCGGAGCTTGAGGACGCCTTCGATCCGAGCGTGCGCGCGGATCCGAATTTCGTGCGCGCGCGCGCGGTGCTGGAAGGCGTCGAAGAATTCGACGCGGGCTTTTTCGCCATGCATGCGCGAGAAGCGGAGCTGACGGATCCGCAGCATCGCGTGTTCCTCGAATGCGCCTGGCAGGCGCTGGAGGACGCGGGCTACGATCCGGCGGAGTACAAGGGCGCGATCGGCGTTTTCGCCGGCTGCAGCATGAACACCTATCTCCTGCGCAATGTTTTCCAGGATCGCGCGGCGGTCGAGCATTTCACCAGCGATTATCAGGTCGGCAGCTATTCCGAGCTGATCGGCGGATTGCAGGATTTCCTGGCGACGCGCGTCTCGTACAAACTGGGTCTGCGCGGGCCGGCGATGACGATGCAGACGGCGTGCTCGACTTCGCTCGTCGCCGTCGCGCAGGCGTGCCAGAGCCTTCTGCTCTTCGAATCGGACATGGTCCTCGCGGGCGGCGCGTCGATCACCCTGCCGCAGCGGCGCGGCTATCTCGCGCTCGACGGCGCCATGGTTTCGCCGACGGGGCATGTGCGCACTTTCGACGCCAGGGCGGACGGCACCGTTTTTGGCAGCGGCGCCGGCGTCGTCCTGTTGAAGCGGGTCGAGGACGCGATCGCCGACGGCGATCATATCTATGCGATCATCCGCGGCTGCGCGCTGAACAATGACGGCGCCGCGCGGGCGGGCTTTACGGCCCCCAGCGTCAACGGCCAGTGGGAAGTCATCGCGGCGGCGTTGGCGAACGCGGAAGTCGCGGCGCGGTCCATCGGCTATGTCGAATGTCACGGCACGGCGACGCCGCTCGGCGATCCGATCGAGGTCGCCGGGCTCACCCGGGCCTTCCGCGCCACCACCGACGACGTGGGCTTTTGCGCGCTCGGCTCGGTGAAGCCGAATGTCGGCCATCTCGACGCCGCCGCCGGCGTCACCGGCCTCATCAAGACAGCCCTGGCGCTGGAGAACCGGCAATTGCCGGCAACCTTGTTTTTCGAGACGCCAAATCCGCATATCGCCTTTGAGGGCGGCCCTTTTTACGTCAATCGGGAATGGCGCGAATGGAGACGCGGCGAAGAGCCGCGCCGGGCGGGCGTCAGCGCCTTCGGGGTCGGCGGCACCAATGCGCATGTCGTGCTCGAGGAGGCCCCTTTCGCGCTGGCGGAGCCCTCGATCCGGCCGGCGCAGGTCATTTGCGTTTCGGCCCGCAGCCAGACCGCGCTGGCGGCGGCGCGGCGCAATCTGGCGGCGCATTTGAGATCCCATCCCGAGCTGCCGCTGGCTGACGTCGCCTTCACGACGGCTGTCGGCCGGCGCGCCTTCGGTCATCGCGCGGCGGTCGCGTGCCGGGACCTTGATTCGGCGGCGGCGGCGCTGGAGACGGGGCAGGGCCTGGCGTCGGGCGAGCCGCGCGCGGCACGGACCCTCGCCTTCATGTTTCCGGGGCAGGGCGCGCAATATCCCGCGATGGGGATGGGCCTTTTCCAGACCGAAGCCGTTTTCGCCGAGAGCATGCGCCGTAGCGCCGAGATCCTGCGACCGGCGCTTGGCGCCGATCTCTGCGCGCTGCTTTACGGCGACGAGAGCGAGCGTCTGCCCGCGGACGCGCTTCAGGCGACGGAGATCGCGCAACCCGCCCTCTTCGCCGTCGGTTATGCGCTGGCGGCGCTATGGCGCAGCTTTGGCGTCGCGCCGGAAATGATGATCGGCCACAGCATCGGCGAATTCGTTGCGGCCTGCATCGCGGGCGTTTTCTCCCATGAGGATGCGCTCGGCCTGATCGCCGCGCGCGGCCGTCTGATGCAGGAGATGCCGCGCGGCTCGATGATGGCCGTTCGCCTGCCGGAGGCGGAGCTGGCGCCGTTCTTGAGCGGCGACCTCGCGCTCGCCGCCATCAATGGACCGAAGCTCTGCGTCGCCGCCGGCCCCGACGACGCCGTCGACGAACTCGACGCGGCGCTTTCCGCGCGTGGCGTGATGACGCGGCGACTGCATACCTCGCATGCGTTTCACTCGCCGATGATGGACCCGGCGGCGGAAGCCCTGCGCGGGAAATTCGCAGGCGTCCGGCTCGCGCCGCCCGAAATGCGGCTGATCTCGTCGATGACCGGCGACTGGCTGACAGCCGCCGAGGCGACGTCGCCGGATTACTGGGCCGCGCATTGCCGTGCGCCGGTGCGTTTCGCGGCCGGGCTTGCGACGCTTTTGCGCGATGCCGGCCCACAGCCGATCCTGCTCGAGGCGGGGCCGGGCGTCACTCTCTCCACCCTTGCGCGCCAGGGCGGGGCGGGGGCGCTGCCCGACGCGGTCCTCGCCTCTCTTCCCGACGCCGCGCGGGAGACCGACGACGAAAACGTGATCGCACGATCGGCGGCGCAGCTTTGGTGCGCCGGCGTTCGGATCGACTGGCGCGGCGTCCATTCGGACGCCAAGCGGCGGCGCGCGCCCTTGCCGACCTATCCGTTCGAGCGCGCCCGCCATTGGATCGAGGCGCCCCCGGTTATGCGCGCCGATCGAAGCCAGTCGGCAGCTTCAGCGGAGCGATCCGATGCGGCTCCAGCTTCGGGCGAAGCTTCGCCCTTATTTTCTTCTCCCCCCGACGAGTTGTTAACGCCCGCGAAAAGGTTTCTCGAAGCAGATTTGCCCCAGACTTCATTTGAAATGGCTGCTCCCATGACAACCAGCAACACCGATTTCACGCCTTCTCTCCGCGGATCGAATCAAAAGCTGCGCCAGCGCGTGGTCGAGCTTTTTGAAAATCTTTCCGGGGAGCCGATCGCCGATCTCGACCCCGGAACGACTTTTCTGGAGATGGGATTCGATTCCTTGTTCCTCAGTCAGGTGACGCAGCAATTGCAGCGCGATTTCAAGGCGAAGCTGACGTTCCGGCAATTGCTTGGCGATCTGTCGACGATCCCCGCCTTGGTCGCGCACCTTGAGGCCATCCTGCCGCCGGAGACGCAAGCGGCGCCAGCCGCACCGCCAACCCTGAGCGCAAAACCGGCTTTGGCGCAGGCGGCGGCGCAAACCGGGTCCCTCGCGCCAGCGCAAATCTCGTCCGCGCTCCCCGCCGCCTCTTCCGGATCTGGCTCGGTGGAGCAGATCATCCGCGATCAGCTCGACGTCATGAGCCGCCTGATGGCGCAGCAGCTCGACGCGCTGCGAGGCGCGCCTTCCGCCGGAACGCGGCCGGAAATTGCCGGCGCGCCGCCATCCTCGCCACCGCCCTCGCCACCGCCCACTCCTGCGCCGGCTCCAGCTGCCGACGAGCCAAAATCGCGTTTCGAGATGGTCGCCGCGGCCCGCTCCGCGCCGCCGGCCGACATGAGCGAGACGCAACGCCGCGCGCTGCAGGAACTCATCGCGCGCTTCAACGCGCGCTCCGCCGAGTCAAAGCGCATGACGGCGCAATACCGGCCGGTTCTCGCCGATCCGCGCGCCGCCGCCGGTTTCCGCACCGAATGGAAGGATCTCGTCTATCCGGTCGTCAGCGACCGCGCGAGCGGTTCGCGCATCTACGATGTCGACGGAAATTCCTATATCGACCTCGTCAACGGTTATGGACAGACTTTCTTCGGCCACGCCGCGCCTTTCGTCATCGACGCGGTCGCCGAACAATTGCGCAAGGGCTTCGCCATCGGGCCGCAGTCGGCGCTGGCGGGGCGCGTCGCCGCGCTATTCTCCGAGATGACCGGCAACGAACGCGTGACGTTCTGCAACACCGGATCGGAAGCCGTGATGGCGGCGATGCGCGTCGCGCGCACCGTAACGGGCCGCTCGATCATCGCAACGTTCACCGGCGATTATCACGGGCAGTTCGACGAAGTCCTGGTTAAGGGGACTTTGCGCTCCGGCGTTGCGCGCGCCATGCCGGCGGCCGCGGGCATTCCCGGAGAATCGGTCGAGAACATGGTGGTTCTGCCCTATGGCGCGCCGGAGTCTCTCGAATGGATCCGCGCCCACGCGGAGGAACTCGCCGCCGTTCTTGTTGAACCCGTGCAAAGCCGTCATCCCGCATTGCGCCCGGTCGAGTTCCTCAAGGACATCCGGGCCATTACAGAGGCTTCGGGCGCGGCCCTGATCTTCGACGAGGTGGTCACCGGCTTCAGGATGCACCCCGGCGGCATGCAGGCCCTGTTCGGCGTCAAAGCCGATCTTGCGACCTACGGAAAAGTCGTCGGCGGCGGCATGCCCGTCGGCATTCTCGCGGGCAGGGCGGTCTTCATGGACGCGCTCGATGGCGGCATGTGGCGCTATGGCGACGACTCCTATCCCGAGACGGGAATGACCTTCTTCGCCGGGACCTTCGTCCGCCATCCGCTTGTGATGGCGGCGGTGTGGGCGGTTTTGAACCACCTGAAGGAACAGGGGCCGGCCCTGCAGGAGGGCGTCAGCGCGCGCACGGCCGCGCTGGTCCAGCGGATCGATGATTTTGCGCGCCGGCGCGGCCTTGACCTCAAGATCGAGACCTTCGGCAGTCTGTTCTTCTTCAACCTCGCCGGCGTTTCTCCCTACGCCAGCCTGTTCTACCCGCATATGCTCGAACGCGGCGTTTATCTTCAGGAGCATTATCCCTGCTTCCTGACGACCGCGCATAGCGACGCCGACATCGCCGACATCGCCGAGGCTTTCGAAGACAGCGTCGCAGCGATGCAGGCGGCCGATCTCATGCCCGCCGCTCCCGGCTTCGGCCCGAAGCCGGAGGCCGACTTTCCGCTTACCGAGGCGCAGACGGAAATCTGGCTCGCCGCCCAGCTCTCCGATGAGGCCTCGTCCGCCTTCAACGAGTCGATCACGCTGCGGCTTCGAGGCGCGCTCGACAAGGACGCCCTGACGAAAGCGCTGAATGAGGTCATCGCCCGGCATGACGCCTTGCGCGGAGCCTTCCAGGCCAATGGCGAGCGGATGCGCATCCTGCCGTCGCTCGCGCTGGAGCCCCGCGCGCGCGACTTATCGCAGACCCCGCAAGCGGCGGAGGCTTGGCGCGATCTGCTCGCAACCGAAGCGAAAACGCCCTTCGATCTCGTCAACGGACCCCTGATCCGCGCCGAACTCGTTCGTTTCGCGGCGGACGATCACGCGCTGGTCCTGACGGCGCATCACATCATCTGCGATGGCTGGTCGTTCAACGTGATCATCGACGAACTGTCCAGACTTTACGACGCGGCGTTGACCGGCGCTCCAGCCGATCTGCCGACGCCGATGTCGTTTGGACGCTACGCCGGCGAGGAGCGCGGGCGGCAGGCGCGCGAGGGAGCGGCGATCGAGGCTTTCTGGCTGCCGCAGTTCACGCCGCCGCCGCCGCCGCTCGAACTGCCGACGGATCGGCCGCGCGCCGTCCAGAGGACGTTCGCCGGCGCCAGCCTGACGCGCAGGATCGATGCTGAATTGACGCAGCGGTTTCGCAAGGCGGCGGCGCGCCAGGGCTGCACCCTGTTCGTTGCGCTGCTCGCGTGTTTCGAAACTCTGCTCGCTCGTCTCGCCGGTCAGAACGAGGTCGTCGTCGGCATTCCCGCCGCGGGACAATCCCTCGCCGATGGCGATAGCCTTGTCGGGCACTGCGTCAATTTTCTTCCGCTGCGCGGACGCTGGCGCGATGAGACGACGATGGCGGAACATCTGGCGGCGACCCGCCAAATCGTCCTCGCGGCCTATGAGAATCAGAGTTTCACGCTCGGCACGCTGGTTCGAAAAATGGCGTTGCCGCGCGAGGCCGGCCGTCGGCCCCTGGTCGAAGTCCAGTTCAACCTCGAACGCATCGGCGATAAAATCCAGGTGCAGGGGCTTGAGATCGAGACGCAGTCAAATCCGAAAGCCGCGGTGATCTTCGATCTTTTCTTCAACCTTACCGAGCAGGACGGCGGGCTGCGGCTCGATTGCGACTACAATACAGATTTGTTCGACGAATCGACGATTGAGCGCTGGATCGGCCATTACCGCACATTGCTCGACGAAGTCGCAGCGGACCCCGCGCGGCCCATATCGGCGCTGCCGTTGCTCTCGGCGCCGGAGCGCGCCTGGCTGACGCGGGACCTCAACCGGACGGCGGCGGCGGATCTCGATCTTAGGCCCGTGCATGAACTTATCGCCGCGCAGGCGGCGCGCACGCCGGACGCCGTCGCCGCGCGATATGGCGACGCGGCGCTGACCTATTGCGAACTGGACCAGCGCGCCAATCGGCTGGCCAATCATCTGTGCGGCATCGTCAAGGACCCCAACGCCCGCATCGGCCTTGCGACCGAGCGCTCGCTCGACATGCTGGTCGCCTTGCTCGCAATCATGAAAACGGGCTGCGCCTATGCGCCTCTCGATACAAGCCATCCGGCGGCGCGGCTGCGTCTTGTGCTCGAAAACGCCGCCGTCTCCGCGATCGTTTGCGACAATGCTTTCACAGCTGCGATGGCGCCTGGAATCCCGGTGGTCCGGATTGATGCCGACGCCGACGCAATCGCAGCCAATGCGGCGAGCCCGCCGCCGGTCCAGGCGGACGCGGGACGCGCCTGCTATGTAATCTTCACCTCCGGCTCGACCGGCGCGCCAAAGGGCGTCGAGATCGCCCATCGCTCGGTCGCAAATCTTTTGTGGTCGATGGCGCGCACCCTCAACGCCGGTCCGCACGACGTGCTGGTCGCAGGAACGACGATCGCGTTCGATATCGCGGCGCTCGAGCTATACCTCCCGCTGATCACCGGCGGCGCGGTTGTCATCGCCAGCCGGGACGAGGTGCGCGGCGGCTTTGGCCTTGCGGCCCTGATCGAAAAAGCACAAGCGACGATCGTCCAGGCGACGCCCTCGCTTTGGCGCATCCTCACCGAGGCGGGATTCAAGCCGCGCCCGGGCCTTCGGATGCTGTGCGGCGGCGAAGCCCTGCCGCGCGATCTCGCGGACCTGCTGCTGCAAAACGGCGGCGAGCTTTGGAACGTCTATGGTCCGACCGAGACCACGATCTGGTCGAGCGTTGGCAGGGTTGCGCCGGCGCCGGCTCCGATCACGATCGGCGCGCCGATCCTCAACACGGAACTGCACATTCTGGACGCGGCCCACAAGCTTGCGCCGGTCGGCGTCGTTGGCGAGTTGTTCATCGGCGGTGCGGGACTTGCGCTCGGCTATTTCCGCCGCCCCGACCTCGACGTCGCGGCGTTTTTAGAGATCGCCGTCGACGATTGCGGCCCGCGGCGGCTCTATCGCACCGGCGACCTCGCGCGCCGGCTGCCGGATGGCGGCATCGAGCTGCTCGGGCGCGTCGATTCGCAAATCAAACTGCGTGGCTTCCGCATCGAATTGGAGGAGATCGAAACCGTCATGCGCGGCGCTCCGGGCGTTTCGGCTTGCGCCGTCTCGATCGACGCGCCCCCCGGCGGTACGCCGCGCCTCGTCGGCTATGTCGTCGCAGCCGCGGAGCAAAAGCTCTCCGCAAGCGAGCTTTCGGCCTATGCGGGGCTTCGCTTGCCCGACTATATGGTTCCCGCCATCTGGGAGAGCGTCGACGCTTTGCCGCTGACCCCTAACGGCAAGCTCGATCGCAGGTCTTTGCCGAAGCCGGACCGCGCCCAGGTGGAATCGAAGCGGCCCATCACCGCTCCGCGGAACCCGCTCGAGGCCAGGCTCGCGGCGATCTGGTCCGAGGTGCTGCAGATCGACGAAATCGGAGTCGACGACAATATCTTCGCGCTTGGCGCTGATTCAATTGATATTTTCCGTATCGCAGCGCGAATGATCGCTCAGGATATAAGACTTGAAGCTAGACATCTGATGCGGTTTCCGACAATCTCCGAGCTTGCGCGAGTGGCGAACGATGAGCCGGCCGCCGCGTCTGGACAGACGGCGGCGGCGCCGTCTCTGAAGAGCTTCCGGCGTGGTGCGCAACCGAAGGCGTCGGGATAACCGTGCAACAAATCGAAGACGCCTCTGGCATTGCGGCTGAGCTTGGGGGGCCGCGCATCGCGCAGGCGGGCGTCTCTTCGCCCGCCGGCGAAGGTCTGGTGTTTCCCTGCTCTTCGTCGCAGGAGCGCTGCTGGTTTATCAATTCCCTTAGTCCCGGCAATCCGGCCCTGAATATCGCGCTGCGCTGGGAAATCATGGGCCGGCTCGGCGCAGCTGAGGTAGAGTTGTCGTTTCAGACGATTATCGATCGTCATGAGATCCTGCGCTCGCGTTTCTTCGAAGAAGGCGGCGCGATCAAACAGGAGGTGCGAGAGCAACTCGACTTCAAACTGAACGTCATCGACCTGTCGATGCTGCCGGAGGAGGAAGGACTGGCGGAGGCTTTGGCGCTTGGGAAGCGGGAGGCGCATCGATCGTTCGATCTTTCGCAGGCTCCCCCGATCCGCGTGAGCTTTCTGCCCTTATCCGCGGACCATGCGTTTTTGCTCGTCACCGTGCATCAGATCGCCTTCGACGGCTGGTCGATCCGCGTGCTTGCCCACGAATTTGGCGTCATCGCCGCCGCCGTCGGCGCCAAGCGTCCACATGACCTTCCCCCATTGCCGCTTCAATATGGCGATTACTGCCGCTGGCAGAGGGAATTTATCGCCAGCGGCGTCTTTGCGGGCGAAACGGCCGCCTATTGGAAGCACAAGCTCGGCAGCGCGCCCTATTTCGAAGTCGTCCCCGACTATGAGCGGCCCGCGAGGCCATCCTACCGCGGCGACATTCTGGCCAAGATCCTGCCTCGGGAACTCGGCGACAAACTGGAGGAAACCGCCCGACGGCACAATTTGACGCTATTTACCTTCGGCTGCGCGCTGACCGGCGCAATGCTGCATCGCTATACAGGACAATCCGACGTCATCTTCGGGACCCAGATCGCCGGGCGCGACGATCCGGATCTTGAGAATATGATCGGCATGTTCATCAATAATCTGGTCATGCGCTTTGACGCGTCGGGCGACCCATCCTTCGAGGAATTTCTGTCGCGCGTGAACGAAACCGTGCAGGAGGCGCTGATCAACCAGCGCATGCCCTTCGACAAGCTGGTCGAAATCTTGAACCCGCCGCGCGACCCGAAACGCACGCCGCTGATCTCGATCAATTTCACGGTCCTGCGCGATGTCATGGACCATACCAGTTACGGCGATTTCGTCCTGCTTGGACAGCCTTCGCTCTCAGCCGGTTCGCTTTACGATCTCATCTTCTTCATGGTCCATTGGCCAAGCGGATGGCGCATCGCCCTGGAGTATAATCCAGACCTCTTCGAGCGGCGGACCGCCGAGCGGATGCTCGAGTTCCTGCTGTCGACCTTCGAGTTCGGGATCTCCCATCCGGATGCGCCGCTATCGACGCTCAATCCGCCGGTCCGCGATCTCATCGACGCTCCGGAGCCGCGTGGAGACCTCGACGCCATCGAGGCCATCTTGCTGCGTCACGCCGACGTCGGCGCGGCGGCCGTGGAGCTGAAATCGACTCGCGACGAGCGGACGCGCCCCTATGCCTATGTGACGCCCGCGCCAGGTGTGCGCTCTCCGCTCGAGACATTGCCAGCCACGCTGAAAGCCTATGTCGATGAGGCGCTTCCCCCCGGCGCGACGCGGCCGTTCGGCGTCAGCGTGCTGCTGGAGCTGCCGCGCAAGGCCAGCGGCGAGCTCGATTATCTCGCGCTGCCGCCGCCGCCTCGGATCGCGCCGCCTGCCTTGGCGGCCACGGCGGTCACCAGGGCGCGCGCGCTCACCGATGTCGAGCAAAAGCTCGCGGCCATCTGGCGCGAGCTGTTAAAGGTTAACGACATCGCGCCGGGATCGAATTTTTTCGAACTTGGCGGCCATTCGTTGTTGACCATCCGGCTGATAGCGCGGGTGAACGAAGAATTCGGCGTGAGGTTGGAGCCGGGGGCTCTTTTTCAGGCTCCGACCCTTCGAGAGTTCGCCGCCCGTTTGCCCGAATTGGAGAGTTCGGGGACCTTTCCGCGTCTCATCGAAATCCAACCCGAAGGCGACAAAACGCCGATCATCGCGATCAATAATTCGGTCCTCTATTACAATCTCGCCAAACAAATCGGCCTCGACCGGCCGTTTCTAGGCATTCCCTTGCTTGAACCTGAAGGCCATGATTCGG
Organism: Methylocella sp.; assembly: GCA_052146775.1. GTDB lineage: Bacteria > Pseudomonadota > Alphaproteobacteria > Rhizobiales > Beijerinckiaceae > Methylocapsa. The sequence goes on along the minus strand of JBKQMI010000108.1, from coordinate 11,692 downwards.
CTCGCCTGCGCTCGCTTGACGAAATTGCGGTGGATTATGTTCGCCTTATTCGGAAGGCTCAGCCGCATGGTCCCTACATCTTGTGTGGACTATGCGTCGCGGGCGCCATAGCCTATGAATGCGCGCAGCAGCTACGGAAGGCCGGCGAAACGGCGCCGCTGCTTATCCTCTCGGACATTTGGGCGCCGGGATTTCTCGCCGCTTTTCCAATCGTCAAGAAGCTGGTTTATGAGTTCAATTATCGGCTTCACACGCTCCGCCACCGGATCGACATTGTCCGCAGCGGCAAGGCGTCGCTGACGGAAGTGCTGTCGTCTTTCACGCTCGCGCGCAAAAGCCGCGTTCTCGACGTCGCGGCCGCGATCGGCCTTATCGACGGCGCTGAAATCTCCAAAAGAGTGGTCAGCCGCGACAATTGGCTTTTCCTGCTTTCGCTGGAAGCGGCGCGCAACGCCTACAAGATTGCGCCGACTGAGAGCGATGTCGTCATTTTTCGCAGCGATGAGGTCGTAACCCGTTTCGCCGACCCGAACATGGGCTGGACCGATCTCGTCAAGGGCCATCTCGCCATCCATCCCGTTCCCGGCTGGCACGAGGAAATGTTCCAGGATCAAGGCGCCCGCCTGATCGCCAGCCACCTGAAGCCGCTTCTCGCGGCGGTTGACGCCGCGCGCGACCGCTCTGCCTGAACGACTCGTCCGGGCTTCTATCGAGATCCTCGGAATGATCAAAATACTCGACCTTCGCTTCGACCAGATTATGGGTCGATTCGGCTTCATTTTTGGCGCGCTGCTTTTGTTCGCGGCTGTCGTCGGCCTGATCGTCGCGTTGCGGTCTGGCCGGCCGCCGCGCACGGCTTTGTTCGCGCTCGTTGCGGCGCTGGTCTTTGGCGGGCTCCTGTTCGGCCCGTCAGCTCCGCGCATCCTCAAGGCTTTCTGGCGATTTGCGGCGCTCCCGCCGCCGCCTGGGCCGACCGGCCCGCTGTCGGTTGGGACGGCAAGCGTCGCGCTGGCGCCGGCCGCCGGAGACGGCGCCGCGATCATCGCTCAAATCTGGTATCCCGCGGCGGCGGGGCTCCGTCCGGCCGCGAACCTCGCCGCCGGCGAAGCGCCGATCGATTGCCTGGGCCTGTCCGAACGTCGGCTGGCCGCGCCGCCGTCGCCCTCGCGCTATCCGGTTCTTCTCTATGCGCCCGGCATTTACGGCCCACGCCAAGATAACGCCTCCACCGCGGCCTCGCTCGCCAGCCATGGGTATCTCGTCGTCGCGATCGACGATATAGAGCGCGATCTGCCGCTCGACCCCGCCGCGCCGTTTTTCGATTTTTCATCGCAAGAGGCTTACGCGGCGACATTGACCCGCGGCGCGGACAAAGCCGTCCGTGAGGCGCAACAGGCGCTTCACGCCCTCGATCTGCTGAAAGCCTGCCTCAGTGGCGACTGGCGGGACCAGGCGCAATTCGACCGGGTCGGATTCTTCGGATTTTCCTATGGCGGCGCGGTTGCGGCCATGGCCGGCATTCTCGACCCGCGCGTCGTCGCGGTCGCCAATCTCGATGGCTGGGTGTTTGGGCCGGCCCTGACAGGATCAATCGAAAAGCCATATCTGCTGCTCGTCGAGGACGAACCCGTCCCCGGCCCGCATACGCTTCAGTCTTCTGATCCCCGCGAGCGCTATTACGCCATTTTACAGCGGCGTTTCCTGCGTGAGCACGCCCGGCTGCTGGAATTGCCGGATAAATACGGCTTCCGGTTCCGCAATATCGCGCATGGCGGCTTCACGGATGAGGCGTTTTCTCGCGAAGCATTTCGCAGCTGGCTCTTTGCCGATCCGGCGCGCATGAAGGCGATCAAGGACGCCTATCTCATCGCATTTTTCGACGCTTACCTTCGCAATGCGCCTCAGACGCTGCTGACGCAGACGCCCTCCCCCTATCGCGGCGTCGACGTGCTGAAGGGCAGGCCGCATTGGTCCGATGGCCAGGACCCTGTTCCCGTTCTCGTCTGGATGGGTTTGAAGTAGCGCCGGCGTCGCCGCGTCGCCATCTTCGAACGATGGTCGGTCGCCTCCGCGGCGGCCTGCGAGGATCGGCGCCAAGGGTCGATTTCATCGCGTGAGTTTGGCCGACGGACGCCGCAATCAGGGAGACAACGATGCGCGAATATCTGAAGTTCTATATCGGAGGCGAGTGGGTCGAACCCGTGCAGCCAAAGACGCTCGCGGTGATAAACCCGGCGACGGAAACTGTTTGCGGCCACATCTCTCTGGGCTCGGGCGCCGACGTGGATCGCGCCGTCAAGGCCGCGCGCGAAGCTTTCAAGACCTTCTCACAGACGAGCCGCGAGGAGCGCATCGCGTTGCTCGAACGGATCATCGCCGAATTCGAGAAGCGCCGCGAGGACGTCGCGAAGGCGATCACCGAGGAGATGGGCGCGCCCGTCTGGCTCGCGCAGCGCGCCCAGGCGGCCATGGGTCCCGCGCATTTCACGACCGCGTGTGAGGTTCTCAAGACCTACAAGTTCGAGGAACACCGCGGCGCGACGGTGATCGCCAAGGAGCCGATCGGCGTCTGCGGCTTCATCACGCCCTGGAACTGGCCGATCAACCAGATCTCCTGCAAGGTCGCGCCCGCGCTCGCGACCGGCTGCACGATCGTCCTCAAGCCGTCCGAGATCGCGCCCTTCTCGGGCCAGGTCTTCGCCGAGATCCTCGACGCGGCGGGCGTCCCGGCGGGCGTGTTCAATCTCGTCAACGGCGACGGCCCGACAGTCGGCGCGGCGATCAGCTCCCATCCGGGCGTGGACATGGTGTCCTTCACCGGCTCGACCCGCGCTGGCGTCGAGGTCGCAAAGAACGCCGCCCCGACCGTCAAGCGCGTATGTCAGGAGCTTGGCGGCAAGAGCCCGAACATCATCCTTGAGGATGCCGACATGAAGACCGCCGTCGCCGACGGCGTGCGCGCGGTCATGACCAATTCCGGTCAGTCCTGCAACGCGCCGACGCGCATGCTCGCGCCGCGAAGCAGGATGGACGAGGTTATCGGCATCGCCAAGGCGGCGGCCGAAGCGACGACGGTCGGCGATCCGAACGGCAACGCGCAGTTGGGCCCGGTCGTCTCGCAGGCGCAATGGAATAAGATCGAGCGCCTGATCCAGAAGGGAATCGACGAAGGCGCGACCCTCGTCGCCGGCGGCGTGGGCAAGCCCGAAGGCCTCGAAACGGGCTATTACGTCAGGCCGACCGTCTTCGCCAACGTCACCAATAATATGACGATCGCGCGCGAGGAGATCTTCGGACCCGTTCTGTCAATCCTCGGCTATGGCTCAGTCGACGAGGCGGTCGAGATCGCCAACGACACAGAATACGGCCTCGCCGCCTATATCTCTGGCGGCGACTTGGCGACGATGCGCGACATCGCGTCCCGCCTGCGCGCAGGGCAGGTGAACCTCAATAGCGCGCCGCGGGATTTGATGGCGCCCTTCGGCGGCTACAAGACCTCCGGCAACGGCCGCGAATGGGGCGACTACGCCTTCGCCGAATTCCTCGAGACGAAGGCGATCCTCGGCGCGACGCCGCAGGGCGCGGCGAAATAGGGCGTCGCGCCGTCAAGAACCCGCCCTGTGCGGCGCCTTCATACTTGGCGAAAATGGGCCGTGAAATGGCGCAGAAACGGCGCTTGTTTTGTGATCCGGTGGGGCGGGATCGCGTCGCGCCGGCGCCAGACGAGATCAAGCGCCTCGATGACATAATCGAAGTGGCTTTGCGTATAGACCCGGCGCGGGAAAGCGAGGCGAACCAGCTCGCGGGGGGCCGGGATCTCCTCTTTGCCGCCCGGCGCGGAGCGGCCGAACATGACGCTGCCGAGTTCCACGGCGCGAATGCCGCCTTCGAGGTAAAGCGCGTTGACGAGCCCGATGCCGGGATAATCACACGGCTTCAGATGCGGGCAGAAGGCGGCGGCGTCGATGAACACAGCATGGCCGCCCGCCGGGCGCACGATTGGAATGTCGCGCGCAATGAGGCGGCTCGCCATATATTCGACCGTCGCATGCCGGTAGCTCTGATAATCATAGTCGAGCGCCTCCTTAAGCCCCACGGCGATGGCCTCAAGATCGCGTCCCGCAAGGCCGCCATAAGTTGGAAATCCTTCCGTGAGAATGAGCATGTTGCGGAAATCCTCCGCCCACTCATCGTTGTGGCAGGCAAAAAATCCGCCGATATTCGCCAGGCCGTCCTTCTTGGCGCTCATCGTCGCGCCATCCGCGAGCGAGAACATTTCCTGTGCGATTTCGGTGAGGGTCCTGTCGCGAAAACCGGGCTCATGTTGCTTGATGAAATAGGAATTCTCGGCGTAGCGGCAGCTGTCGATGATCAGCGGGATGCCATATGTCCCGAGAAGATCTTTGACGGCCCTGATATTCTCCATGGAGACGGGCTGGCCGCCGCCGGCGTTGTTCGTCACCGTGAGCATGCAGAAAGGGATGCTCTTCGCGCCTTTTGTTTCGATGAGATGAGCGAGCTCTCCGACATCCATATTCCCTTTGAACTGCTTGTCGGAATAAATATCCTGCCCCTCGGGCGTCAGCAGATCGACAGGTTGTGCGCCGACATATTCAATGTTGGCGCGGGTGGTGTCGAAATGGCTGTTGTTGGGGACGATGTCGCCGGGCTTCAACCGCGTGGCGGCGAGAATGCGTTCGGCGGCCCGCCCTTGGTGGGTCGGGAAAATATGCTTGAAGCCGGTGATCTCGCGCACCGTCGCCTCGAAGCGGAGCCAGGACGCGCTTCCCGCGTAGCTTTCATCGCCAAGCATCATCGCGGACCATTGCCGCGCGGACATCGCGCCGGTGCCGCTGTCGGTCAAGAGGTCGATCGTAATATCTTCCGCGTCGAGTAGGAAAACATTGTTGCAAGCGGACGCCAATCTCGCATCGCGCTGCGCGCGAGTTGTGATGGGCAGTCCTTCAGTCATCTTGATGCGGAACGGCTCGATGATCGTTCGCATGAGATCGCACCTTTTAGCTTGACTCGAAAAGAACGGCGTCTTCGATATCCAATCTAGATCATTCCGCCCGCGCCAGGTCGACGATCGCGGCGGCGAGGAAGCGCGCAGCCTCGCCGCCTGTCACCACCCTGTGGTCGAAGGTCAGGCTCAACGGAAGGATACGGTGAACGGCGGGAGCGCCGTCGCAGGCCACGACTTCGTGACGGATTCGGCCGGCGCCGAGAATGGCGACCGTGGGCGGCGGCACCATCGGCGCCGCATATCTGCCGGCGATCGCTCCGAAGTTGGAGAGCGTGATCGTGTTGCCGCGCAAATCGTCGGGCGGGATTCTGCGCGTCGCCAGATCCGCCCGCATCCTATCGAGACCCCGGCGCAAATCGGCGGCGTCGCGATTGGCCACATCGCGCAACACAGGCACGAACAGCCCTTCGGGCTGATCCACCGCGATGCCGAGATCGATCTTGCGCAGGACCCGGCGTGCGAGCGAGCGTCCATCGAACCACGCGTTGAGGGAGGGCTCCGCCTGACAGCCTGCGACCAGGGCGCGAATGAGACGGATCGTCGTGTCCGCGCCCTTCGCCCAGGCCTCGATGTCGGCGTCGTCCATGATGGTCGTCGCGGCGACCTCCGCTTGCGCGAGCGCCATGTTCTGCGCCATGGCGCGTCTGACGCCGCGCAACGGTTCGGCCGGCCCTGCCTGTTCGAGAATGCGGGCGACGCGTTGCACGTCGCCGGCGGTAATGACGCCGTCGGGGCCGGACGGCGTCACCATGGCGAGATCGACCTCCAGCCGGCTCGCAAGCGCGCGAACCGCCGGCGCCGCCCGGATCGGACCAGCGCCGCGTCCGACCGCGGCCGGAGTCTCGTTGACAACGCGCGCGCCGGTCTCGACGGCGCCGACGACGGAGCCGGCGTCTTCGCTTATGTCCGGCTCTCCCTCGAAGGCGGCCAGCGGGGCGCCGATGCGGATGATGTCTCCGGCGGCGCCGAACAAGCGTTTGATTCGCCCGGACTGAGGCGAGGGGATCTCGATCACGGCCTTCGCCGTTTCAACCGACACGAGCGGCTGATCGATCGCGACGTCCTCGCCGGCCTGCCGATGCCATTCGACGATTTCGGCCTCTTGAAGCCCTTCGCCGAGATCGGGGAGTCTGAATATTTTCATCCCGCCTCCATCACCTTGCGCACAGCGTCGACGATGCGTTCGACGTCCGGAAGATATTGGCTCTCCAATTTGGAGAGCGGAATGACGACATCATATCCGGTGACGCGCCTGACCGGGGCGAGCAGCGAATAGAGTGCATGTTCGGCGATTTCGGCGGCGATTTCGGCGCCAAAACCCGCCGTGCGGGGCGCTTCATGAATGATGACGCAGCGGCCCGTCTTTTCAACGGACCGCAGGATCGTCGGGGCGTCCAGCGGTTTCAAAGTCGCGACGTCGATCACCTCGACGTCGATTCCTTCCTGCTCCAGTCGCTCCGCCGCCGCCAGCGCCTCGTGAACCATGGCTCCCCACGCAACGAGCGTCGCATCGGCGCCTTCGCGCGAAACGAAACATACATCGAGCGGCAAGGCCTCGCCATCCTCCGCGACCTCCTGACGAAAGAGCCGATAAAGACGCGTCGGCTCCAGAAAGACGACCGGATCGGGGTCGCGAATGGCGGCGAGCAGAAGTCCGAAGGCGCGGGCGGGGGAGGACGGGATCACCACTCGTAATCCTGGCATATGAGCGAAGAGGGCCTCGGGACTTTCAGAGTGATGCTCGGGCGCATGAATGCCGCCGCCGCACGGCGCCCGCAACACCATTGGACAGGATAACCGTCCGCGCGTACGATGACGCAGGCGCGACGCGTGATTGATCATCTGATCGATGGCCGGATAGATGAATCCCGTAAATTGAATTTCAGCTACCGGCTTCAATCCCATCGCCGCCATGCCGACAGCGGCGCCGACGATCGCCCCTTCCGCGAGCGGCGTATCGATGACGCGCTCCCGCCCGAAGCGGGCCTGTAGCCCAACGGTGGCGCGAAACACGCCGCCGTTGACGCCGATATCCTCGCCAAGCAGAAGAACCGAGGGGTCGCGCGCCATTTCGCGAGCCAGCGCAAGATTGACGGCTTCGACGAGCGTGAGTTCACTCATGTTTCGCTCCGTTGCGCGGGGAGAAGCGGCGCGCCTCGTCGCGTTGATTTTGCATCGCGCGCGGAAGCGACGCGAAAAGATGATCGAACATGGCGTCGCAGTCGCGCGGCGGCGTCGAGAGATAGGTTTCAACGGCTTTTTCAACTTCCTCGGAGCATTGCTTCAGAAGATTGGTCTCTAGCTCCTTGCTCCATGCGCCGGTCCGGATCAGATAGGCGCGCAGGCGGCCGATCGGCTCGAACGCCCACTCCCGCTGAACGATTTCCGGATCGCGGTAGCGTGTGGCGTCGTCGGCTGTTGTGTGGTCTCCAAGCCGGTAACTCAGCGCTTCGATCAGAGTAGGGCCGCCGCCCGCTCGCGCCTTCTCGATCGCCTGGGCGGCGATTTCATGAACGGCGATGACATCATTGCCATCGACCTGTCGTCCTTCAATGCCGGCCGCGACGGCCTTTTGCGCCAGCGTCGGCGCCGCGCTCTCCAACTCGCGCGGCGTCGAGATCGCCCAACGGTTGTTGTTGATGACGACGACCAGAGGCGCATTCCACACGCCCGCCATATTCAGCGCTTCGTAGAAATCGCCTGTAGCGGTGCCGCCATCGCCAATCATGCAGACCGCGACCCGGTTTTCGCGGCGAAGCATGAAGGCGTAGGCGGCGCCGACTGCGTGCGGGACCTGCGTGCCCACAGGCACGCAAATCGGAAAATCCTCTCTCGGAACCGCGAAATCGCTGCCTCGTTCATCGCCACCCCAATAGAGCAATATCTCCGCCATGGAGACGCCGCGCACGAACAGCGCGGCGTGATCGCGGTAGAATGGAAAAAGCACATCCTTCGCCAGCATGGCGCTCGCCACGCCGACCCCGATCGCCTCTTGACCGAGGCAGGAGGGAAAAGTCCCGAGTTTTCCCGTGCGCTGCAAGGCGATCGCCTTGCCGTCGAACACCCGCGTCCGGGTCATCGCCCGATAGAGCGGGAGCAGGAAGCCCGGGTCTCGCATGAACGCGCTTGCGGATAGGTCCAATTCGCCGTCCGGAGACAAAAACCGGGCATAGTCAATGTGAAAATCTTCGCACATGTGCCGCCTCCGCGAATCCTTGGCGCCGGATTTCAATTTAAAGCCGAATCTGCCGGCAATGCACGGGGCAACCGCGGCCGCCGGCTTGACCGCGACAGGAGAGATTGGCTTGCCGTCATGGTCGCATCCTCCTTTTCACGGCGAGCGCGCGAGCGGTCCGGCTCCCGGACTCCCGGCCGAGCTTCGCTGAAATAAATGCCCCGGCTTCGGCCAAGGCGGCGAGATCGATTCCGGTTTCGACGCCCATGCCGTCCAGCATGTAAACGACATCCTCGGTCGCGACATTGCCGCTTGCGCCAGGCGCATAAGGACATCCGCCAAGACCCGCCACCGAGGCGTCGACGACCGATGCGCCGAGTTCGAGACAGGCGAAGATATTGGCCAACGCCTGACCGTAAGTGTCGTGGAAATGAAGAGCGAGGCGATCAATGGGCGTATCCCGCGCTACAGCCTCGATCAATCGTTTCGCCCGCAGCGGCGTTCCAACGCCGATGGTGTCGCCGAGCGAAATCTCGTGACAGCCCATGGCGGTCAGATCGCGTGCGAGGGACGCGACTTTTTTCGGCGCGATCTCGCCCTCGTAAGGGCAGCCGAGAACGCATGAGATATAGCCGCGCACCCTCATCCCGAAGGAGGCGGCTTTTTCAACCACAGGCTCAAAACGGGAGAGACTTTCGGCGATCGAGCAATTGATGTTCTTTTGCGAAAAGGTCTCGGAAGCGGCGCCGAACACCGCCACATCCTTGAGCCCGCTGGCGAGGGCCGATTCCAGGCCTTGCAGGTTCGGGACGAGGGCCGACAACCTGACGTCCGGCCAGAAAGAGAGCTTCGTCGAGAGCTTCGCCAGGACTTCGGCGGTCGAGGCCATCTGCGGCGCCCGCCTCGCCGAGACGAAGCTCCCCGCCTCGATGTCCCTCAGCCCGGCCTTCGCCAATAATTCAATCAGGGCGACCTTGGCATCTACGGGGAGGATCGCGGATTCATTCTGCAGTCCGTCGCGCGGACCGACTTCGACGATTCGAATGCGGGCAGGGAGACTCATGCGGCCTCTCCCGCGGCGAGGACGACGAGTTCGGCGCCTTCCGGCGTCACGTCGCCTTCTTTGTAACGGATTTCACTGACGGCTCCGTCGCGCGGCGCCGTGAGCGTGATCTCCATCTTCATGGCTTCGAGCACGATGACGGGCGCGCCTTTTTTCACGAAATCGCCGGTCTTCACGTGAACGCGCGTGACGCGCGCGGGGAGGGGAGCGATCAGCTGAACGGCGCCCGCGGGCTCGACACGAAGCGGAGCCAATGGATCGACGTAGCGCAAAAGATGATTCCGTCCGGCGAGAATGACGACCAAGCCGAAATCCAACCGCGCCACCCGAAGTCTGCGCAGCACGCCATCAACGCGCAAACGCATCCCGTCCTCGGTCTCGGAGGCGCTGATGTGCATAGTCCTGGCCGGCGTCTCCAAACGGTATGATCCATCCGGCCAAGCCTGGGCGCGCAGCGTTATGTTTTTGCCTTCACGATCGAAGATTATGTCCTGATCGCCCCTCCCGTCGATGCGCCAGCCATCGCCTATTCCCCAGGGCGAGAAGGGGTCGCCGGAGTTTTCGGTCTCCGCCACCTGCTTCGCCCGCCAATCCAAAAGCTGCGCCGCCGCGCCCGCGGCGAGGATCGTCGTTTCCTCGCTCTCCGTCTCCGAGGCGGAAGCGATCGGTCGACCGAGCAATTGGTCGGCGTGGCGTTCGATAAAGCCGGTGTCGCACGCGCCGGCGACAAAGGCGGGATGCGTCGCGATGGCGCGCAACAGTTCGAGATTGGTCGCGACGCCGACGATTTCATATTCGGCGAGCGCGCTCTTCAGCCTTTGCAGGGCCGCCTCGCGATCCTCGCCCCGGACAATCAACTTGGCGATCAGAGGGTCGTAGTCCTGCGTGATCCGGTCGCCCTGCCGCGGGCCGGCGTCAATTCGCACATCGGCGTCTTCTTGCGGTTGACGCAGATGTTTGAGGACGCCGGTCGAAGGAAGGAAGTCGCGATTCGGATCTTCCGCGTAGATGCGAGTCTCGATCGAATGTCCGCCCATGCTCAACTGCCGCTGCGTTTGGGGAAGTCTTTCGCCGCAGGCGACGCGCAACTGCCATTCCACCAAATCCTGCCGTGCGATCATTTCCGTAATCGGATGCTCGACCTGGAGGCGCGCATTCATCTCCAGAAAATAGAAACGATCGTCCGTCATGAGAAATTCGACGGTGCCCGCGCCGACATAGCCCCCGGCGCGGGCGGCCGCGATCGCGGCTTCGGTCATGGCGCTCCGGCGCAGCGGGTCCATGCCCGGAGCCGGCGTCTCCTCGACGATTTTCTGATGACGCCGCTGGATCGAGCAATCCCTCTCAAAAAAGGAGACGATTTCGCCGTGCTGGTCGGCGAAGATCTGGACCTCGATATGGCGCGGCCGCATCAGATATTTTTCGATCAACAGGCGATCGTCGCCGAAAGCGGAGCGCGCCTCGCGCCGCGCGCCCTCGCAAGCCTCCAGCAGCGCATCGGCGCGTTCGACGATCCGCATGCCTTTGCCGCCGCCGCCGGCGGAGGCCTTGATCAGGACCGGAAATCCGATCCCTTTCGCGGCGCCGGCGAGGGTCGCGAAGTCCTGGACTTCGTCATGATATCCGGGCAGGATCGGAACGCCGACGCGCGCCATCAACGCTTTCGCCATCGCCTTGGAGCCCATCACGCGCATGGCGTCGGCCGACGGTCCGATGAAGAGAATTCCAGCGTCCGCGCAAGCCGTGGCGAAAGCCGGGTTCTCCGACAGAAATCCGTAGCCTGGATGAATGGCCTCGGCGCCCGAACGCCGCGCCGCCGCGACGATCTTGTCGATCGCAAGGTAGCTCTCCCGCGCCGGCGCCGCGCCGATCGGCCAGGCCTCGTCGGCGAGATCGACGTGGCGCGCTTGCGCATCGGCGTCCGAATAGACAGCCACGGTCACAATCCCAAGGCGTCTCGCAGTGGTCATCACGCGACAGGCGATCTCGCCGCGATTGGCGACAAGGATCTTACGAAACATCTGGATTGTTCCGATCCGCGCGCCAGTTGGGCGCGCGCTTCTCCAGAAAGGCGCTCAAGCCCTCCTTTCCCTCCGGCGAAGCGCGCCGCGCTGCGATTCGTCGCGCAGTCTCCGCTGCGACCTCCGAGTCGATGGGACGGCCCTCGCACCAAGACGCCAGCGCCTTCGCCTCGGCTTGGGCGCCCGGCGCGCCTGCAAGAAGCGCCTCTATGATCGCGTCTCGCACGGTCGTCAGGGCGCCTTCCGCCGCGACTTCGTGAACGAGCCCGATCTCTTTTGCGCGCGCGGCGGAAATCGATTCGCCTGTCATGAAATAGCGCCGGGCCTGCCGCGCGCCGATCGCTCTGATCACGAAGGGTCCGATGACGGCCGGAATGAGGCCGAGCCTTGTTTCGCTCAGGCGGAAA
>JBKQMI010000107.1:0-25783 GCA_052146775.1 Methylocella sp. | reverse complement strand
CCTCGAATGGTCCTAATTCGCAAGGGCCATCGGCGTCAAGCGCAAGATAGAACCTAATGAAGTGTAACGCGGCAATTGCCGCGTTTTCGGTTCCGCAATATGATGACGATCAATGGCCCTCAAGATCTTGCTCATCGACACAGATCCTGATCGCGCGCGAGCGCTTGAGGAGAAGCTTTCCGAATCCGGCTTCGCTGAAATCCTCCGCGCGCCCGACGATCTCGAACTCGCGGAGACCGTGGACCGCGCGAAGCCGGATCTCATCATCATCGACATGGCCCTGCCGGATCGCGACGCGCTGGAGGATATCCGCGCTGTGTCCGCCGCCCATCCGATCGTCATGTTCGCCGGCGGCGACGATCCCGCCTTCGCCGAGGAGGCGATCGCCGCGGGCGTCTGCTCCTACAATCTCTCAGGGGTCGCGCTGCAGGACGTGAAGCCGGTCATGGCTTCGGCCATCGCTCTGTTTCGCCGATACCGACGCGTCGAGGAGGAGCTTACCGCCGCGCGGGCGATGCTGGAGGAGCGCCGCCTCATCGAGCGCGCCAAAGCGATCCTTATGCAGGGCCGCAAGATGACGGAGCCGGAGGCCTATCGCTGGCTGCAGAAGAAGGCGATGAACGAGAACCGAAAGCTCCCGCAGGTCGTGATGGAGTTCGTCGAACGCCACGATGCCGGTGCGGCGGCGACGCCGGCAGGGAGAAAACAGCCATGAGCGATGTGGCCTCGTTCTCGGCGGCGCGCAGGGCGGCCGCGCCAAGGATGCGCATCGGCCTGTTGCGCCTTACCGATGGCGCGCCCGTCATCGCCGCCCATGAATTCGGCTTCTTCGCCGACGAGGGTCTCGAGGCGGAGATTGTGGTGGAGCCCTCCTGGGCCAATATCGCCGACAAGCTCGCCTTTGGCTTCCTCGACGCCGCAGTGATCGTGCCGCCGCTCGCCTTCGCCGTCCAGCTCGGACTCCGCGGCGCGGCGCAGCCTCTCCTCATCCCCTATGCCATAAGCGCTGGCGGCAACACCGTGACGCTCAGCCGTTCGCTCGCGCAGGAGACCCATGAGCGCGCCAACCGCGAGGGCGTTTCGATCGTCGCGGCGCTGGCGGCGTCCTTGCGCGCCCGGAGCGCCACGCTCGGCGTAGTCCACGCCTATTCCACACATAATCTCCTGCTGCGCTATTGGCTCGCCACGGCAGGGATCGAGGCCGGACGCGACGTCAAGCTCGCCGTCGTCCCGCCGGCGCGCGCGGTCGAGACGCTGACCTCGGGGCACATTGCCGGCTTCTGCGCAGGAGCGCCCTGGGGCGATGTTGCGCGCCGCGCCGGGGTTGGCGCGACCATCGCCACCTCGCGCGACATCTGGAAACACGCGCCGGAGAAGGCGCTCGCCGTCCGGACGCATTGGGCCGAAGAAAGGCCGGAAGCGCTCGCGGGCGCGCTCCGCGCCTTGCTCCGCGCCGCGAAATTCTGCGACAGCCCGGAAAATGCTTCTTATACCGCCGCCCTCCTGTCGCGGCGAAGATATCTGGACGTCGATCCCCACGCCATACTCGCCAGCCTGCCTGGCGGGACGGCGCCCGACAACGGCTGCATTTTCTATCGGGGCGCGACGACCTTCCCCTGGCGCTCTCACGGGCTGTGGTTTCTGAGCGAGATGCGGCGCTGGGGATTGGTCGACGAGGGCGTCGATTTGCGGGCGCTGGCTGAGCGCGTCTATCGTCCCGACCTCTACCGAAGGGCGCTCGCGCAACTGGGCGAAGCGGCGCCACTCGCGGACTGGAAACGCGAAGGCGCCCATGACGCGCCGTGGACGGCCGAGGGGGCGCCGGCGCGCATCGCCATGCCCGCCGACCGCTTCTGCGACGGGGCCGTTTTCGATCCGGATGTAGTTCCCGGGGCGACCGCGCCCGCCAAGGGTGCGCTGCACAATCATTAGGCCCGTTGTGCGGCGTTTAAGCAGAACAGGCCGCTTCGTTCGAAGCCATCCCCTACAAAGGCCAGAGCGTTTTCAAGCGAAGCGGATACAGGTTCGCGTCGATAAAAATCCGATAAAACAACGACAAGAGTCGCCCTGACTTTTCGCGCCTGTCGCAGCGCAGCGCCATTGGCGCGGGCCTTGCTTGGATAAAGCATCGGCGCGCGGACGCGCCCGACCGATTGAACGTCGCGTAATGGCGGGCGGCGTTCGCAACAATCCAGTTTTCCAGCGAGCTAATGGCGGTTCGCGTCCGGATCAGGTCCGGCGGCGCTATGCGCTGAAGCTGCGAGCCATAACTATGAAAAGCGTGTTTCTGAAATCGGGGCATCTCCCCACTCTCGTCGCCTGTTTCCTTTATTTCGATCTGAGTTTCGCCGTGTGGGTGCTGCTTGGCCCGCTGGCTGTCTTCATCGCCGAGGATCTACACCTCGACCCCGGCCAGAAAGGTTTGATGGTCGCGACGCCGGTCCTCGCCGGGGCGCTGCTGCGGATCGTCAACGGAATTCTGGTTGGTCAATGGAACGCGCGACGCACCGGCATCGTGATGCAGCTTGTCGTCATCGCCGGTCTGCTCGCCGCCTGGCGGCTCGGGCTTCATAGTTTCGCGCAGGTTCTCGCGCTGGGTCTCGCGCTTGGCGTCGCAGGCGCTTCCTTCGCCATAGCCTTGCCGATGGTGTCCTATTGGTATCCGCCGCAGCAGCAGGGCCTCGCGCTCGGGCTCACCGGCGCCGGCAATTCCGGGACGGTGTTCGCCTCGCTGTTCGCGCCGGCGCTGGCGCTGGCCTTCGGCTGGCGCAATGTGCTCGGCCTCGCCGCATTGCCGCTCCTCGCGGTGTTTGTCTTCTTCCTTCTTGCGGCCAAGGACAGCCCCAAATCGCCGCCGCGCAAGACCCTGGCCGATTATATGCGCCTGCTGCGCCAGGCCGACGCCTGGTGGCTGATGTTCTTCTACAGCGTCAGCTTCGGCGGCTTCGTCGGCCTCGCGTCCTTTCTGCCGATCTATTTCCACGACCAGTATCGCCTTTCCGCCGTGACCGCGGGGTATTTCACGGCCGGCTGCGTCTTCGCCGGCTCCTTCGTGCGGCCGTTCGGCGGCGCGCTCGCCGATCGCATCGGCGGCACGCGCGCGCTTTCGGTGATCTTTGCCGTGGCCGCCGCTGCGCTGCTGGTCATCGCCAGGGGCGTGCCGCCCGCTTTCGGCGCGCTTGGCGTCGTCATCGTCGCGAGTACGGCGCTCGGTATGGGCAATGGGGCGGTATTCCAGCTCGTTCCCCAGCGCTTCGGGCGCGATGTCGGCCTGATGACCGGGTTGGTCGGCATGACCGGCGGCATCGGCGGCTTCTATCTCGCGGCGAGCCTTGGCTACGCCAAACAGTTCAGCGGAAACTACGAGATCGGCTTCGCCATATTCGCCGTTCTGGCTATCGCGGCCTGGGGCGGCATCGCCGCGGTGCGCCTTCGCTGGCGGGAAGACGCCGCGATGCTCACCGGCGTCCGCGTCTGAGGAGGCTGCGAAATGAACATGATTTCAGACCCACGTGAACGCCTTGTCGTCATCGGCAACGGCATGGCCGGCATGCGCACGGTCGAGGAGCTGTTGAAGCACGAGGCCGGGCGGCGCTACCGCATCACCGTGTTCGGAGCCGAGCCGCACGTCAACTACAACCGGATCATGCTCTCGAGCGTGCTCGCCGGGGATAAGAACGTCGACGAGATCATCATCAACGCGCGGCAATGGTACGACGATAACGGCATTCGCCTCTTCACCGGCGATGCCGTGACGGCCATCGAACGGCAAGCGAAGACCGTCACCGCCGCGAGCGGCCTCAGCGTCGCCTACGATCGTCTGTTGGTCGCCACCGGCTCGCGTCCCGTGGCGCCGCCGATTCCCGGTCTCGCCTTGCCCGGCGTCTGCGCATTCCGCGACCTCGCCGATGTTGGCAAGATGCTAGCGGCCTCGCGCACGCATAAGCGAGCGGTCGTGATCGGCGGCGGGCTGCTCGGCCTCGAAGCGGCCTGGGGCCTCAGGCAGCGCGGCATGTCGGTGGCGCTCGTCCATTTGATGCCGACGCTGATGGAGCGTCAGCTCGACGCGGCCGCCGGACAACTCCTGCAACGCGACCTCGACCGGCGGGGCATCTCCTTCTTTACCAACGGGCAGACCGAAGAGATCCTCGGCATCGAGCGCGCCGAGGGGGTGCAGCTTGCCGACGGGCGCTCCATCCCCGCCGATCTGGTGGTGCTCGCCATCGGCATCCGCCCCAACATCGATCTCGCCCGCGCGGCGGGGCTCAATGTCAATCGCGGCATCGCCGTCTATGACGACATGCGCACCAGCGACCCGGACATCTTCGCGGTCGGCGAATGCGTCGAGCATCGCGGCCAGCTGTTCGGCCTTGTGGCGCCGCTGTGGGATCAGGCGAAGGTCTGCGCCGCGCAGCTCGCCGGCGACGAGACCGCGGCGTTCGCCGCCCAGGCGCTCTCGACCAGCCTCAAAATCACCGGCGTTGATGTCTTCTCGGCCGGCGCGCTGATGGCCGCCGACGAGAGCGACGACGAGATCACCCTGCGCGACGATTCGCGAGGCCTCTACAAGAAGATCGTCCTGCGCGACGGCAGGCTGGTCGGCGCGGTGCTCTATGGCGATGTCGCCGACGGGCAGTGGTATCTGCAGCTCATGCGCGACAAGGCGGATGTCAGCGGCTTGCGCGAGCGTCTCGTCTTCGGTCGCGCCTTCGCCGAGGCGGCAAGCGGCCAGCCGGCGGGTCCCGACTTCGCCGCCATGCCGGACGACGCCCAGATCTGCGGCTGCAACGGCGTCGCCAAGGGCGCCATCGTCGCCGCCATAAGGGAAAGGAAACTGACCTCCCTTGCGGACGTGCGCGCCCACACCAAGGCGTCCGCTTCCTGCGGCCAATGCACGGGCCTCGTCGAAGGTCTGCTCGCCTTTACGGCGGGCGTCGACGCCAGACCGGCCAGAAAGACGCTGTGCGAATGCACCGATGCCGGCCACGACGAAATCCGCCACGCGATCCTCGGGCAGAACCTCAAGACCATGCAGGCGGTGCGCGCGGCGTTCGGTTGGCGAAGGCCCGAGGGTTGTCACAAATGCCGGCCCGCGCTCAACTACTACCTCCTCTGCGCGTGGCCCGGCGAATATCGCGATGATTCCCGCTCGCGCTTTGTGAATGAGCGCGTGCACGCCAATATCCAGAAGGATGGCACCTACTCTGTTGTGCCGCGCATGTGGGGCGGCCTCACCACCCCGGCCGAACTGCACGCCATCGCCTCGGTGGCGGAGAAGTTCAGCATACCGACGGTGAAGGTCACCGGCGGCCAGCGCATCGACCTGCTCGGCGTCAAAAAAGATGACCTTCCCGCCGTCTGGGGCGACCTCAACAAGGCGGGCCTCGTCTCCGGCCATGCCTATGGCAAGGCGCTTCGCACAGTCAAAACCTGCGTCGGCAGCGAATGGTGTCGCTTCGGCAGTCAGGACTCGACCGGCCTTGGCGTCTAGCTTGAGAAGATGTGCTGGGGGTCGTGGACGCCCCATAAGGTGAAGTTGGCGGTGTCGGGCTGTCCGCGCAACTGCGCCGAAGCGACGATCAAGGACCTCGGCATCGTCTGCGTCGAGGCCGGCTATGACATTCTTGTCGGCGGCAATGGCGGCATCGAGGTGCGCGTCACCGATCCGCTCGTGCGCGTCGCAAGCGAAGGCGAGGCGCTCGAATATACCGGCGCCTTCCTCCAGCTCTACCGTGAGGAGGCGCATTATTTTGAGCGCACCGCGCCCTGGATCGCGCGCGTCGGCATCGCTTATGTGAAGAAGCGTCTCGTCGAGGACGCCGGGAGCCGGCGCGCCCTTCATGCGCGCTTTCTGCATTCCCAAACCTTCGTGCAGGAAGATCCCTGGGCCGAGCGGGCGAAGGGCGCCGACGCCCATGAATTCGCACCGCTCCCGGCGCTGGTGGAGGCCTGACATGGATCGTGACATGGATATTGTCTGGAAGAATATCGGTCGGCTCGACAACATCCCCGTTCAGGGCGCGCGGCGGCTCTGCTTCGGCCATCGCGGACGCCCGATCGCCGTTTTTCGCACGGGCGCGGACCGGATCTTCGCGCTGATCGACGAATGTCCGCACCGTCGGGGTCCTCTCTCCGAAGGCATCGTCTCCGGCGCCGCCGTCACATGCCCGCTGCACAATTGGGTGATCGATCTGACGTCAGGCCTCGCCCTCTCGCCCGATGAGGGCGATACGCCAGTCCTGCCGGTCAGGATCGTGGCGGGCGAGATTCACGTTGGCCTGCCGCTCGCCGCCGAGGAAGCGGCGTGACGGCGCTCAAAACCACCTGTCCCTATTGTGGCGTCGGGTGCGGGGTCTCTGTGGTTGACGGCGCGCTGCGGGGCGACCGCGACCATCCGGCGAATTTCGGGCGGCTGTGCTCGAAGGGCGCTGCGCTCAGGGACACGCTTGACCTACAGGACCGGCTGATCAAGCCGACAATACACGGCCGGGAAGTGAGTTGGGATGCGGCGCTCGATTTCATCGCGGCGGAGTTCGCGCGCATCCGCCAAACATACGGGCCGGATGCGATCGCCTTCTATGTCTCCGGCCAGTTCCTCACCGAGGATTATTACGTCGCCAACAAGCTGATGAAGGGCTTCATCGGTTCGGCCAACATCGACACCAATTCAAGGCTCTGCATGGCGTCCTCGGTCGCGGGGCATGTGCGCGCCTTCGGGGAGGATGTCGTGCCGGGCTGTTATGAGGATATTGAGGAAGCCGATCTCGTCGTTCAGGTCGGCAGCAACATGGCCTGGTGCCATCCCGTGCTCTATCAGCGCTTGATGGCCGCGCGCGAGAAGCGCGGGACCAGGATTGTGAACATCGATCCGCGCCGCACCGTCACCGCCGAAACCGCCGATTTGCATCTTCCACTCGCGCCGGGCGCGGACGTGCTGCTGTTCAATGGCCTCCTTGTCCATCTCGCCGACGCGGATGCGATCGACCGCGGCTGGATCGCAGCTCATGTCTCCGGCTTCGACGACGCTCTTGACGCCGCGCGGCGCTCGGCCCCGTCGATCGGGATTGTCGCCGCGGCGGCCGATCTCGCGCCAGCGGACGTTCGCGCCTTCTACGATCTGTTCGCCCGCACGGAGCGCGTCGTGACGCTCTACTCGCAGGGCGTCAACCAGTCCGTCAGCGGCGCCGACAAGGTCAACGCCATCCTCAACTGCCATCTGGCCACAGGACGCATCGGACGCGCCGGCATGGGTCCATTCTCGCTGACCGGACAGCCGAATGCGATGGGCGGGCGCGAGGTTGGCGGCCTCGCCAACCAGCTTGCGGCGCATATGGCGTTCGCGCCCGCGGACGTCGACCGCGTGCGCCGGTTCTGGAACGCGCCGAACATCGCGGCGAGGCCAGGCCACAAGGCCGTGGACATGTTCGAAGCCGTCGCGGATGGCCGCGTCAAGGTGATCTGGATCGCCGCGACCAATCCAGCCGACAGCATGCCGCGCGCCGGGCGCGTGCGCGAGGCGCTGGCGAAATGTCCCCTCGTGATCGTCTCCGACGCCTGGCCGACCGACACCACCGCGCTTGCCCACCTTGTGCTGCCCGCGGCCGCCTGGGCCGAGAAGGAAGGAAGCGTCACCAATTCCGAGCGGCTCATCTCGCGCCAGCGCGCCTTCCGTCCCGCCCCCGGCGAGGCGAAACCTGACTGGTGGATGTTCGCCGAGGTGGCGCGCCGCATGGGCTGGGATAAAGAGTTTTCCTTTACGGGCGGGGCCGACATCTTCCGTGAGCATGCCGCCCTTTCGTCATTCGAGAATGATGGCGCCCGCGTCTTCGACATCGGCGCGCTCGCCGAGCTCGATGAGGCCGCCTACGACGCCCTCGCGCCGGTGCAATGGCCTTGCCCGAAACCTCGCCGGGGCCCGACGGGACCACGCCTCTTCGCGCGCGGGGGCTTCCCGACGCCTGATGGTCGGGCGCGCATGCTCCCGCTTGCAGTCGCCCCGGAGGGGAGACAAACCAACGATCTGCTCACCCTCAATACCGGCCGCATACGCGACCAGTGGCACACCATGACGCGCACGGGGCGCGTGCCGCATCTGATGACGCACATCGCGGGACCACAACTCGCGCTGCATCCGCGCGATGCCGCCCGGCGGGGCATCGAGGACGGCGGCCTCGCGCGGCTCGCCAGTCTGCACGGAAGCGCTGTGCTGCGGGTGACGATCGACACCGCGATGCGCGTGGGCGACGTATTCGCGCCGATGCACTGGACCGATCAGTTCTCATCGTCCGGGCCCGTCGATCGGCTGGTCCACGCCCTGACCGACCCCGTCTCCGGCCAGCCGGACCTTAAGGCAACCAGGGTGCAGGTCGCAGCCGTTGCTGAAAGCTGGCGCTGCCTGCTGTTGCGCCGCTCCGCTGGCGATCCCGCGCTCGGCGAGAGCGTGCATTGGTTCAGGACGCCGCTCGCCGCCGGCTTCGCTTATGAAATGTCCGGCTGTACGCTGCTCGCGGAGATGATCGATTCTGAAAAAGCGCTGCGGAGTCTTCTTCAGGCTTCGGAAGAGGCCGAACTCATCTCCTATTCAGACCCGAAGCGGTCGGTGTTCCGCTATGCTGGCCTGGTCGACGGCCGATTGGAGGCTTGCGTGTTCTTCGGCGCGCCCCGTGCGAACTTCCCCGAAGCGGGGAAAGCGGCGCATCTGCTTGGTCAGGCTCTCGACCCGATCGCCCGGCTTTCACTGCTGGCCGGCGTTGAGGTAGGGGCTGGCCCGAGCGGCAATATCGTTTGCTCGTGCTTCTCGGTCGGCGAGACGGCCATCCGCAGCGCGATCCGCAAAGGAAAACTCGCAAGCGCCGCGGAGATCGGCGCCGTCCTCAAAGCTGGAACCAATTGCGGCTCCTGCGTTCCCGAGCTCAAGAAATTGCTCGCGGCCGATGCTTCTCAGCTCTCCGAGGTGGCGTGACATGAGCGGCCCGCTCGCCGGACTGACGATCCTCGTGCCGGAAAGCCGGGAGCTCGACCTGTTCGTGCGGCTGCTGGAGGCGGAAGGCGCCGCCGCCGTGCGCTGTCCACTGGTGCAAATCCTCGATCTCGAGGATGCCGCCGATGCCGAAGCCTGGATCGAGCGGCTCATCGCCGGCGCGTTTCAGGATGTGATTTGGCTCACCGGCGAAGGTTTGCGGCGCCTCCTGCCCATCGCCGAGCGCAAGGGGCGCCGCGCTGCGTTCCTCGAAGCGCTTGGCCGCGCGCGCATGATCACCCGCGGACCGAAACCGATCCGGGTGCTGCGTGAACTCGATCTGCGGGTGGGTCTTGCGGCCGCGACGCCGACCTCCCAGGGCGTGCTCGACGCGCTGATCGGCGAAGACATCGGCGGCCGCGGCATCGGCGTGCAACTTTATCCCGGCGCCCCAGGCTCGCTCCTCGCGGCGCTGCGCGATCGCGGCGCCCGGGCGTCTCCCGTAACGCCCTATCGCTACGCCTCGCAGGCTGAAGTCGAGCAAGTGGTCGACGCGATCCATGGGCTGGCCGAAGGCCGTATCGGCATGATCGCCTTCACCAGTTCGCCGCAAGTGGAGCGGCTCGTCGCCGTCGCGCGCGACGCCGGGCTTGAGGCTGAATTGCGCGAAATTTTCGCGCGTGTCCGCATGGCCGCCATTGGCCCGGTGGTGGAGGAGACGCTGCGCGGCCAGGGGGCCAGCGACATCCTGCGTCCGGACAGCAACTTCCACCTCAAGCCGCTGGTGCGCGCCATCGCAACTGCCTGGAGCACATCTTGACTGACGAGCCGAAAGCCAGGCCGGCAGGTAAAGGCGCTCTGAGGTCGGCACGCCAACTTCGTGAACGACCGCTTCTGAGAATCGGAAGTTGGTCTTGGAACGACGAGGTTGGGTCGAAACCAGCTATTCCCCGGTTCGCAGGCGAATGGCGGCTTCTGGCGCATTGCCGCCGCAGGAAGAATGGCTACGGCATCCCTATATGTAGTGGATGTCTGCGTTAACCGGATAGGCACGGTTGACTCTAATTGTCTAGATATGAGCGGAATGCGGGCGGAAAAGTGGTTGCTGTTTTTCCTCATCCCGCTCAGGCGCCGGAATCCGGCCTTTCCTCGCCTTCGTCGTGGTCCGGCGCCGGGCGGCGGCGCTCGAACAGCGAGCGCGTCAGCGTCAGCAGGGGGGCCGCGAGGCGCCCCAGGTCCTCCGCCCGCGCGACGAGGCGCTCGCCGCGCGTCAGTTCGCGGTCGAGCGCCGCCATGGTCTCGGCGAGCCCCGAGTCCGTGTCGCGGAACCAGATGGGGAGAATGCGGCCCCAGGCGAGGGCGAGGCCTTGCAGCTTCACCGCGCCGACAGGACCTTCCGAAGCGATGGACGCCGCCTCAAGCATGAAGCGCATCGAATTGACGGTGAGGCGATTGACCGCCGCGGCGGCGATCGGATCGCGGCGCGTCCAGTCGTAAATGCCCTCGACGCCGAGCTTATAGGGCGTCAGGGCGTCGAGGCGGCGCATCAAAATGTCGAACAGCCGCTCCTTGGCCGGCTCCCCGACGAGATCGTCGCCTGCCGCATCGAGGACTGTCTTGTCGATCTGGCGAAAAAAGACCGCCAGAACCGCGCCTTTCGAGGGAAAATACTCGCGAAAGGTGGAGAGCGAGAGATTGGCCCTCGTGGCGACGTCGGAAATCGTGATGTCGTCCCACTCGCGCTCGCCGGCAAGCTCCAGCAAGGCCTCGACGATCGCCTTGCGCGGATCCTTCGGCGTCGTCTTCAGGTCTTTGGGGCGCTTGGCTTTCGCGTCGGTCTTTTCGCCGCCTTCGTGCTGATCGCTCATTGTCGCCTCCTGGCTCGAACCGTCGCCTCGCGCACTTTAGAGCGGGACGAGGAAAAGCAGCAACCACTTTTCCTCCCGCCAGTGTGGGCGAGCCAGCGCGGCCTATTGGCGCGAAAGCGCCTCAACCACGGCGCTGCAAGGCTGAACCACCGGCGCCCATATGCCGTTGCGCAGATTGAGCCGGCAGCCGCCGTTGGCGAGCGAGATCAGGCTCGAAACGAAGCCGGGGGCGAGCAGGACGGATCCGAAATTGCTTGGCAAGCTGACGAGCCCGTGCTGCTCCAGATGCGAGGTGATCGAGGCGCATTTCTGAAACGCCTTGATTTCCTGGCCGCTGGTCAGGAACACGCTGCACCGGGTCGGACTGGCGTCGAGAAACACCTGAATGTCGGAGAGGCGCGCATAATTGAAGGCGCCCGCCGCGCTCGATTGCAAGGGCAGGAATTCGTCGGCGCCGGCGCGCGCCGGCGCGGCTCGCAGCGCCACAATTTGCAGCGCCAGCAAAAGCATGGTCGCAAATCGAGCGATCATTCGCATAGGCCTAGCCCGACAGCGCCTGGGCGCGCCTTTGCGCGGCGCGGGCGGCGCGCGCCATCAGCGGCGCAAGACCATCCCCGCCCATCAGCACTTCGAGCGCGGCGGCGGTCGTTCCCCCGCGCGATGTGACGCTTTCGCGCAGTTCGGCGGGCGTCTGGCCGCCGCTCTGGAACAATAACTCGCCGGCGCCCTCAACGGTCGCGCGGGCGAGGCGCGCCGCGACCTCGGTGGGAAGGCCAAGTGCCGCGCCGGCCTCCGCGAGGCATTCGGCAAGATAGAACACATAGGCCGGCCCCGAGCCGGAGATCGCGGTGACGGCGTCGATCAGGCGCTCATCGTCGACCCAGACGACGGCGCCGGTCGCCGCCATCAGCGCTTCGGCCGTGGCGCGCTGCGCGGCGCTGATGCCGGCCTCGGCGGCAAGGCCCGCGACGCCGCGCCCGACGGCGGCCGGCAGATTGGGCATCGCCCTGACGATCATCCCGGCCTCGGGCAGCCGCGCCCGGACGTCGGCGATGGTCTTGCCGGCGAGAATCGAAATGACGAGCGTTTGCGGCCCGGCGAGCGCTGCGAGCGCGCCCGCCTCGTCGAGGGCCTGCGGCTTGATTGCGAGGACCAGAACCTGTGGCGCGGGCGCTGGCCGGTTCAGCGCGAAGCCCGCACCAGCCGCAAGCCGCACGATGGCTTCAGCGGGTTCGGGATCGACGACGGAGATGGCGGCGGGCTTCAGTCCCCGGTCGAGCCAGGCGCGCAGCATCGCTCCGCCCATCTTGCCGGCCCCGGCGAGAACCAGCGAGGCGGGGAGATTTTCCATGTCAGACCCTTCCGAAGTCAGCCTTTCGTCATTCGAGCCATCTCCTTATCAGGCCCGCCCTTGCGTTTCGAGCATCACGGTCTGGATCGCCTCGCGGCCGTTCTTGCCGGCCCAGACGACGAACTGAAAGGCCTGATAATAGCGCTCGCAGGCGCGCACCGCGCTGGTCAATACCGTCTGACACTGCGGGCCGTTGAGTTCGGCCCCGCCGGAGAGCACGATCGCATGGCGGAACATGACGACTCCGTCATCCGGCCAGATATCGAAATGCCCGAGCCACATTTGTTCGTTGATGAGCGCGATGAGGGCGCCGACCTCGCCCTTGCGCGCCGAGGGCGCCTTGAGGTCGAAGGCGCAGGCGACGTGCAGCGCCTCGAGGTCCTCGAGCCAGGTGAAGGCGACATTATAATCGGTCCAGCCGCCGGCGACCGTGATCGAGATTTCATCCTCCTCGTCGCGGTCGAACGGCCATTGGTTCTGCGCGGCGAGCCGCTCGATCAGATCGACCGGGTGTTCGTTGCGCGGGGCTTCGAAGTGCAAAAGCGACATCAGTAGGCCTTCAGTGCGGCGGGACGCGTTTCCGCTCCAGACCCCGGCGGCGGACGCCGGGGCGCTTGTTCGAAGATCGACCGGCGCCGGCTTTCAGCCCCGACTCAAAACCCCGTTCGATTTCTTCAAACGAACGGAATCACAAGGGCGATTCCCGCGCAACTGCCCCAATCGCGGTTGTCCCCTGCCTTGCAAGCCTCAGGGCAGCGTCCGGGCGGCCTCACGAAAGACGCACGCCGCGCCGCCTCTGGCGCCCGCGAAACGCAATTTTCGCGGGAGCGCCGGATTTCGGCCAAAAGCGAAAACGAGGGGTTCAAATCCCGTCAGGAGCCTGCCGGACCGATAACTTGCGGCGCCGTTAAAGCTTCTGGGTTGACCGGCGCAATGAATCGAAACATGGTGCCGCGCCCTTAAACCCATTGCACCGTCGGATAGAAACGCATGCGTAAAAACACCAGAAAATCGCTCGCCGCGGCCCTCATTTTGCTGGGAGCGACGACGACCGGCGCCCTCGCGCAGGACCCGAACTTTCAAATGGAGGAGCAGGACTGTCAGGGCGACGCGATGCGTCTCTGCGGCCCCGAAATTCCCGATCACGCCAAAATCCTTGCCTGTCTCCAATACTATCAGGCCGACATCAGCCCCGCCTGCCGTTCGATCGTGGCCCCGGGGAACGATCAAGGCCGCCAGTAGGCTCTTCGTCGAAGACTGAGGGACGCGCGCACGGTTCGAGCCAAACAGCTCGGACCGTTTTTTATTGCGGTTCGGCGTGCGGCGACAAGGCGATGGCTTTAAACGACGTCAAATCACGGCCTCCTGCGTCCGGGCGGGGATGTCGCGCTGGATGTGGAGCACGCGCCAGATATCGATGTGATCGTCGCGCTCAATGTAGAACACCAGATAAGGATAGCGCTTCACCCCGCGGCTGCGCAGACCGGGAAGGGAAAGCTCATGTGCATAACGAGGAGACCCCGCGGCGGGATGGTCGGCGATAGTCTGGAAGGCCGTCTGCAGGGCGTCAATGAAGCCCAGCGCGACGTCGGGCCCGGCTTCGCGGATATAATAGTCCACGGCAGCTTCAACGTCCCGATCGGCCAGCTCGCGCGGGGAGATCGGCTTCCTGCTCACCCGACTTTGGCTTGGCGGACCCGGTCCCTGAGGTCTTTGAAATAGGTCTCGTCGGCCGCCGCCGTCGCCGGCGACGCGGCTCCATCAAGCAACAGCTTGCGCAGGCGTTGACGATCCTGGTCGGCGCGGATCAACTCGCGGACATACTCACTGCTCGTGCTGTAGCCGCGCCCGGCGACCTGCTCGTCGACGAAGGACTTGAGCGAATCCGGAAGCGAGATGTTCATCGTGCTCACGGCGGCATGATATGCTGCTTGGCAAAAATTGGCAAGAAGATTCAGAATCCCCTGCGGCTTCTCCGCTTGTCTCATCGATATGGCTTCCATGCGGTTAGAGGCCCTTGATGCGAAGGCGGACTGTCTTTTCTCGGTTCTCCGAAAGCAATCTGTTTGACTGGCCCGGCCCCGATCTGCGTCGCACTGGCGATCGCGACGACAGTTCGGCCGCCTATGGATTTTTGCCGCCGAGATTATTCGTCGAATTGCGCCGCCGGTTTTGCGCTCTCGAAGCCGCCTCCCGTTCGCGGCGCGTTCAGCGCACGGAATGATGTCATTAGAGCATATTCCGATCAGATTGAATCAATCTGATCGACAAGAATATGCTTATGCTTTTGAATCTGGAGCGATTTCTTATCGACCGAATGGTCCATTCGGTCGGAAAGCGCTCTAGTCGCCAGATTTCCGCATCGGAAAAGCGCTTCTTTATTGAAGCAATTCTTGATCTGCGGAATTCTTTTGCGCGATAATAGCTGGGCAACGGAGGAGAGGCTTGTGAAAAAAGCCTAGCCCCATCACCGCCCCCCTCTTCGCCAGCTCCGCCTCGAAGGCGGCGAGATGCACGCTGACCTTTTCGTTCTCGTCGCGCGCCTTGGCGGCCATCTGCTCGACTGGAAACTCAGGCGCTTCACTCGAACATTAAGCCTCGCTCGTCCCGATACAAGCGCATAGCCGGGGATCAATGGCTTCCCTCCTCTTCCGAAACTGGCGTGGAAGACGGGTCGCGCGAAGCGCGACGAACAGCGTGAATGATAAGTTCGCTGTCCCTCGCCTCGTAGAAAACGAGATAGGGATAGGGCGTCGTCGTCATGCGGCGGATCGCGGGATCGCTCGTCCCCGTGCCGACGAGAGGATGCCGCAGAAGAAAATTGCAGAAGAAGATTAATGACCGCCTGAACGCGGCTCTTGACGCGAGAGGCGCCCTGAGGCGACTGCTGGGCGATGTAATCGAGGATTGCTTCAAGGTCGGCGAGCGCCGGACGCGTATAGCGAAGCCTCACAGGCCGTGCTTCGCCCAAACCGACCGCACTTCATCATCCGTTGCGAATTCGCCGCGAGCCGCCGCGGCTTTGGAAAGGTCGAGCGCGGCGCGCTCCTCTGCGGACAGAAGAACCGGCGGCTCTTCGTTGCCCGCAAGTTGAAAGACCACGCGGGCGATGTCGTCCTGTAATTCAGGCGGCAGACCGCGCGCGGCTTCCATGGCTTGTTCCAGAAGCTTTGTCATATTGTGATATTATGCTTTCCTTGGGAGTGTTAGAAGGCTTTTTGGCCTCGGTTATGCCGGCCCCCATCCGCTGCCCTTCTTCGCCAGCTCCGCTTCGAAGGCGGCGAGGCGCGCGCTCAACTTTTCATTCTCGTCGCGCGCCTTGGCGGCCATCTGCTTCACCGCCTCGAACTCCTCGCGCGTCACGACGTCCATCGACGCGAGCAGGCGCTCGATCTGGCTTTTCATCGCCGTCTCGGCCTCGCGGCGCACCCCCTGCGCCATCTCGCTCGCATCCGTCATCAGCTTGGTGAAATCTTCGAAAACCTTGTTCTGCGCCATGATCTGCCTCCGCTTATGCGTTGATCTTACCTGACCATACGCCGATCCTACCCGCACGGACGGCTCGCGAGCCGCTGTTTATTGCGTTAAATCAGTGCTCTGCCGCATTTTCTTCGCGCTGCGCTTTGGATGTTTCAGGTGAAACGCCCCCGCCTGTTTCATGTGAAATATCCAAAGCAGCGCAGTCTCGCCGTCAGACATGGCGCCGTTACGAAAAGACCGCAAGATCGGTTGATGCGGCGGCGCAAGATCGGGTTGACGCGGCGGCGATGGCGCCGCATCACGCTGCGGTCTCTGGAGCCTCGATGCTTTTCGCGATCGCCTATCCGATGATCGATCCGGTGCTGGTCAAGGTCGGCCCGTTTCCGATCCGCTGGTATGCGCTGGCCTATATCGCCGGCCTCGTGCTCGGCTGGGCCTATGCGCAATATCTTGTTCGCAAGCCAGCCCTCTGGGGAGGAGGCGCGCGCCCTGACGCCGCCTGCATCGACGATCTTCTGGTCTACGCCGCGCTCGGCGTCATCCTCGGCGGCCGGATCGGCTATGTGCTGTTTTACAACCTGCCGTTTTTCCTCGCCAACCCGCTCGACATCTTCAAGCTCTGGCAGGGCGGCATGTCGTTTCACGGCGGCTTCGCCGGAACCGCGCTCGCGGTGGCCCTGCTGGCCCGCGCGCGCGGCATTTCGGCGCTGCGGCTGTATGATGTCGTCTGCGCCGTCGCGCCAATCGGGATTTTCCTCGGCCGCATCGCCAATTTCATCAAGCCGGAGCTTTGGGGCCGCCCGAGCGACGTCGCCTGGGCGATGATCTTTCCGGGCGCGGGGCCGCTGCCGCGCCATCCGAGCCAGCTTTACGAGGCGGGACTTGAGGGCCTTGTCCTGTTCCTTATGCTGTTCGTCGCGGTCCGGCTTGGCGCGCTGCGCCGGCCGGGGCTCGTCACCGGCCTGTTCGCCGTCGGATACGGCTGCGCGCGGATTGCGTCGGAATTTTTTCGCGAGCCCGACCCGCAGCTTGGTTTTCTGTTTGGAGGCGCAACCATGGGAATGCTGCTGTCGCTGCCGATGATCGCCGCCGGGGCGCTTTTCATCCGCCATGCGGTCGCGAGCAAGGCGCCGGCATGAACGCGCTCGAAGCGATCCTGCGCGAGATGGTCCTCGAAAGCGGGCCGATCGGCCTTGAGCGCTATATGGCGCTGGCGCTCGGCCATTCGGTGCATGGCTATTACCGCACAAAGGCGGCGATCGGCGCCGAGGGCGATTTCATCACGGCGCCCGAGATTAGCCAGATGTTCGGCGAACTGATCGGGCTCTGGTGCGTCGAGGTCTGGCGCCTGATGGGCGCCCCCGCCGCCTTCCATCTCGTCGAACTTGGCCCCGGCCGCGGAACGCTGATGTCCGACGCCCTGCGCGCGGCCAAGGTCGCCCCCGATTTTCTCGCCGCGCTCGATGTCCATCTCATCGAGATCAGCCTGCCGCTGCGCGAGCGCCAGCGCGCCGCGCTCGATGGCCGCGGCTTCAAGGTCGCCTGGCATGCGAGCGTTTCCGAGATTCCGCCTGGCCCTGCGATTTTCATCGCCAATGAATTCTTCGACGCGCTGCCGGTGCGCCATTATGTGCATCGGGACGGCGGCTGGCGCGAGCGGCTCGTCGGCCTCGACGAGGAGGGGCGCCTCGCCTTCGGGCTTGGCGCCGCGCATGAAACGGGGATCGCGGCGCAGGGCGATCCGGAAGACATTCTCGAAGTCGGCGTCGCGGCCCAACGCCTCATGACCCAGCTTGGCGTGCGCATCGTGACGCAGGGCGGCGCCTTGCTCGCCATCGACTATGGCTACAGCGAGCCCGCGCGGGGCGAAACGCTGCAAGCCGTGCGCGCGCATAAATTCGTCAATCCCCTCGCTGACCCGGGCGAGGCCGACATCACGACCCATGTCAATTTCACCGCCCTTGCCCGTGCAGCCAAGGGCGCCGGCGCCGCCGTGCATGGCCCTCTCCCGCAAGGCCAGTTCCTGACGCGCCTTGGCATATTCGAGCGGGCGGCGATCCTCGAGCGCGGCGCGAGCCCGGCGCAGGCCGCCGCCATCAACGAGGCGCTCGACCGCCTCGCCGGCGAGGGGCCGGGCTTTGACGCGGCGACCGACATGGCGCGCCTCTTCAAGGTCATCGCAGTGACGCAACGCGAGTTCGACGCGCCGCCGGGTTTTGAAGAGAGCGCGAATGAGCGAGCCTGAGGCGCAGGCGCTGTTTTCGCGCGCGCTGCGGGTCGACGGCGTTTCGCATGGCTTCTTTACGCGAGGCGGCGGCGTCTCGACCGGCGTCTATGCGAGCCTCAACGGCGGCGTGGGCTCAAGGGACGCGCCCGAAGCCGTGACGGAGAACCGCCGCCGCATGGCGCGGGTTCTTGGCGTCGAGGCGAGCCATCTGGCAGTGCCATACCAGATCCATTCGGCTGACGCCTTGGTCGTCATCGCACCGTTCGCCGAGCGGCCGAGGTGCGATGGTCTCGCCACCGCGACGCCGGGCCTCGCGCTCGGCGTTACCGGCGCCGACTGCGGCATGGTGCTTTTCGCCGACCCCAAAGCGGGGGTCATCGGCGCCGCTCATGCCGGCTGGAAGGGCGCGCTCGACGGCGTGCTGGAGGCGACGCTCGCCGCCATGGAATGCCTCGGCGCGGATCGCGCCGCGATCATCGCGGCGCTGGGTCCCGCTATTGGCCAGAAGAGCTATGAAGTCGGCCCGGAATTTTACGAGCGCTTCGTCGCGGCGGCGGAGTCCTACGCCGATTTCTTCGAGCCTTCACTAAGGGAGCCGCGCTTTCTGTTCGATCTGCCGGGGTTCATCGGCATGCGCACGCGCGCGGCCGGAGTCGGAGCGTTCGAAGATCTCGCGCGCGATACCTACGCCGAGCCGGAACATTTCTTTTCCTACCGCCGCTCGGTGCACAAGGGTGAGACCGACTACGGGAGGCAGATCTCGGCGATCGCGCTGGTTTAGGCGCGATCCATGTTTATAGGCGCTTCACTTGCACAGGATGAACACGCTCATGGATTTCGCCTCATCCGCGAGGTCTTCCGATTTTAAGGACAGTGTTGCTGACCCCGATGCATATTTGATCCTGTTGGTTTCGAGGAAGTTCGCCACAACAGACGACTTCAGAGCAAAATTCACGTTCTCTGGAAGATCGCCGCTCGCCTCCGCAATTTTGATGGCGTTCAGTTTTGAGGTTACGACCCCGACAAGATTTCCATTCTGATCGAGCAGCGGGCCGCCGCTGTTGCCCGCCTGGACCGGCGCGGATATCTGCAGATAGCGCGAATCATCGCCTATTCCCGCGAGCGCTGTCACATTGCCTTGCGTGAAATTCCCGCTCGACGCCAAAATATCCGCGTGGGGAAATCCAAAAGCTGCAACAGATTCGCCCAGCCGGACGCCTAAGCGCGGCGCGGCTATTGCCGGCGGCTTCAGTGTCGTCGCGAGAAGAGCGAGATCATTGGTGGTGTCGCGCGCGATTGTTCGGGCCTCGGCGGGCGCCGTCTTGTCCATGAAAACACGGATCGCTGAGCAATCCTCGATCACGTGGTTGTTGGTTACAATATAGCCGTCATTGCTAACGAAAAACCCCGAACCCGATGATAGCTTGCCCTCAGATTCAGGAGGTGGCGCGGGTCTTGATGCGGGTGCTGGCGCGACGGATCTCCCCTCAACCGGCGGCGGACTGGATTCCTCGCCACGAGCCACAAGGGACGGCCCCTCGAATTGCGCCGCGTCGATCGCGGTCATCCGTAAGGCGCCCAAGCCATTTTCGTCGAAATGCGCGCCCCATACATAGCCGGGGCCGCCGCCGAGATGGAAAATTGGCAAGTGCGCATTCGCCGATTGGCCATAGTTTCCAAGAAAGTCGAAAAGCATGCCTTTCTGGACGCCTCGGCCTGCGGCGATCTGGGCGATGCTGCGAGCGTCGAGCGGCTCAAGAGTGACGTCGCCCCAATAGGCGATCACAGCATGAATGTTGGCCAAAGATCGAGACGACTGCAGGACGTGCGGATCAGAGCCGAAGAGTTGCGACAGACGCTTTATCTCATGCGCGACGTCGCCGGGTCTAAACACCGCAGGCTCGATGTATCGCGATATATATTCCGTCGTCCCCGCAGAAGAGTGGAGGATGGAGGTGATGGTCGAGATCTTACCGAATTTCCCATTTTCGGTTCTGCGCCGTTGGCACCAAACAAAAGTCGCGAATTGCTCGCTGGGGCCGCACCGATATTCCTGATAAGCGGAACTCCTTGGAGCAACCGGATCGCCCAACGCAAGTCCGTCGACAATATATTGACTGCTTTCCGCGCGCGCCTGGATTATCGCTCCCGCAAGAAACAAAGAAAGGCCGCTTGTTCCCACAGCGGCCCGACGCCATGGATTTTGCAAAATTTTTGGCGAGTCCATGACCGGCCTCTCAATAAATTTGCGGGACAAAAAGTCGAATACGAACGTAAACGCCGGAGAGGCTTCAAAGATCCTTCGCCGGCGCATCCGACCGAAATTATGACTAAACAATCGATTTCTGTGGGCGTTCTGCGGGAGAGCGCCTCAGCGTCGAGATAGCCAATTTTGAGATCGTTTTCCTACCTCTCGTAATCCACCTGCATCAGATAGAGCCCGTCGGGCGGGGCGACCATGCCGCAGCGGCGCCTGTCGCGCGCGGCCAGCGCGGCGCCCATATCTTCGATGCGCCATTTGCCGGAGCCGACATGCTCCAGCGATCCCACCATCGAGCGCACCTGCGAGTGCAGGAAAGAGCGCGCCGCCGCGAAGATCTCGATTTCCTCGTCCGCCCGCATGACGTCGAAGCGCTCCAGCGTGCGCAGCGGGCTTTCCGCCTGGCATTCCGAATCGCGGAATGTCGTGAAATCGTGAAAGCCGAGCAGCGTCTGCGCCGCCTCATGCATGGCCCCGGCGTCGAGCTTTCGTTTGACGAGCCAGCTCTTGCCGGCCTCCAGCGTCAGGGGCGCGCGGCGGTTGGTGATGCGATAGAGATAATGCCGCCGCACGGCCGAAAACCGCGCATCGAAGGAATTCTCCACGTGCTCGGCGGCGACGATCGCAATGGGATGCGGGCGCAGCCACGCGTTGAGCGCGTCGCGCAGGACATCGGTGCGCCACGCCTTTGAGAGGTCCGCATGGGCGACCTGGCCTTTGGCGTGGACGCCGGCGTCGGTGCGCCCCGCGCCGCGGATCGTTATGGTTTCGCCGCTCAGCGCATAAAGCGCGCTTTCGATCGCCTCCTGCACGGAAAGCCCATTGGCCTGCCTCTGCCAGCCGACGAAAGGCGCGCCGTCATATTCGATAACGAGCTTATAGCGGGGCATCGGCGTTTTTCGGCGGAAGGCGCGTTCCGGCGCCAAGGCGGGCGCCGCGCAGGAAATAGCCGGCCGTCATCGGCGCCTTGCCGGCGCGCTGGAGCAGGGTGATTTGCAAAGCGCCCGCGCCGCAGGCGATGGTCAGCGCATCGTCGAGGGCAAGGCCCGGCGCTCCGGCGCCCTCGGCAAGATGCGCGCGCAGGATCTTGATGCGCTCAAGGCCCTTGCCGAGATCGGCCTCGAAGAAGGCGCCCGGAAACGGGGCCAACGCGCGGATCAGATTATGCACCTCGGGCGCTGGCTTGCCCCAGTCGATGCGCGCCTCGGCCTTGTCGATCTTTTGCGCATAGACGACGCCCTCCGAAAGTTGAGGCGTGAAGGCGAGCGATCCTCGTGAGAGAGCCGCCAGCGCGCGCGCCATCAGATCGGCGCCGATGCGCGAGAGGCGGTCGTGGATCTCGCCCGCATTGGCTTCGGGGCCGATCTCGATGCGCTCGGCGAAAGCGACCGGCCCGGTGTCGAGGCCTTCCTCCATCGCCATGACCATGATTCCGGTCTCGGCATCGCCAGCCATGATGGCGCGCTGGATCGGCGCTGCGCCGCGCCACCGCGGCAAAAGCGAGGCGTGCAGATTGAGGCAGCCGAGGGGGGGGATATCGAGGATCGCTTTCGGCAGGATCAAGCCGTAGGCGACGACGACGATGGCTTCGGGCTGGAACGCCGCGAGGGTTGCGGCGGCGTCTTCCCCGCGCAGGCTCGCAGGCGTCAGGACCGGCAGGCCGAAGCGCAGCGCCGCTGCGTGGACGGGAGAAGGCGTCGGCTCCAGCCCGCGCCGGCCGCCGGGTTTTGGCGCGCGCGTATAGACCGCGGCGACCTCATGGCCCTGGCCGATGATTTCGGCGAGGACCGGAACCGAAAATTCCGGCGTTCCCATGAAGACGATGCGCAATGGATGAGCCGGATCTCAGCGCTGTCGCGCGGGTTTTCGTGAGGGGCGCTTCTTAAGGGGCGTCGCTGGCGCTGGCCGCGCGTTCGGGTTTGGCGCCCTTGCGCACCGGCTCCTCAAGTCTTGCGGCCTTTTCGAACTTCTTGATGACGCGCGCGCGTTTCAGCCGCGAAATATGGTCGATGAAGAGGACGCCGTTCAGATGGTCGATCTCATGCTGCAGGCAGGTCGCCAGAATGCCGTCGGCCTCGATTTCCCGGGCTCTGCCGTCGTGATCGAGATAGCCGACGCGCACGCGCGCGGGGCGCTCGACGATTTCGTAATATTCCGGGATCGACAGGCAGCCCTCTTCATAGAGCGAGAGCTCTTCGGAGGCCCAGAGAATTTCGGGATTGGCGAAGCACATAGGCTCTTTCGCCGTCGAATCGTCCTTGCGCTTGGCGACGTCGAGAACGATGACGCGCGTATCGACCGCGATCTGCGGCGCGGCGAGGCCGATGCCCGGCGCGTCATACATGGTCTCGAGCATATCGTCCATCAGCGCCCGAATGCCGGCGTCCACGGCGGCGACCGGCCGCGCGACGATGCGAAGGCGGTGATCGGGCAGGGTGATGATGGTGCGAAGCGACATAAGACAGAAATAAGGCGAGGCGCAGCGAAAATCAAATTCGGAATTGGCGGGGATTGAAGACCGCCCGGAAGATTCATCGAGCGACGTCGCGGAGCCGGTTTTTCCACCCGCGAAGGTCCGGAAGGCGCCGATTTGACGCCGCAATTCGCGGGCAGAATGACAATTCTGACCGAGGGAGCGCGCAGTGATCCACAAGTGGCGGTATGCAGGGCGCCTCGCGGCGGCGATCGCCTCTGGGGCGATATTCTGCGGCTTGGCGGCGGGCGCGGCGCGCGCGGGCGATTTGGCAGGCGATTTAACTGCGCCGCCGGCCGATCTCATGATCGCCGCGCCCGACGCGGCGGCGGTCGCGGTTCCAAAGCCGACGCGACCGGTTGCGAAAGCGGCGCGCAAGGCCAAGGCCGCCGCGCGGGAGGCGGTCCCGGCCCGCGCCGTCGAATCGACGCCGCCGGCGCCGGACAAGCCCGCCGAAGCGTCAAAACCTTCGACGAGCGCCGACGGGCCGGTCAGTCTCGTCGGCAAATGGAACGGCGAGAACGAAACGGATTATGGCGCCGCGACCGCGCTGCGAGGGATAAACCAGAGTATCGATTCTAAGCTTCTCGGCGGCTCGACCCAGCCGGTCGGCGCCGGCGCGGAGGTCGGCGTCAAATATAAATTCTGAGGGGGCGGCTACGCCATCGCGGCCGCGCCCCCGCCTCGCATCAGCCCTTTACGCATACGACCTGGCGCAAGGTGTGGACGATCTCGACGAGATCGGCCTGGGCCGCCATCACCGCATCGATATCCTTGTAGGCCATCGGCGTTTCGTCGATCACCTCGGCGTCCTTGCGGCACTCGACGCCCTCGGTCGCCTTGATGTGGTCCTCGACGGTGAAGCGGCGCCTCGCCTCATGCCGGCTCATCGCCCGGCCCGCGCCATGCGAGCAGGTGCAGAAAGAGTTCGGGTCGCCCTTGCCGCGCACGATGAAGGATTTGGCGCCCATCGAGCCGGGGATGATCCCGAGTTCGCCTTCGCCCGCCCGCACCGCGCCTTTCCGGGTGACGAATGCGTCCTTGCCGAAATGCCGTTCGCGCGAGACGTAGTTGTGGTGGCAGTTCACCGCCATCTCCGTCGTCGCGAGGTCGGGAAAGCGCGCGCGCAGAACCGCCAGCACCTGATCCATCATCACCTCGCGGCTGGCGAGGGCGTATTTCTGCGCCCAGCTCACCGCTTTGAAATAGTCGCCGAAACCCTCGCTGCCTTCGGGAAAATAGGCGAGATCCTCGTCCGGCAGGTTGATGAACCATCGCCGCATCTCGTGTTTGGCCCTCTCGATGAAATAGCTACCGAACCGGTTGCCGACGCCACGCGAGCCGGAGTGCAGCATCGCCCACAGCGCGCCGTCCTCATCGAGGCAAAGCTCGATGAAATGATTGCCAGTCCCGAGCGTGCCGAGATGGCCGAAGCCGCGCGGATGCGCCGCCTTCGGGTGCTTCTCCACCACCGCGCGATAGCCGGCCTCAAGCTCCGTCCACCGCGCCGCCGCGGAGGCGGGCGGCTCGGCCTGCCAAGCGCCGATGTCGTTGCGCCCGCCATTGTCGCTGCGCCCGTGCGGGACGGCGGCCTCGACGGCGGAGCGCAGCTCGGCGAGGTTGTCCGGCAAATGCTCGGCCCGGATCGACGTCCTGACCGCCATCATGCCGCAGCCGATGTCCACCCCGACCGCGGCCGGGATGATCGCGCCGATGGTCGGGATCACCGAACCAACGGTCGCGCCTCTGCCCCAATGCACATCGGGCATGACGGCGAGGTGCTTGTGAATGAAGGGAAGGACGGCGACGTTGCGCAACTGCTGAAGCGCCGAATCCTCGATCGGCACGCCGCGGGTCCACGCCTTGATCGGCTTTCCTTCGCTTTCGATAATATCGAACCCGGTCATCGGATTTCCTTTCCTGCCGCCGCTCCCGGCATCCGGGCGGAAAGGTCCTCCAAAAGCGAAGAACCCCTCCAGACCGAGCCGGGAGGGGTTCTTCGCCAAAACCGAGAGAATAATCTCAGCCGCTAGCCTACCCCTTCCGCGCGCGTGCGTTCGCTTGCGCGACCAGCTGGTCGAGCATGCAAACGGCCTGCGGATTGGTTGGGGTTTTGAGCGACATGATCCTAATTCTCAGAATGGGTCACCATACCGCGGCCATTTGGAAAAGACGAATTGTTTTTGTGGTTTTATGCAACTTTAGCGCGAATTCCGTCGTCCGCTTCAGCCCCGGCCCGGTTGGATGCCGATATGGTCCTGCGGGAATTTTGCGATCTCGGCCGGATCGATGTTGAGGTGCTGCGCGACAAGCGCCGGCGGCGTATGCCTCAGCCATTCGGAAAGACCGACCTCCTGATAGACGGGGGCTTTGAAGATCGCGAGGAATTGCATCTCGGTCGCGCCCGTATTCTGGATATAGTGACCTTGGCCTTTCGGCACATAGCCGACATCGCCGGCCTTGAAATCGGCCGTCTGCGCGCGCGGCCCGGCGTTGAACACCGTCATGCGGCCTTCGCCCTTGATCCAATATTGCCACTCGTCCGCGTTGGGGTGCCAGTGCATGCCGCGCATTGCGCCGGGCTTCAGCGTCAAAAGCGCCGCCGCGATCGACGTCGAGACCTTGAAGGTGGTGCTGTCGGCGAGGCGGATCGAGCCTGAGCCGTTCTCGCGAACGGGCTTCGATCCGCCGAGCGAAAAGGTGAAAGGGTTTGGCGGCGCGCCGCCCTCGGCTACGGCGGCCTGATCGGCGGCGAGCGGGCCGGGCTCCTCGCCCTGGAAGATCCACAGATCATGCAACGGGACGTCTTTGAAAACCTCCGTCGGAACGCCGAAATTCTGGGCGAGAACGTCGGGCGGCGTGTGGGCCAGCCAGTCGGTCACCAGCAGCGTGTTGAATTCGGAGGCGGCGCCATCGTCGAAGACGATGAGGAATTCGCATCCCTCGGGGCCAAGACCCTGCAGCGAATGCGGCTGGCCGGGCGGGAAATACCAGATTTCGCCTTGGCCGACGTCCTGCACATAGGCGCGTCCCACTTCGTCGAGAACGGTGACGCGGCAGGCGCCGTTGGTGACGATGCCCCATTCGGCGGCGAGATGCCAATGCAGTTCGCGAATGCCGCCGGGGCCAAGCCGCATGTTGACGGCGGCGATCGCCTTCGAGATC
>JBKQMI010000106.1:0-5681 GCA_052146775.1 Methylocella sp. | reverse complement strand
AGAAAACTGCCGTCCTCGCGGATCAGCACCGGGTCGGACAGCGAAGCGCAGTCGATATGCGCCTCGCCGCGGATAAGATCGCGCCAGCCCGCGGATTTGTGTTCAAGCAGAAAGCGCCAGTGCGGGCGCCGGCCCTCGGCCTCCCAGCGGGCGCGCGCCTCCGGTGAAGCGTGCAGCGCGGCGCGGTCGTAAATGGGCGGCGCCCCGCGCGCCTGCTGCATCTTGCGGCGCCTCTCCAACTCCTCCGCGGTTTCATGGCAAGGGTAGAGCCGGCCCATCGCGCGCAGCCGATCCGCCGCCGCCTGGTAGAGCGCGCCGCGGTCGGACTGGCGAAGCGTGAGATCCGGAACCACCCCGAGCCAGGCGAGATCAATCTCGATTTCCCGCGCGAAAGCCTCGGTGGAGCGGGCGAAATCAGTGTCATCGAAACGAAGCACGAATCTTCCATTGTGCTGCGACGCGAAGAGACGATTGAATAGCGCCACCCGCGCGTTGCCGATATGGATGCGGCCGGTGGGCGAAGGCGCGAAACGGACGATTGGAGTTGTCATGAGCAAGCTTCAACCCAAGGTTTGGGAAAATCCCCGGCGGGACGTAAATCTCGCGCTGGCTCCCTTTTGCCAAGACGGCGCGCAAATGTCAGGCGGAATATTGAGCCTGCCGCGTCCCGGTCTTCGTTTTGGCGCCGGCGCGCGCAAGAAGCGCGATTTCGCCGGGCGCGCCGACAATGCGACGCGGAATTTCGACGCCGCGCGACTCCAGGCTTGATGAGAGGGCGAATATGACCGTTGTCGCTTATATATGCGCCGTCTGGTGCGTCGCGCTGCTTGTTCTCAATTTTTCCGCGATGTTCGTGACGGCGCGCAAGTGTCGCGCCCGGCCGCGCGATCTCCCGGTTCCCTTGACGCCGCCGCCCATCTCGCTGGTGCGGCCGTTGCGCGGGCTGGAGACCTTTAGCGAGGAGACGTTGCGCGCCTCGTTCGAACTGGATTATCCCGATTACGAGCTGTTGTTCTGCGTGCAGGCGCCGCACGATCCGATCGTCCCGCTGGTCGAGCGGCTGATCGCCGAATATCCCGATATTCCCGCGCGCCTCTTGATCGGCGACGATTATGTCAGCGCCAATCCCAAGCTCAATAATTGCGTCAAGGGCTGGGACGCGGCCAAGCACCGCCATGTCGTCCTGGCCGATTCAAACGCCTTGCCGCCGCGCGATTATCTCCAGACCATGCTGGCCGCGTCCCGCGACGACACGGCGCTGGTGGTCTCGATGCCGATCGGTTCGCGCCCCGAGGGCTTTTGGGCCAATGTCGAATGCGCCGTGCTCAATACGTTTCAGGCCCGCTGGCAATATGGCGCCGAGGCCATAGGCATCGGCTTCGCGCAGGGCAAGAACATGATGTGGCGGCGCGAGGTTCTGGATCGCGCCGGCGGCATTCGCGCGCTCGCCGCCGAGATCGCCGAGGACGCCGCCTCGACCAAGATCATCCGCGCGCAGGGCCTCAAGGTCCGGCTGGTGGACATGCCGTTCGAACAACCGCTGGGGCGCCGCACGGCGCGCGAGGTCTATTCGCGTCACGTGCGCTGGGCGCGGCTGCGGCGCGTGACCTTTCCGGGCTATTTCGCGCCGGAATTCATGAACGGCAGTTTCGCTCCGGTGTTTCTGGGCGCCTACGCGGCCTTGCAATTCGAGGGCGGCGCGGCGCTGACCGCGGGAGCTATCCTCGCTTCGCTCTATGGCGGGGAAATGCTGCTGGCGCGCATCTGCGGCTGGGCGTTCGACTGGCGCTCGCCGTTCGCCTTGCTGGCGCGCGACGTGATGTTGCCGGTGATGTTCCTGGACGCCTGCCTGTTCGACGACTTTGTTTGGCACGGTAACGAAATGACCGTACGCGACGAAGAGGAAACGACGACGGCGGGTTGAGCGAACGCTCCCCGCCGTTCGACGCCGAGCCGCTGATTCATCATCCGCCTGAAAATCCTCGCCGCCGCCCTTACCAAAGGGGCGGCGGCGTCTTAGCTTGTCAAAGGGAGCGCGCGCGCAAGGCGGCGCGGCGCGGAACTCCGTTTCGGCGGCAAGGAGACTGCGGCATGTTGCGCAAATTGACTGTTATCGTGGCGCTGGGCGCCGCGCTGGCCGCTTCGACGGCGGCGGACGCGCGCGGCGGCGGCGGTGGTCGCGGCGGCGGCGGCTGGGGCGGCGGCGGTGGTCATGGCGGCTGGGGCCGTGGCGGCGGCTGGGGCCGCGGCGGCGGCTGGGGCTATGGCGGCGGTTATTGGGGCGGCGGCGATTGGGGCGGGGGTTATTGGCCCTATGATGATTACGACTCTTCCTATTACTACCCCTATTACCCCTACTACTACGGCCAGCCCGCCTATCAAGGTCAGCCGGTCTACCGCGGACAGGGGGTCTATTACGCTCACAAGCGTCGATATTCCTCGAACTGCCATAATGTGACACGTTCAATCATGCACCGCCACCAGCGCTATTGGCGCACGGTGCGGGTCTGCCATCGCTGACGAGACCGACGGCGGAGCGGGCTTCCCCCTACTCCGCCGCCGCCTGTTCCCTGGCCCCGCGCGCGAGACGTTCGCTCTTGAGCAGTTCCGCGACGAGGAACGCCACTTCGATCGCCTGCTCCGCGTTGAGGCGCGGATCGCAATAGGTGTGGTAGCGGTCGCGCAGGTCGTTCTCCGAGATCGCGCGCGCGCCGCC
Source organism: Methylocella sp. (assembly GCA_052146775.1). Classification (GTDB taxonomy): domain Bacteria; phylum Pseudomonadota; class Alphaproteobacteria; order Rhizobiales; family Beijerinckiaceae; genus Methylocapsa. Next base: position 2,965 of record JBKQMI010000106.1, on the reverse strand, counting down.
GGTGCATTCGGTCACGTCCTTGCCGGTCATCTCGAGATGAATGCCGCCGGCATAGGTTCCTTCCGCCTGATGCACGGAGAAAAAGCCCCGGATTTCCGCCATGATGCGGTCGAAGGGGCGCGTCTTGTAGCCGCTCGCGCTGATGGTGTTGCCGTGCATCGGATCGCACGACCAGACCACGCTCTTGCCTTCGCGCGCCACGGCGCGGATCAGCGCCGGGAGTTTGTCCTCGACCTTATCCGCCCCGAAGCGGCAGATCAGCGTCAGCCGGCCCGGCGCGTTGTCGGGGTTTAAGATGTCGGTCAGTTGCAGCAGGCCGTCGGGCGTCAGGCTCGGGCCGCATTTGAGGCCGAGCGGATTTTTGACGCCGCGCAGATAGTCGATATGCGCGCCGTCGGGCTGGCGCGTGCGGTCGCCCGCCCACAGCATATGGCCGGAGGTCGCGTAATAATCGCCGGTCGTCGAATCGACGCGGGTCAGCGCCTGTTCGTAGCCAAGTAGCAGCGCCTCGTGCGAGGTGTAGAAGTCGGTCTGGCGCAGTTCGGGATGATGCTCGGGATCGAGCCCGATCGCCCGCATGAAGCCGAGCGTCTCGGTGATGTGGTCGGCGAGCTTCTGATAGCGTTCCGATTGCGGGCTGTTCTTGACGAAACCCAGCATCCAGCGATGCGCGTTTTCGAGATTGGCGAAACCGCCGTTGGCGAAGGCGCGCAGCAGGTTCAGCGTCGCGGCCGACTGGCGATAGGCCTGCAACTGCCGCTCCGGATTGGGAACGCGCGACGCCTCGCTGAACTCGATGTCGTTGATGATGTCGCCGCGATAGCTCGGCAACTCCTGTTCGCCCTTTTTCTCGGTCGGCGAGGAGCGCGGCTTGGCGAATTGGCCGGCGATGCGCCCGACCTTGACCACCGGCGAGGCGGCGGCGAAGCTCAGCACGACCGCCATTTGCAGGAAGACGCGGAAGAAATCGCGGATGTTGTCGGCGCAGTGCTCCTCGAACGCCTCGGCGCAATCGCCGCCCTGGAGCAAAAAAGCCTTGCCAGCCGCGACATCGGCCAGGGCGCGGGTCAGATTGCGCGCCTCTCCGGCGAAAACGAGCGGCGGAAATCCGGCGAGTTGGCGTTCGACCGCCGCCAGGCCGGCGGCGTCGCGATAGACCGGCGTCTGCTCGATCGGCTTATGTCTCCAGCCGCTAGGCGTCCAACGTTCCACTGTTGCGTCACTCCACTCTTCGGCGCCCGAATTTTGACGCCGAAAGCGGCGCCCCATTCGGCGCTTATATAGGAATCGCCCCGACAAGGCGACAATTTTGCGCGGCCGCCCCAGGGGCAATCGGGCAAAGGATTTTCGTCCTCGCTCCTCATCCTGAGGAGGCCCTGAAAGGGCCGTCTCGAAGGATGAGCGACGTCCGAGCGCCAAGGTTTCTCTTCTTGCCCCTGCTTCGAGACGCGCCCTTCGGGCGCTCCTCGGCATGAGGGTGGTGGAAATTCGTCATTCGCCCGATCGCCCTGGCGCCCCCCCCGGCAAGATTCGCCCCCAAAGCTGGCCCCGCTCGCGCCGAGCCGTTATAAGCGAAAATCCGTTTCTCCGATCGAGGTCTTGATGCCGATCATTCTGTCGCAAATGCTGGAGGCCTACCGCTGGATCGGCGCGCTGCTGGTCCTCTCCGCCCATTCGACCAATCTTTTCGTCAGCCTGCACGACATCATGACCGCGCCCCACGCCGCGCCGGTCTATGTCTGGTGGTTCGCAGCCAGCTTCGAGCTTGGCCATCAGGCGGTGCTCGGCTTTTTCGTGATGTCCGGCTATCTCGTCGGCGGCTCGGTGCTCGCCAGCATCCGCAAGGGAAAGGATTTTCTGCGCGAATATGCGATCCACCGCTTCGCGCGTATCTATGTCGTCACCGTTCCCGCGCTGATCTTGACCTTCGCCGCCGACAGCTTCGGCCGCGGTTTCCTGCCAAACACCGATTTTTACGATCTGCCGCTGTTCGCGGGCCATTACAGCGCCAGCGTCTTCATCGGCAACGTTCTTAATTTCCAGGAGATTCACACCCCGACCTACGGCACCAACAGCCCGCTGTGGTCGCTCGCCTGCGAATTTTGGTATTACATCACCTTTCCGCTGCTCCTCGCCCCGCTGGCGCGCAATTATCCCAACTGGTTCCGTTACGGCGGCTTCGCGGTCGGAGTCGCGGTTTTTCTATCGCTGGCGAGCGCGCCGTGGTTTCGCTTCGGCTTCGCGCTCTGGGTCATCGGCGCGCTGGCGAGCCTGCCGATTCGGCCGCTGATCGCCTCGCGCTGGGGCGCGCTGGCGATTTACTTCGCGGCGCTGGTCCCCATCCGCCTGTTGGTGCGCGGTCCGCTGCTCGCCGCGCATCCCTGGCTGCAGGACGCCGCCGACTTGTTGAGCTCGCTGCTGCTCGCCAATCTGATGCTGACCGTGCGTTATTCGCCGCCCGAGGGCTGGAACGCGCTGCGGCCGCAATTCCACAAAACCTTGGCGGATTTTTCCTTCTCGCTCTACAGCATCCACATGCCGATCCTGATCCTGCTGCGCTCGATCGAGGATTCCCTCATGGGTCCGGAATGGGCGAAGCAACTGGCGACCCCGGCGCATTGGGCGACGCTGCCGGCCGCCATGGGCGTCTTCATCGTGGCCGCCTATGGCTTTTCCCGGCTCACCGAAGCCAATACCGGCGCCGCGCGGCGCTATTTGAGCGCCGCCCTGCCCCGCTTCACGCCAGCGATTTCGCAAGCGGAAAGCGTTAGAGTGTTTTCGGCAAAGGTGGATGCCGGTTTTGGCTTGGAAAGCACGACGAAACAAAAGAGTCTTTCCGGCTCTAACCCGGAAGGACTTTAGCCGCGCAATATCCGCGCCGGCGCGCGCATGGTGACGAGTTCCTCGGCCATGGTCGGATGCAGCGCCATGGTCGCGTCGAAATCGGCCTTTGTCGCCCGCATTC
>JBKQMI010000105.1:0-20425 GCA_052146775.1 Methylocella sp. | reverse complement strand
GAATTGTTCAACGAAGAGCGATTCCAGCATTTCGGCACCGCCATGGAGCGCTTCGCCTCGATCGAGGATCTGGAGATCTGGCTCGACGGTCTCGGCCGGGCGAGGTTCGAAATCATAGGCGAAGTTGATGGAAAGGCGATCGGATATGGCCGGCTGCAGGCGTTCGGGGACCGCCAAAATCACTCGGGGTGGATTTTTCTCGGCGTTCGCGAGGCGTTTCAGCGTCGTGGGATTGGATCGGCTCTGCTGCAAAGTCTTCTGTCGACAGGCGACATTCTGGCTGGACTGCAAAGAATTCAATTAACGGTCTTCAGCGACAATGACGTTGCAATCCAACTCTATCGTAGGTTCGGATTCGAAATAGAGGGCCGGCATCGGCGTTTCCTGCGTCGCGGAACGGAGTTCGTCGACGCCTTCACCATGGCGCGAATTGTCGACGACGCCGTCGCCGCAACCTCAAAAGAAGAAGCCTTGCGGCGCATTCAGGAGTTGCTTGAATTTTGATCGCCGGAGGAGGGATCGGCCGCGTCTCAGCGTTTTAGTTAGTCGGCGCCAGGGTCCCGTAGGGCGAGCCGCGCGTGCGCATCGCCGCGAGGTCAGCCCGGTGGGCGAAGACGACGGCGACCCCGGCCTCGCAGGTCGCCTGGAACGAAGCCGACATGGTTCCGTCGCGATGGGCGAAGCGGCGCACGCAGGCATCCCGCGTGGCTCGGTAGGACTTCGCGGCCGCGGGGTCGAGGTTGGCCAAAAAGACCTTCTCGCATTGCTCGATGACGATGTCGGCGAGCGCGACGTCGCTGCCCGCATTGGTGCGGCAGACGTTCATCACTTCATAGGCTTGCGCGCAGCTCGGCGCCGCGGTGACCGCCGCCGCGATGTCCGCCTGATCGAGGCTCTCGACCGGGCATTTCGTCAGCCTGTCGGCGAATGCCGCGCTTGAAATAAGGAGCGGCAACGCAAGAAAAATAAAACGCGGCATTGGCTCTTCCTGTCGTGTCGAGACGCCGGCGACGACCCGCAAACGACGCGCGTTCATGGCCGCCACACCGCAACTGGCGGGCAGGGCGCTCAGACCACCTTGCCCGGATTGAGAATGCCCTTCGGATCGAGCGTGTGCTTCAGCGCGCGCATCAGATCCAGCGCGACCGGGTCCTTGACCTCGCCCAGAAGATCGCGCTTCAGCTGGCCAATGCCATGTTCGGCCGAGATGGAGCCGCCATAACGCGCGACGACGCCATGCACAAGAAAATTGATCTCGCTCCAGCGCGCCAGAAAGGCGTCCCTGTCGGCGCCGATGGGCTGCGACACATTGTAGTGAATATTGCCGTCGCCAAGATGCCCGAACGGGACGGGACGGGCGCCCGGCGCGGCCGTCGCGACAATGCGCCCGACGTCTTCGAGGAAGGTCGGAATATCGGCTATTGCGACGCTGACGTCATGCTTGATGGAGCCGCCCTCGAAGCGCTGCGCCTCCGATAAGTCGTCCCGCAAACGCCAGAAATCCCGGCGCTGGCGCTCGGACGCCGCAAGCGCCGCATCCTGGATGAGCCCGCGCTCGGCGGCTTCCGCGAGCAGCGTCACGAGGCGATCTGCTGGTCTCTCCGCATGCAAGCCAAGCTCGATAAGCGCATACCATTGATGCCGGCCGGCGAGCGGATCGCGCGCGCCCGTGCAATGCGCCAGCACGAAATCGAGGCCGAGGCGCGGGATCAGTTCGAAGGCCGTGATCTCGCCGCCGGCTGTCTCCTGCGCGAGATCCAGCAGCGCCACGGCGTCTTTTGGCGAGGCGAGGCCGATGAAGGCGGTCTCGACCGCGCGGGGCTTGGGAAAGAGCTTCAGGACGGCCGCTGTGATGATGCCGAGAGTCCCCTCCGAACCGATGAAAAGATGCTTCAGATCATAGCCGGTATTGTCTTTCTTCAACTTAGAGAGACCCGCGAAAATCCGGCCGTCGGCGAGCACGGCCTCGATCCCGAGCACGAGATCGCGCGCGGAGCCATAAGCGATGACGCCGGCGCCGCCGGCATTGGTCGCGAGATTACCGCCGATGGTGCAGGAGCCTTCGGAGGCGAGCGAGAGGGGAAACAGGCGCCCGGCATTGTCCGCCTCGGCCTGGGCGTCGGAAAGAATCATGCCCGCCTCGACGGTCATCGTATTGGAGGCGAGGTCGATTTCCCGCAACGCCCGCATGCGCTGCAGCGAAAGCACGATCGCCTTGTCGCCGCGCGTCGGGATCTGGCCGCCGACGAGGCCGGTATTGCCGCCTTGCGGCACGATCGGCGTTTCCGTCTCGCTGCAAAGCTTGGCGATGGCGGCGACCTCCGCCGTCGCGCCCGGGCGGACGACGCAGAGCGCGCACCCCTTGAAAAGATCGCGCGGCTCGCTGAGATAGGCGGCCATGTCGGAAGGGAGCGTCAGGACGTTCGCCTTTCCCACGATCGCCTCGAACGCGGCGATGAGGCCTCGCGCCTCCGCCATTTGCACGTTCGAGTCCGCCATCTTTATCCCCTCAAAAAGCGAACCTGATGCTTTGCGCGTTCAAAGCTTGATTTTCTTCAGGGCTTCAAGCTACAGATGCGATCTGCGTAGGAGTGTAGCTCAATTTGGTTAGAGCACCGGTCTCCAAAACCGGGGGTTGGGGGTTCGAGTCCCTCCTCTCCTGCCAATGGCGCTTCGAGGCGCCAAAGGCCGCCCGCATTCGCTCCTTATGAGCAGATCACCTTGCCGCATTTGCGGACGTTGAGGATCTTGGCCTGAAGATCGGCATAGCCGACGGCGCCGATGACGACCTCCTCGCCGATCACATAGCTCGGCGTTCCCGTGATCGCGAGGTTCTTCGCAAGTTCCGTCGATTGAGCAATGGCCGCCTTGACCGCTGGCTGCTCTGAATCCTTGGTCAATTTATCGACATCGGCTCCGAAATCCTTGGCGGCGGCGACCGCCTCGGCCTTGCCGACCGGACCATGCGAGCCAAGCAGCTTCTGGTGGAACTGCCAGAATTTGTCGCCCTTGAGTTGCAGGGTAGCGGCGTTGGCGATTTTGGCCGCGTCCACCGAACCTGGCGCCAGAATCGGAAGATCCCGCAAGATCACCCGGAGGTCAGGGTTGTCCTTCATCAGACGCGCAAGATCGCCGAGTGCGCGTTTGCAATAGCCGCAATTGTAATCGAAGAATTCTATCAGCGTGACCGCGCCGTTCGGATTGCCGATGACGGCCTGATTCGAGACGTCGAAAAGAGCACTCGACGGATCGCCGATGATTTGCTGGCGCGCGGTCGTTTCGGCCTGCTTCTCGCGTTCTTCGAGCGCCGTCGCGGTGTCGCGAAGAATCTCCGGATTTTTGAGGAGATAGGATTTGATGATGGATTCGATCTCGGTCTTCTGAGCCGCCGAGAACTCGTCCGCGCGCGCCGGCGCGACAGCGATAAGGGCGAATGCGGCCAGCAGCAGGCCGGCGCGGCGCGCGAAAAGCGCAAGGCTTCGCTTCAACATGATCTGAACTCCTCGAGAGTATTTTTGATCCCTGCGCGGGGCCGCACCCTTAGCGATCGCCGCGTCGTTTTGGAAACCAGGGAAAACCAAAGCTTTAGAGCGCTTTCCGATTGTGGACTCGAAGAGCGCTCTAACATCTTGTTTCGTCGCTTTTTTCACGCGAATCGGCCTTCGCTTCGCGTGAAAATGCGTTATCTGCCAAGGCTCGCTTTTGCGCGCTGCCACCAGCCCGACCGTTTCGGCCGCGATGGATCCTGATCTTGCGGCGACGATTCGTTTTCCGCCAGCGGGTCGACCCGGCTTGCTTCAAGCTCTTCGGTCGGTTCCGCGGTCTCGATCGGCGAGGCCGGGCGCTCTTCCTGCGAGGCGTCGGCATCCGGCGCGCGTTCGAACAACGGCGCGCTCGCAGTTTCGGCTACGGCGTCCTGGGCGTCGAGCGGCGAGGATTCTGGCTCAAGCGCCGGCGCCTCCACACTGGCGGCTGCGGAGCGTCGGGGCGCGCGGGCGCGCGGCGCCCGGCGGGCGCGACGCGGCGCGGCCGCGGCTTCGCCATCGACATCCGCGTCACCCGCCTCGCCGCCTGCGCTCGCCTCAAGGGCAAGCTCGGGGGCGCGTTCGGCGGATTCGCTCGTAACCTCGGGTGCGGCCTGCGCCTCGCGCGCCTTGGCGCTCCGGCGCGGACGCCGGCGTTCGCTGGATTTGGCCGGCGCCGCCTCCGGCTCCACTTCGGCAGCGACGGGCGAATGCTCGATCAAAGCCTCTTGCGTCTCGACGGCCGCGCCGACGGGATGCTCTTCAACATTGGCGACGTGAGCCAAATCGGCCAAATCGGCCAAATCGGCAACGTCGACGCTGAAAGTGACATCCACGTCGAATGTTGTTTCAACCGCGTCGAATGTTGCTTCAACCGACGGCTGGTGACTTGGGGCGACGGGCTGCAGCTGGATGACCCGCGCCATCACCTCCAGCGCATCGTCAGGCGGCTGCGGCGCGTTCGCCGCGATCCCCGAACCTTCTCGATCGCCGCCGCGGCCACGTCTGCGCCGCCGCCGGCGTCTGCGGCGGCTGTCCGCCTCGCTCTCGCTCTCGCCCTCTCGCAGTTCGCCGCCTTCGTCCTGGCCATCGTCCTCCTGACCGGCCTCAAGCGGGATCGGTGCGTCGAACTCTTGAATGTCTTCCGGTTCGACGGCGGCTTCCGGGATGAAGTCATCGGCTGCGACGCTCGGAAGCTCGCTCGGCGCGAGAGCCAGCGGCTCATGACCGCCCGAGGCGGGTTCGCCCCGCTCCAGCGCGTGGTAGACGCCGCCGATCAGGCTGTCGTCGGCGCCGATCGTGACACAGACTCCGAAACGCCGCTCGAGGTCGCGCAGATGCGCGCGCTTTTCGTTGAGGATATAGAGTGCGACGGGCGTTCTCGTCTTGATGATGAGATCATGGCTGGCGCTTTTGATCAGCGCGTCTTCCGCGACGCGCAGCACGTGCAGCGCGATGGAGGCTGTGGAGCGCAGCATCCCCGAGCCCGAGCAATGCGGGCAAATCTCGGTCGAGCCTTCAAGAACGCCGGTGCGAATGCGCTGCCGCGACATCTCCATCAGGCCGAAATGAGAAATCCGCCCGACCTGAATGCGGGCCCTGTCGTTCTTCAGGGCGTCTTTCAGCCGACGCTCCACCGCGCGATTGTTGCGTCCTTCCTCCATGTCGATGAAATCGATCACGATCAGTCCCGCGAGATCGCGCAGGCGCAATTGCCTTGCGATTTCGTCGGACGCTTCGAGATTGGTTCTGAGCGCCGTGTCCTCGATATTATGCTCGCGCGTCGAGCGGCCCGAGTTGACGTCGATCGCGACGAGCGCCTCGGTCTGGTTGATGACGATGTAGCCACCCGATTTGAGCGTGACCTGGTTGACGAACATCCCGTCCAGCTGGGCCTCGACGCCGGACTTGGCGAAAATCGGCTGCGGGTCGCGATAGGCCTGGACGCTGCGCACATGGCTTGGCATCAGCAGGCGCATGAAGTCACGGGCTTCGCGGAAGCCCTGTTCGCCCGCGACCACGATGTCGTCGATGTCCTTGTTGTAGAGATCGCGAATGGCGCGCTTGATCAGCGAGCCTTCTTCATAGACGAGCGTCGGCGCGGTCGATTTGAGCGTCGTCTCGCGCACGGTTTCCCACATGCGCAGCAGATATTCGAAATCGCGCTTGACCTCCGGCTTGGTGCGGCTCGCGCCCGCGGTGCGCAGAATAACGCCCATGCCTTCGGGAACCTCAAGCTCCTGGGCGATGGATTTCAACCGCTGCCGGTCTGTCGAGTCGGTGATCTTGCGGGAGATGCCGCCGCCGCGCGCCGTGTTTGGCATCAGCACGGAATAGCGGCCGGCGAGCGACAGATAGGTGGTCAGAGCCGCGCCCTTGTTGCCGCGCTCTTCCTTGACGACCTGCACCAGCAGAACCTGGCGGCGCTTGATGACCTCCTGAATCTTGTACTGCTTGCGATAGCGTTGCGGGCGCGCGGGAACATCCTCCATCGCGTCGCCGCCGAGCTGCTCGACATGCTCGTCCTCGTCCTCGCCATCCTCATCGGTGGGGCGGCGATCCAGCACACGCAACTGGGGTTCGTCGCCGGAGTCGAGAGCGGATTCCTGAAGGAAGTCCTGGGCGGACTCTTCGGTCAAGGCTTGGGTCAAGTCTTGGGCGGATTCTTGGGCGGATTCTTGGGCCGAGTCTTCAGCGAAGCCTTGGGCCTCGCCGCGCTCGCCATTTTCCGGCTCGTCCGAAGCGAAGGCGCGCGCCTCGCCTTCGGGCGGGCTTTGATCGTCGCGCGCCTCGTCCGGGGCAGCGACGACGTCGTGAGTTTCCTGCTGAGTTTCCTGGCGAAATTCGTCGCTGACATCCGGGCCGACATCCTGGCCAAAAGCGGCGTCGCCGGAAACATCGTCCGACGCGGCGGAGTCCTCGCCGGCGGGGAAGGCGCGGCCTTGCGGCGTCTCGTCGGCGTCGCGTCGGCCTTCCTCCAAGCCATTCTCGTCAGGGCTGGCGAGCGCGGAGGTCTCCGCATGTTCGGAATCGCCTCTCTCTGCGCGCTCTTCAAGATCCTGCGCGTCGCCATGGTTGCGCTGGTTTTCGTGGTCGTCCGAGCCAGGGTCGGATTCTGACACCGTCTCGCCGCCGGCGCTTCGCTTCTCGGCGCGACGCCCATCCCTATCGCCCCGCCGGAACCGGCGGCTGCGCCTCTGCCCGGCCTCGTCGTCATCTTCATCGCGCTGGGCCCGCGCCTCTTCCTCGATCAGCGCCTGCCGGTCGACGACGGGGATCTGGTAATAATCCGGGTGAATCTCGGAAAACGCCAGAAAGCCATGCCGATTGCCGCCATAATCGACGAAAGCGGCCTGCAGCGACGGTTCGACCCGCGTGACTTTGGCGAGATAGATATTGCCGCGCAGCTGTTTCTTGCTGGCGGCTTCGAAATCAAATTCCTCGACGCGATTGCCGCGGAGGACCACCACCCGGGTTTCTTCCGGGTGGGACGCATCGATAAGCATTTTGTTGGCCATGATAGACTCGTTCGGGCGCAACGCGCGCGGGGCCGCTGTCGCCGCTCAAAGTCTTCATATGAGACCACTGGGCGGGAGGCAGCCGACACGATGGCGCGTCAGGCATTGGATGGAAGGGATGGGGTGAAGCTGAAGGCCGCGGGTCAAGGCCCGCTAAGAAAGGCGAGTTGCGAAGGCCTGATCGACAGCCGCTGGACCCGCGGAAGCGGTCGCGGCGACGACGGCTGTATCCCGGGGCTGCGAAGCTTGTTCCCGGGATACATCTTGTTCCGGCGATTCGGACAAAGCCGGCGCGACCACGAATTCGAACGCCCGAGTCGCGCGACACGGCAATTTGACTGACGGTCTCTGATCGACGCGTCGCGGCGAAATTCATAGTCCTCGTTACCTGTGCGAAACGGCTCTCTTGAAAAACCGTCCGAAAATATTTTCCCCGCTGGTTGGGCGGCGTCGCGGTCCTGCCAGTTCCTGCGTCGCCACATCCTTTGCAGAGTTCAAGATGCCTATGGCGACGCCGGCGAAATCAAAACCGACGATCGTGGCGGCGTCCGTTCATGAACACGCTGCGGCGTTGTGGAGCGCCGAAACCACGACCCCCTAAAGACCCAAGGCGATCCGAAGGCTCGCAGCGCCGACGAATCTCCGAACCAGGGAGAGAATACCCTTTCATATCGGTTTCATTAGCGGTTTGGCAAGTTTTTAGTCGCCCATGTCGGAGCAACAATAGCGCGCCTCCGCCGTTAGGAGGATGATTACAAGGTGTTAACTTCGCTCGTCCTATGACTTTGGGCGAGGGGCCGCCCGGCCGCGAGGGGCGGCGTCGCGCAAGTCTTGTCGCATAAGCCTTGTCGCATAAGCCTTGGGGCCCTCGAACGGCGAAGGGGATCGAATGGCTTTCAAGATCGCAGCCGGGATCGCATCCAAGGTCGTCGCGCTTGCGCTCCTCGCTGCGCTCGCGCCCTTGGCCGGGCTGCGAGCTGGGGAGGCCGCGCCGCCCCCGGCCGCTGCCGATCCGCAGCCGACCGGGCCGGTCAGCGCCGCCGCGGCCAATCTCGTCGACACCGGCGAGAATGCAACGCTTACGTTCGAATTGTCGGCCCCTGTCGACGTCGCCGCCTTCGTTCTCGCCGAACCGGATCGCGTCATCGTCGACGCGGCGCAAATCGAGTTCCGGATCGACCCGGAGATCGGCAAGGCTCCCGCGCCGCCTCGCCGCTCCCGGCGGCCCGGCGCAGCGGGCTCGAAATCGCTGATCGCGGCGAAGGGTCTCATTGGGTCCTTCCGCTTTGGCCAGCTCGAAAAGGGCCGCTCGCGCATCGTCGTCGATCTTGCCGCGCCGGCCCGCATTGTCCGGGCGACGTGCGAGCCGGGCTCCGGCGCGGAAAGGCCCCGCCTCGTCATCGAGCTTGCGAAGACCGACCGCGCGCACTTCGCGGCCGACGCGCAGTCCGCCCGCGCCGCCCTCGCGCAGCCGCGCCGGATGCGAATCGCCGATGAAATTCAGGCGGCTGGCGGCAAGCCCATCGTCATGATCGATCCAGGCCATGGCGGGATCGATCGCGGCGCGACGGTCAATGGGTTGATCGAAAAGGATCTTGTGCTCGATTTCGCCAAGGCTCTGGCGGCGAGGCTCGGCGTCGACGGGCGCTACCAGCCGGTTCTGACGCGGGACGACGACAGCTTCATCCCGCTCGGCGAGCGCGTCCAGATGGCGCGCGATCAGAAGGTCGCGCTTTTCGTGTCGATTCACGCCGACACCCTGGCCGAGGCGACGGACGTCTCCGGCGCAACCGTCTACACCGTTTCCGATCGCGCGTCCGACGCCGAGGCTGCGCGCGTCGCCGAAAAGGAGAATCAGGCCGACGCCGCGGCGGGCCTCGACCGCGCCGAGGACGCCTCTGAAGTGTCCGACATCCTGTTCGATCTGACGCGGCGGGAGACGCGGGCCTATAGCCACGTTTTCGCCCGTACCTTGGTGAATTATTGGAAAGTGGCCGGCAGACTGAATAAGAACCCGCAGCGTTCAGCCGGTTTCCGGGTGCTGAAGGCGCCCGACGTCCCTTCCGTGCTGCTGGAGCTTGGCTATCTTTCGAACGAGAAGGATGATCTCGCGCTGACATCGCCGGAGTGGCGCGAAAAAGCCGTCGGCCGCATGACGGAGGCGATCACAGCCTTTTTCGCCGAGCGCGGCGACGGCGCAAATCTGGCGGTCAAGGATCAGGCGCCGGCCGCGGCCGCGCCGGATGTCGGCGTCCACCCGACGGACCGCGATCAGTCAACGGGACGAAGCGTCCTGCAAGGGAGTTTGCAAGGGAATTTGCAAGCCGCGCCCGCGCGCGACGCATCGCAATGAGCGCCAAAATCCTTTTCAGGGGGCCGATCAGGTGCGCAACCGCACGTTGCGCAAAGTGAAATACGAAGAGGATTGTCTGGTTCGAGGTTAAGCCCGCCCCCCCCCGGCCGCGACATTCGCCAATAGGCTAGGGCGCGCCCGGAGGACAAGCAGCGGCGCCAAAAGGAAGTGCGAATTCGATTCGGGCGGCGTTGGTTGACAAACTAATAACACAAAAGCGCCGCAGGAATGGGCGATCACGCTGTGCCCGGCGGCGAATGCGCGCCATATAGAGCCGGGCGGCTGTCTGGACGGCGTAGTTCGTTTGTTTTTAAACGCGTGATGGAGCGAGAACGTCCGCCGCTTTCCGGCGATCGCGCGCAAAATTGATGAAAAGGCCAGTCCGTATGCGGCTTATCGCCCGTCTTCTTGGATTTATGTTTACGACCGCCGCGATTCTTTTTGTGGTCGGCGCTTGCGCCTTGGGCTTGGTCATCTGGAATTTCGAAAAAGACCTTCCCGATTACACACAGCTCAAGAATTACGAACCGAAGGTCATGACGCGCGTTCATGCCGGCGACGGCTCGCTGCTCGCCGAATATGCGCGGGAGCGGCGCCTTTATCTGCCGAGCGCGGCCATTCCGCCGCTCGTGAAGAACGCGTTCATTTCAGCCGAAGACAAGAATTTCTACCATCACGCCGGCGTCGATCCTGAGGGCATTCTGCGCGCGACCTTTGTGCTCGTGCAAGGCGAAAAGCATGTCCAGGGCGCCTCGACGATCACGCAGCAGGTCGCCAAGAACTTTCTGCTGACCAACGAGCGCTCGTTCGAACGCAAGATCAAGGAGGCGCTGCTCGCATTCCGCATCGAGGGCGCCTATTCGAAGGACAAGATCCTAGAGCTTTACCTGAACGAAATCTATCTTGGCCTCGGCAATTATGGCGTCGCCGCCGCCGCGCTGAATTATTTCGACAAGTCGGTTGGCGAACTCACCGTCGCGCAGGCCGCCTATCTCGCCGCCCTGCCGAAGGCGCCGAACAATTATCATCCGTTCCTGAAGCGCGAACGGGCGATCGAGCGGCGTAACTGGGTGATCGATCGCATGGTCGAGAACGGCTATGTCTCGCGCATCGACGGCGAAAAGGCCAAGCAGGAGCCGCTTGGCGTCAATCCGCGCGTGCTCTCGCCGAATGCGCTGCAGGCCGGCTTTTTCGCCGAGGAAGTGCGCCGGGAGCTGAACGATCGCTACGGCGAAAAGAAGCTCTATGAGGGCGGTCTTTCGGTTCGCACGACGCTCGATCCGAAGATGCAGCTGATGGCGCGGCGCGCCCTCGTCGACGGCCTCGTGCGTTATGATGAAGAGCACGGGTTTCGCGGGCCGATGCGCCATATCGACATCAGCCAGGACTGGGGCGTTCCGCTCGCCGACATCCCGACCCTCGGCGATATCGGCGCCTGGCGTCTCGCCGTCGTCACCGATGTGAACGACACAGGCGCCCGCATCGGCCTGCAGCCGCGGCGGGAGAAATCCGGCGAAGTCGAGCGCGAACGCGAATCGGGCACGCTCACCAACGCCGGCCTCCACTGGACCCGCGCGCCCGGCGCACGATCCTCGCTGACGCCCGGCGACGTGATCTATGTCGATGCGATCGACGGCAGGCCGGGCGAATATCGCCTGCGCCAGATCCCCGAGGTCAGCGGCGCGATCATCGCGATGGATCCCTACACGGGCCGCGTCTTCGCCATGGTCGGCGGCTTCTCCTTCGACCAGTCCGAGTTCAATCGCGCGACGCAGGCGCTGCGCCAGCCGGGCTCCTCGTTCAAGCCGTTCGTCTATGCGACCGCGCTCGATAATGGCTATACGCCGTCCTCGATCGTGCTCGACGCGCCGATCGAAATCGACCAGGGGCCGGGCCTCGGCGTCTGGCGTCCGGAGAATTTCGAAGGCAAGTCGAGCGGTCCGCACACGCTGCGCTATGGCGTCGAACATTCGATCAACCAGATGACGGTGCGCCTTGCCCGCGACGTCGGCATGCCGCTGATCGCCGAATACGCCAAGCGCTTCGGCATTTATGACGATCTGCCGCCCTATCTGTCGATGTCGCTCGGCTCCGGCGAGACGACCCTTTTGCGCATGACCACCGCCTATTCGATGCTGGCCAATGGCGGCAAGCGGATCAAGGCGACGCTCATCGACCGGATTCAGGATCGCTGGGGCCACACGCTCTACCGTCACGACGAGCGCGTCTGCGAGGGCTGCGACGCGGCGAAATGGGACAACCAGCCGGAGCCGCGCCTGATCGACAAGCGCGAGCAGGTGCTGGATCCGCTCACCGCCTATCAGATCACCTCCATCATGGAAGGCGTGATCCAGCGCGGCACGGGACAGTCGATCAAGGAGGTCGGCAAGCATCTCGCCGGCAAGACGGGCACGACCAATGACGCCAAGGATCTCTGGTTCGTCGGCTATTCGCCTGATCTCACCGTCGGCGTCTTCATGGGCTACGACCAGCCGCGCTCATTGGGCGATTCCGCGCAGGCGGCGCATTACACCGCGCCGATTTTCCGCGATTTCATGAAGATGGCGCTGAAGGACAAGCCAGACGTGCCGTTCCGCGTCCCGCCGGGCATCAAGCTGATCTCGGTCGACGTCCGGAGCGGCATGCGCTCCAGCGGCTCCGGCTCGATCCTCGAAGCGTTTAAGCCCGGCACGGCGCCGCCCGATTCCTATGCCGCGAGCGATTCCTCGCCGCGCGCGCAGGCGGTCAACCCGGACGCCGACCGCGTCGTCGGAACGGGGACGGGCGGGCTGTATTAGGGCCGCTTAGGCCTGATCCCCCCTCGCCCTTGTGATTTCTTCCCGCCGCCTGTCAGCGTCGTGGACGAGTTGCGCGATCGACCGGACGCGCCGCCCTTCCCATTTACATCGCCGACCCTCAACCCTATGTTCCCGCCAGCCCGCGACGCCCCGTCGCCTCATCCTGAAAGCTCAATAATAATGCGCGCCGAAGCCGAAGCGTTGGTTCAAGCCATCAAGCAATCCATGGGATTGCTGAGGAGGCATCTTTGACGTCGAGACAGCTGATCGCCGGCTCAAAGAGCTGAACTCCAAGGTTGAAGATCCAAATCTCTGGAACGACGCCGAGGCCGCGCAGAAAATCATGCGCGAGCGCACCGAACTCGAAGACCGTCTCGGCTCGATCGCGCGCTTCGAGAACGAACTCGACGACGCTGCGACGCTTGTCGAACTGGCAGAGGCCGAAGAGGATTCCGCCACCGAAAAGGAGGCGATCGATCAGCTGAAGCAGCTCAAGACGGAGGCCGAACGGCGCCAGATCGAGGCGCTGCTGTCCGGCGAGGTCGATGGCAACGACACCTATATCGAGGTTCATTCCGGCGCCGGCGGCACCGAGAGCTGCGACTGGGCGCGCATGCTGTTTCGCATGTATGCGCGCTGGGCCGAGCGCCACAAATTCAAGGTCGAGATCATCGAGGAGACCGCCGGCGACGAAGCCGGCCTCAAATCCGGCGTGCTGCTCGTCAAGGGTCATAACGCGCATGGCTGGGCGAAGACCGAATCCGGCGTGCACCGGCTGGTGCGCATCTCGCCCTTCGATTCCAACGCGCGCCGTCATACCAGCTTCGCCTCGGTCTGGGTCTATCCGGTGATCGACGACAGGATCGACATCGACGTCAAGGAAAGCGATTGCCGCATCGATACCTATCGCTCGTCCGGCGCCGGCGGCCAGCACATCAACACCACCGATTCGGCGGTGCGCATCACGCATATGCCGTCGGGCATCGTCGTCGCCTGCCAGGGTGAGCGCTCGCAGCACAAGAACAAGGCGACCGCCTGGAACATGCTGCGCGCAAGGCTCTATGAGCAGGAGATGGAGCGCCGCGAGGCCGCCGCCAGCGCCACCGAGGCCTCGAAGACCGAGATCGGGTGGGGGCATCAGATCCGCTCCTATGTCCTGCAGCCCTATCAGCTGGTGAAGGACCTTCGCACCGGCGCGACATCTGGAACGCCGGACGATGTGCTGGATGGCGACCTAGATGGCTTCATGGAGGCGGCGCTGGCGCAGAAAGTGTCGGGCCTCGTAGCGCCGGCAGTGGAGGATGTGGACTAAGGGCGTGGATTAAGCTTTCGCTTTAAGCGGATGGAATCCCTTGAAATTTGCCGATAAAGGCTGCCAGTATGACCCCTGAGAGAGAACGCGTCTTCAACGTGCCGGCTGTGGTCCTGGGCCTCGTCGCCGTTCTCGTCCTCATCCAGGCGCTGCTGGGCGCGGTCTCGCCGCTGACGCAGTTCAGGATCCTGGCGCATTTCGCTTTCGTGCCGGGACGCTTTACCTTCGCCTTCGACCCTGGCCTTGTCAACGCCGCCTTCGACGCGACTGCGAGTTCCAGCGAGACGGACGCGCAATTGGCGACGTTCTTTCTTGGCGACGGACGCCCGCTCTGGTGGACGCCGCTGACCTACGCCTTTTTGCATGGCGGCTGGGCTCATGTTGGCATGAACAGCCTGTGGCTCGTCGCCTTCGGCTCCGCCGTCGCGCGGCGCTTCGGGACGGCGCGCTTTTTGATCTTTTGCGCCGCCTGCGCCGTGGCGGGGGCGTTGACCCATTATCTCACCCATATCGCCGATCTGCAGCCGGTCGTTGGCGCGTCGGCCGCGGTCTCGGGGACCATGGCGGCCGTGGTCCGTTTCGCCTTTCAGCCGGGAGCGCCGCTCGGCGCGGCTCTCGGCTTCTCGGATCGCCGCGCGGACCATGTCTACCGCCTGCCGGCCCTGCCGCTACGGGAGGTCGCCTCGAACCGCAATGCATTGACCTTTCTGGGTCTCTGGTTCCTCGCCAATTTTCTGTTCGGCGTCTTTCCGGCGACGATCGGCATGGCGGACGCGACCATCGCGTGGCAGGCCCATGTCGGCGGCTTTCTCGTCGGCTTTCTTGGCTTCCGATGGTTCGACCCGCCGCCGCCCCGGGGGGCGCTCGAAAAGGCGCCCGCGTATACGGGTGGTGGAACGTGAACCGCTGAATCCCTCACCGGACTTATTTTAGTTCTAGCCGAGCAGACGCCGGACGCGCGGCCTCGCGCTTTTGCGGAACGCGCCGACGATCTCAATGTGCGGCGAATGGCGAAACTGGTCGACCGGCAGGACGCGCTCCAGCGCATAGCCGCCGGCGCAGAGGATTGCGGCGTCGCGCGCGAAGGTCTGCGCATTGCACGAGACGGCGACGACGAGGGGAACGCTGCAACCCGCGATCGCCCGCGCCTGAAGCTCGGCCCCCGCGCGCGGGGGATCGAAGACGAGGGCGTCGAAATGGGCCAGATCCGCGGCGTTGAGCGGGCGGCGAAAGAGATCCCGCGCGTCGATGCTGATGGACCGCAACCCCGCGCCGCCCGCGGCCCTCGCGAGCGCCGCCAGCGCCGCCGCGTCGGAATCGACGGCGTGCACCGACGCGAATTCAGCCAGCCGCAGCGAAAACGTTCCAACGCCGGCGAAAAGATCGGCGATGCGGCTGGAGCCCTGGAGCCTCGACGAGACCTCCGCCGCGAGCGCGGCCTCGCCGGCGAGGGTGGCCTGCAGGAAGGCCCCCGGCGGAATCGCGACCATCGCTTTGCCCATGGCGACGAGGGGCGGCCGCTGGACCGCGACGATCGCGCCGTGATTGGTCAGGCGCGCGAGATCATGGCGCAGGGCGAAGCGAACGAGGCGCTGCGTCTCGTCGTTGTTCAGTGCGCCGTGGCCCCTGACATCGACATCGAGGCCGCAATCCGTCGCCGTCACCAGAATGTCGAGCGGCTTGCCGGAGGCCGCGAGGGTTTTCGCCAGCGCGCGGGCGATTGCGGGCGCTTCGCGGAGGGCGGGGGCGAGCACCGGGCATTCCTCGATCTCGACAATCGTGTGGGCCCGCGCCTCCATGAAGCCGCATGTGGAAGCGCCGGCGTCATCGGATCGCGCGTGGAATGTCGCGCGCCTGCGGCCCTCGCCATGCGCGTCGACCAGTTCCTCGACGCTGGTTTGAAGGCCAGCCTGCCGCAAGGCCTCCGTGAGCAGCCCCTTCTTCCATTGCGCGTAAGCCTCGAAAGCCAGTGTTTGCACCGCGCAGCCGCCGCAGCGCGCAAAATAGCGGCAAAACGGCGGGATGCGGTCGGGACTCGGGGTCCTCACCTCGACGAGTTTTCCGCGCGCGCCATCGACCTCCGCAACGATCGCCTCGCCAGCGAGAGCATAGGGGACCGAGACGGTTCCCTCAGGACCCCGCGCGAGACCTTCGCCCCGCGCGCCGAGCCGTTCGATCTGAAGCCGCGCGTTCAAATGGATCATCGCCGGCTGGCGCCGATGAGAAATTCGCGATTGCCGTCGCCGCCTTCGATCGGCGAGGGGATCAGGCCATCAATCCGCCAGCCGAGCGATTGAATCAAAGTCTCGATCCTTTTGCAGACTTCGTCGTGGGTTTGAGGATCCTTGACGATGCCCTTGACGACATGGGCGGGACCTGCCTCGAATTGGGGCTTGATCAAAGCGACGAGCCTGGCGTCCGGCGCAGCCAGAGGGAGGACGGCCGGCAGTACGAGGACAAGCGAAATGAAGCTGACGTCGCAAGTGACGAGTCGCGGCGGCTCCTGCAAATCGCCCGCGCCGAGATTGCGCGCATCGGTCGCCTCGTGCGACGTCACGCGCGGATCGCTCGCTATGTCAGAGTGCAGCTGACCGCGTCCGACGTCGACGGCGACGACAGCCGCGGCGCCGCGGGCGAGCAGAACATGGGCGAAGCCGCCGGTTGAGGCGCCGATGTCGAGGCAGAGAAGTCCTGCCGGATCGAAGCCGAAGGCGTCGAGCGCCGCGGCGAGTTTGACGCCGCCGCGCGAGACCCAGGGGTGTGGCGCGGCGGCTTCGATGCTGGCCCCGGCGTCGATGAGCTCGGACGCCTTGCGCACGAGCCTGCCGTCGACGCGCACCCCGCCCGCCGAGATCGCCTCCTGCGCCTTGGCGCGGCTTTCGAACAATTTTCGCTCGACGAGAGCGAGGTCGGCGCGCTGGCGGATCATTCTGGCCGGCTCACATGTAGCCGAGACTGCTGCCAATTCAGACAGTCGCGCAATTCAGACAGTCGCGCCAAACCGCCATTCCGTCCGCAGGCCGCGCTACGCGATCCGGCTCTTCAGCGCGTCGCTCTCGCGGCCGAGCGTCGAAAGCACCTTGGCGACCAACGCCTTGGCGTCGAGGCCCGCCTGCGCATAGAGCGCTTCCGGCTTGTCGTGATCGAGAAAAACATCGGGCAGCACCATTGAGCGGAATTTGAGCCCGCCCGCGCCGTCGAGCACCCCTTCCTCAAGGAGCTTTTGCGCGACGAAAGAACCGAAGCCGCCGACAGAGCCTTCCTCGATCGTGATCAGCACCTCATGATTGGCGGCGAGGCGCATCAGGAGGTCGACGTCGAGCGGCTTGGCGAAGCGCGCATCCGCGACGGTTGCCGAGATGCCGTAGCCGGCGAGATCCTCCGCCGCCTTCAAGACTTCGCCGAGGCGGGCGCCGAAGGAGAGGATGGCGACCTTGGAGCCTTCGCGCAGGATGCGGCCGCGGCCGATTTCGAGCGGCTTTCCTTCGAGCGGCATCTCGACGCCGATCCCTTCGCCGCGCGGATAGCGCAGGGCGATCGGACCCGCGTCATAGGCCGCGGCGGTTGCGACCATATGGACGAGTTCGGCTTCGTCCGCCGCCGCCATCACCACCATGTTCGGCAGGATGCCGAGGAAGGCGATATCGAACGATCCCGCATGGGTCGCCCCATCGGCGCCGACGAGGCCGGCCCGGTCGATGGCGAAGCGCACGGGAAGATTCTGGATCGCGACGTCATGCACGACCTGATCGTAGCCGCGCTGAAGGAAAGTCGAATAGAGCGCGCAGAACGGCTTATAGCCTTCGGTGGCGAGGCCGGCTGCGAAGGTCACCGCGTGCTGCTCGGCGATGCCGACGTCGAAGGTGCGCTCCGGGAACGACTTCTGGAAGATATCGAGCCCCGTGCCGCTTGGCATGGCGGCGGTGATTGCGAGAATCTTGTCGTCCTTCCGCGCCTCTTTCACCAGGGCTTCCGCGAACACTGTCGTGTAGACCGGCGCATTGGGCTTTGGCTTCACCTGTTTGCCGGTGACGACGTCGAACATGTTGACGGCGTGGTATTTATCCTTCGTCGCCTCGGCCGGAGCGTAGCCTTTGCCTTTCTGCGTCACGATATGGACGAGGATTGGCCCGGTCTCCTTGAAATCGCGGACGTTCTTCAGGACAGGCAGCATCTGGTCGAGATTATGCCCGTCGATCGGGCCGACATAATAGATGCCGAGCTCCTCGAACAGCGTTCCGCCCGCCCAGAAATTGCGTGCGAACTCCTCCGTCTTGCGCGCCCTGTCGTAGACGAAGCGCGGCAGCAGTCGGCCGAGCTGCTTTGCGACTTCGCGCACCGAGCGATAGGCGCCGCCGGAAACAAGACGCGCGAGATAGGACGACAGCGCCCCGGCCGGGGGGGCGATCGACATTTCGTTGTCGTTAAGGATGATGATGAGGCGAGAATGCATCGCGCCGGCGTTGTTCAGGGCCTCATAGGCCATCCCGGCCGACATCGCGCCATCGCCGATCACCGCTATGACGTTGCCCTGTTTGCCGGACAGCGTATTGGCGACGGCCATGCCGAGACCGGCAGAGATCGACGTCGACGAATGCGCGGCGCCAAACGGATCATATTCGCTTTCCGAGCGTTTGGTGAAGCCGGAGAGGCCGCCGCCGCGGCGCAGCGTCCTGATCCGGTCGCGCCGGCCGGTCAGGATTTTGTGCGGATAGGCCTGATGGCCGACGTCCCAGATGATCCGGTCATCCGGCGTATCGAACACATAGTGTAGCGCCACCGTTAGCTCGACGACGCCGAGGCCTGCGCCGAGGTGCCCGCCCGTCACCGAAACGGCGCTGACTGTCTCAGACCGCAGCTCGCTAGCCACTTGCGCGAGGTCGGACTCGGGCAACCGGCGCAAATCCGCGGGCGAGCGGATCGTGTCGAGCAGAGGGGTTGTCGAATAAGTCGTCACGCACGCCTCATATTCTTCACGCGCAGTCTCGATGCATCCGAACCGCGTCGCCCGGCGAATGATAAGCCAAGGCACGCAGCCTTAAAGAAAATGCGAAATCCACACAAGAGGCTCCGTCCTCTGTCGATCACGCCCATTTTGATCTTGCCAATCCCTTTAAAAGAGGAATAACCAACTGTTTTTGGTGCCGCAACGAAAACGGCTGCTCGCCGGCCATTTCGTCGACGGCCGCGACCTTCGGGTCACAGTTTGTCCCGCCTGGCGCAAGCTGGGCGAGACGCCAGCAGCCTTTCCGTTTTGATCTTTCCCGATCGTGACGTCCTTGGTTTTGCATCGCGCCCGGCGTAGATCTCGCTGGTTTGGGATATTCGGAGACGCTTCGGACGCCCTTGGGAGACCCCTTGGGAGCGCTTCCCGCCGGATGTCGCCTTGCGATCATGGCGAGGTTTTCGCCGAGGGCCGGGCGAAAAGACCGCGCAAAGGACCAAAATGGTCAAATGGGTCTATACATTCGGCGCAGGCAAGGCCGAGGGCTCGAGCAAGATGCGCGACCTCCTCGGCGGCAAGGGCGCGGGTCTCGCGGAGATGGCCAATCTCGGCCTTCCGGTTCCGCCCGGCTTCACGATCACGACGGACGTCTGCACGTATTTCTACCAGAACGAGCGACGATTTCCGCCCCAACTCACGGCCGACATCGAAACCGCGCTCGGTTTTATCGGCCTTCCGACCGGCAAAGCTTTCGGCGACAATGAGGCTCCGCTGTTCCTGTCGGTGCGATCGGGCGCGCGGGCGTCGATGCCGGGCATGATGGATACGGTGCTTAACCTTGGTCTTAACGACGTCACCGTCGAGGCGCTGGCGCGAAATGCGGGCGATGAGCGCTTCGCCTATGATTCCTACCGCCGCTTCATCCAGATGTACTCCAGCGTCGTGCTGGGCATCGGTCATCATCATTTCGAAGACGCGGTGGAGCATTACAAGGAAGTGAAAGGCGTCGCGCTCGATACGGAACTCGGCGCCGAGGATTGGAAAAAGTTGATCCTCGCCTTCAAGGGCAAGGTCGTCGAGGCCAGCGGCAAGCCTTTTCCGCAAGCGCCGCAGGAGCAATTATGGGGCGCCATCGCCGCCGTATTCGGTTCATGGCTGACGCCGCGCGCGATCACCTACCGGCGCATCCACGGCATTCCGGCGAACTGGGGCACGGCCGTGAATGTGCAGGCCATGGTCTTCGGCAACATGGGTCCGACGTCCGCCACCGGGGTCGCCTTCACGCGCAATCCGTCGACGGGGGCGAAGGAGCTTTATGGCGAATTCCTCCTCAATGCCCAGGGCGAGGACGTCGTCGCCGGGATTCGGACGCCGAACGCGATCACCGAGGCGAGTCGCCGCGCGGCCGGGTCCGAGCAGCCTTCGATGGAGACGGCTCTGCCCGCCGTTTTCGCCGAATTCGTGCGCGCGACGGAGCTGCTCGAACGCCACTACCGGGACATGCAGGATGTGGAGTTCACCGTCGAAAACGGCAAGCTCTGGATGTTGCAGACCCGCGCGGGCAAACGCACCAGCGTCGCGGCGCTGCGGGTCGCGGTCGATATGACGCATGAGGGCCTGATTGCGCGCGACGAGGCGATCGCGCGGATCGATCCCGCCTCTCTTGACCAGCTGCTGCATCCGGCGATTGATCCCGCCGCGCCGCGCAAGGTCATCGCGACCGGCCTGCCGGCCTCGCCAGGGGCGGCGAGCGGCGAGATCGCGTTTACGGCGGACGAAGCCGAACAAATGAACAATATGGGCCGCAAGGTCATTTTGGTGCGCGTGGAGACGAGTCCGGACGACATTCACGGCATGCATGCGGCGGAAGGCGTGCTGACGACGCGCGGCGGCATGACGTCGCATGCGGCGGTCGTCGCGCGCGGCATGGGCAAGCCCTGCGTCACCGGCGCCGCCGCGATCCGGGTCGATTACG
>JBKQMI010000104.1:0-25955 GCA_052146775.1 Methylocella sp. | reverse complement strand
GAAGACGATCACCGGGAAGGCGTAAAGCGACAGCAGAAGCCCGATCGCATGAAGATCGAAGTTTTCGCGTGCGAAAACGACGGCGAGCAGCGCAGCGTGGGAATACATGAACGAGATGAGGAAGGCTGCGAGCGCCAGCTGGAAATATTCGCGCCGTCCCCGCGCGCCGGTGAATCCCGCCGCGACCGCCGCCTGATCCGGGTCGAGGGTTTGGCGCGCAGGCTCGCGGCCGAAGAAAAGCATCAGGGCGCGGGTCGCAGCAGCGCGCGCCAATGGCGCCCCGGAACCTCCGAGGTCGCCGTGATGTCCTCGATGACGAGCGGGCGGAGGCCTTGGCGTTCGGCCTCGGCGAAGATCGAGGGCGGCAGCGGCCAGGGCGGCCCTTTGGCCTCCGCGTCCTCGTCCCTTGCGCGGGCGATCAGAAGCAGCTTTCCGCCCGGCGCGAGCAGACCCGCGAGGGCCGCGAGCGCCTTGGGCAGCAGCGCCGGCGCCAACGCCTGCAGCGTGTAGCACTCGTGGACGAGATCGAACCTGCCGCGCCATGCCGCTGGCGCGGCGAAGAGATCGGCGACGCAATAGTCGACGCGCGATTGCGGGAAACGCCGCTTCGCCCAGGCGACGGCTCCGTCGACGAGATCGAACGCCGTGACCTTCGCGCCACGGGCCGAAAAATACTCGGCGTTGTCGCCAAGGCCGCAGCCGACGTCGAGGACGCGAAGTCTTTCAAGACTTGGCCCTTCACCTGGCCCTTCGAGATCACGCAGCTGAAAATCGACGAAGGATCTGGCGAGCGGATGCGGCGCGAGATTGGCCCAGGGCACGCGGGCAGGATCGTCTTCGGCCAGCGCATAGACCGCCTCGAACCAGGCGCGGCGCAGCGGATCGGCGGGGGTTGCGCCGCCGCCCTTGGCGGGGTCGATCGCGTCGAGCACCGCGCGGGCCCGCGCGCGGCGCGCGGCGAAATCGGGATCCAACGGCGCCTCGGTCACAGCCTGTCCTCTTCAAATACCGCGATCGGCGAAAGCCTTTTCGTCGGCCTCAAGCCTGCTTTTCCCAGCGCCCCGCCTCGCTCTGGCGCCAATAGGCCAGTTCGCGGCCCTGCGCCTTCAGCTGTTTCCATTGCAGCCGTGCGGCCTCAAGCTCGCCCTCGTCATTGCCGTCGAATGCGACGATCGCGCGCGCGCAGGCGCCGGCTTCCGAAGGGGACGCTTCGAGCCACCGCGCAACTTCCGCGCCTTCGACGAAAACCCGCGCCTTCGCGCCGTTCGGAGTCTCGACGCCTGTCGAAAGATAAACCGGTTGCAGTTCAGCGTCGCCGTCGGCGGCGCGCCCATGCGCAAGAAAACTGGCGTCCGAATAGGTCCAGAGCAAATGATCCAGCGCGTCCAGCCGCTCTTCGCTCTTCGCCTGGATGACGACGCGCCATCCGTTGGCGAGCGATTTCTCGACCAAGGTAGGCAGCGCCTGTTCGAGGCTCTGGCGTTGCAGATGGTAGAACCAGATCTCCATCGGGGCGCGGCTACCCCTCGTAATGATCGGAAACAAGGCGGTCGAGCAGCCGCACGCCGAAGCCGGAGCCCCAGCTCTGGTTGATGTCGCTTGAGGGCGAACTCATGCCGGTTCCGGCGATGTCGAGATGCGCCCAGGGCGTCCCATTGACGAAGCGCTGCAGGAATTGCGCGGCGGTGATCGAGCCGGCGTGGCGGCCGCCCGTATTCTTCATGTCGGCGAATTTCGAGTCAATCAGCTTGTCGTAGGCCGGCGCCAACGGCAGGCGCCAGAGCTTTTCGCCGGTCTCCTTGCCGGCGGCGATCAGCCGCTTGCCGAGTTCGTCGTCATTGGTGAAGAGTCCAGCGTGCTCCTGCCCCAGGGCGATCAGCACAGCGCCGGTCAGGGTCGCGAGATCGACGATGAATTTCGGCTTGAACTTGTCCTGCACGTACCAGAGCAGGTCGCCAAGCACGAGACGCCCTTCGGCGTCCGTATTGATGATCTCGATTGTCTGGCCGGACATGGATTTGACGATGTCGCCGGGCCGCTGGGCGTTCGCCCCCGGCATGTTCTCGACGAGGCCGATGACGCCGATCGCGTCGACTTTGGCCTTCCGGGCCGCCAAAGCCTGCATCAGGCCGACGACGCAGGCGGCGCCCGCCATATCGCCCTTCATATCCTCCATGCTGGCGGCGGGCTTGATCGAGATGCCGCCAGTATCGAAGGTGACGCCCTTGCCGACGAAGGCGACCGGCTGGGCCTTGCCCTTGTAGGAGCCCTTGCCGCCGCGCCAGCGCATGACGACGACGCGGCTTTGACGCGCGGAGCCCTGCCCGACGCCGAGCAGCGCGCCCATGCCAAGCGCCTTCAGGGCGGGCTCGTCGAGAACTTCGACCTCGACGCCGCCCTTCTCCAACTCCTTGACGCGATTGGCGAATTCCTCCGGGTAGAGAACATTGGCGGGCTCGTTGACGAGCGAGCGGGCGGTCAGCACGCCGGTGGCCACAGCGTCGCGCCGCTTCGCTTCGCTGCGCGCCGCGGCGGGATCGGCCACGGCGATGGTGATCTCGCTCTGCCCGTTCTCGTCCGCCTCGTCCTTCTTTTTGGTCTTGTAGAGATCGAAGCGATATTCGCGCAGCTGGACGCCAAGCGAGAATTCGGCCGCTGCGACCGCCGCGTCGTCCGGCGCGCGCGGCGGATCGAAGACGATCGTCGCGGTCGCCCCGCGTCCGAGCTTGCCGAAAACGAAGCCGCCGAGCGTCGCGTAGTCGGCGGGGGTCAGGGGGGCGACCGGCTTGACCGGGGCCGGCGCGGCGCCGTCTTGCGACTCCGGTTTGCCTGTCTCGGCCTGAGGCCCGACCCCGACGACGAGCAGCCGGTCGGCGCTGAAACCCGCCGGCGCAAGAATATCGAGCGCCGTCGAGGGCTTGGCCTTAAATTTCGCGGCCGTTGCGGCTTTTCGAATCAGGGCTTCGCCGCCGTCGCCGATCAGACTCCGGGTCGCGGCGCCGAACTCGAACTCGGCATTGGCGAAGATGACCAGCGCCCGAGGACCCTTGGTCTTTCCCGTCGCTTTCCTCGCCTCGGCGTGCGGTCCCTCGCCGGACAGGGACCCGAGCGCGGCGAATTCGATTTTCACGGATTGCGACATATCATCCTCAAAAGCGTGTGACCCTCAAACCAAAGCGTCGCCGATGCGTCCTCACGATGTCGTGAACCGGAGACGCCGCGATCGGTTGTCGGCGGAGTGCTGGTGGGAGGCCGCGCCAGCGCGCCAGGCCCGCACAAACCCACAAAACGATATACTATAGTCAGTTCATTCTGGAGCCCGCACGAAATCGTTTTCTCCCCTGCGCATATGCACGTCCCTGAGAGGACGCGCAACGCAGGCGACAATAAAGGGACGCGGAAAAGCGGAAGCCGCTTTTCCGCCCGCATCACGTTCTAAACTTCTGGAATCGATCACGTTCGTGGTTTGGGCTCAACCCAATCCCAAACCGTCGCGATCCAGGCCGCCGCGCCGAAAATTCGCCGCGAGGAAAGAGTTTAGTCATCGCGCCGCCAAAGCAAAAGGGCCAAAAGCCGGTTTTGCCGGGCGCGGCGAGGCGTCTTCTGTGATCGGAAGGCCACGCCGGGGCCTATTTCGCAGCGCAACCATCAAGGCGCGGCGCGTAGGTGTGGCGGCGGCGGCAGTCTCGTTGTACCAGATGGATTGCGGGGCGTGCGAGGCTTGAGTTTCGAAATGTCGGGCATGAAACCGTCGAGAAGGATGCGCGGCGCGGCCGGCGCCCGCCGCGTCTTCAGCCCGATCCGGAGCGCGGCCCGCGCCGCCGGGCCTCGTCCGCGATGATCGGCTGGACCCTCGGCCGTTATTTCGCCGCCCGCTTCCTCACCCTGATCCTGGCGGTGTTCGCGACCATCTGCGGCATGGTCTTCGTCGTCGATTTCGTCGAATTGCTGCGCCGGACCAGCGATATTGGCGGCGTATCGGTGCGCTCGATCGCTTTTCTCTCGCTTTTGCGCGCGCCTTCGGCCTCGGAACAGTTGATGCCGTTCTGCGTCCTTTGCGGCGCGATGGCGGCGTTCCTCGACCTGACGCGGAAACTGGAGCTCCTCGTGGCGCGCGCCGTCGGCGTCTCGGTCTGGGGGTTTCTCGTCCCTCCGGTTGCGATCGCGGTTCTCATCGGGATAGCTTCGGTCGCGCTGTTCAACCCGGTTTCGGCCCTGATGAGGCAGCGCGCAGAGGTCCTTGAGGCGCAAATCTTCGGCGACGCCTCCAGCAAGGATCCGGATGCGCGTTTCTGGATCAGGCAAAGAAGCGTCGACGGAGAGACCATCATCAAGGCGCGAGGGGCTTCGAGGAGCGGGGAGCGCCTCACGGCGCCGACCGCCTATGCCTATGGTTGGGACGGCCGGTTCGAAGGCGAGATCGAGGCCGACGGCGCGCAGCTTCTCGAAGGGGCCTGGCGCTTCGAGAATGCCCGAGTCCTGATGCCGGGGGAGGAGCCGCTGGAGGTCCAGCGCTACCTCCTTGCGACGAATCTGACGCCGCAGCAGGTGGCGAAGGGGGTCGTATCGCCGGGTTCGGTGCCGTTCTGGGATCTCGAGGCCGTGCGCAGCCAGACCGAGAGCGCTGGCCTCGATCCGATAGGGTTCCGGCTGCAGTTCCAGGCGCTTCTGGCGCGGCCTCTGCTTTTTCTGGCGATGGTTCTGATTGCCGCGGCCTTTTCCTTAAGATTTTTCCGATTTGGTGGTGGAAGCGCCAAAATGGTTGGCGGTGGCGTGGCGGCGGGGTTCGTGCTTTATGTGGCCACGATACTCGTCGGCGACCTTGGCCAGGCGGGCCTGCTCAGCGCCGCCGTCGCCGCGTGGTCGCCCGCCGTCGTCGCCAGCATGCTCGGCGCGCTCGCGTTGCTGAATCAGGAGGATGGTTGATGGGGCGGCGTTTTTGCCCCGCGGGCGTAACTCGGCGTATCGGGCTTCCTCGCTTTCATGGCCGCGTTTCGGGCTGGCTTCCCCGCGCCTGCGCCGTCTCGCGCGCCTCGACGCACGCCCCGAAGCGCTCTCGCACGCGCCTCTCGCCGCGCGCGTTGACCCGCGCCTTGGGCCTTTGCCTCCCCTTTTTCGCCGCCTTGATCTTCTCGGCGGCGACCTTCTGCGCGGCGACCGGAGCCTATGCCGCAGGCGCGGCGACGGCCGCCGATCAGGCGACGCCGCACCCGCCGGCCGGCACGCCGCCCGACAAGATGTTCGTGGAGGCGAACGAACTTCGCTACGATACCGTTAAAAATACGGTTTCCGCCGTCGGCGACGCGCGCGTCTATTACCAGGGGCGCGTCCTCGAAGCCGACCAGGTGACCTACAACCGCAATACCGGCCGCGTGCTCGCGCAGGGCCATGCCAAGCTGACCGAGACGGACGGCACGGTGATGCATGGCGATGAATTTGATCTGACCGACGATTTCCGCAACGGATTCATCGAAAGCATGCGCGCGGACACGAGCGAGAAGACCTTTTTCAGCTCGCCGCACACGGAGCGCATCGAAGGCGACACGACCGTCTTCGAAAAAGGCACCTACACGGCCTGCTCCGCCTGCAAGGACAATCCCGACAAGCCGCCGTTGTGGCGGGTGCGCGCCAAGCGCATCATCCACAAGAACGACGAGCAGATGGTCTATTACGAGGACGCAGCGCTCGAATTCCTCGGCCTTCCAATCGCCTATGTGCCGTTTTTTTCCGCGCCAGACCCGACAGTCACGCGGAAATCCGGCATTCTTGACCCGCGTTTCATCGTCAATTCGACGCATCTCGGCTCGGGCGTTGCGGTTCCGATCTTCTGGGCGCTTGCGCCCGATTATGATTTCACCTTCACGCCGACCGCCCTTTCGAAGCAGGGATTTCTGGCCAGCGGCGAATGGCGCCAGCGCCTCGACGCAGGCGAGTATTACATCCGGGCCAACGGCATCGACCAGATGAACAAAAGCGACTTCTCGCAGCCGCCGTGGGACGCGGGCAACCTGTCGCTGCGCGGATCGCTCGAAAGCAAGGGCGACCTCGCCATCGCCGAGCAATGGAAATTCGGCTGGCAGTTCATCCTTCTGTCGGACAAATTTTTCCTTAACGATTACAATATCCCGAGCCAAACGCTCTCCTCCAATTATATCAGCGAGACGACCTCGACGGTGTTTCTGACGGGTCAGGGCGATCGCGGCTATTTCGATCTGCGCGGTTTTTACTTCGAGGGACTGTCGACGCATGATTTCCAGCCGCAGCAGCCGGTCGCCCATCCTGTCCTCGACTACAACAAGACCTTCGACGTCGACCCGGCCAAATCATATGGGATCGGCGGTCAGGTCGAGGTCGACTTCAACCTGACGAGCCTGTCGGCTTCTGCGGCGAGCTTTCAGTCGGTCGGAACGCAGGTGTTGGACAACGCCTACGGTCTCTATAATATCTGCGCGAATTATGTTCCGGGCACGGTCGCCGGCTCCTGCCTGCTGCGCGGCGTCGGCGGCGATTACACGCGAGCCACGCTCGATCTCTCGTGGAAGCGCAAGCTGATCGATCCGATCGGTGAGGTGTGGACGCCGTTCGCATTCGCGCGCGCCAACGGCGAATGGCTCGATCTCAACACCACGAATTCCTACACCTTCTCTTCGAGCGCCGGATCCTCGACCTTTTACAACGCCGCGCAACTGAATTTCGAGGGCGCCAAGGCCGACGCCCTCTATGGCGCCGTTGTGCCCGGCATCGGGATCGACTATCGCTATCCGTTTTTTGCGAAAATCGGGTTCGGCTCGATCACGGTCGAGCCGATCGGGCAGATCGTCGTGCGCCCCAACAATCAGCTTGGCTCTTACTCCCTCGTCAACCTCGATGCGCAAAGTCTCGTTTTCGACGAATCAACCCTGTTCCAATGGGACAAATATTCCGGCTATGACCGGTTCGAGACCGGCATGAGGGCGAATTACGGCGGCCAGTTCACGCTGAATCTCAAGGACGGCGGCTATGTCAACGTCGTCGGCGGCCAGTCCTATCAACTCGCCGGCACAAATTCCTATGCGACGCCAGACGCAGCCAATGTCGGCCTTAGCTCCGGCCTCGATACCCGCCTTTCCGACTATGTCGGCGCCTTTACGCTTGCGCCGATCCCCGTTCTTTCGTTCACCGCCAAAGCTCGCTTTGACGTCAATACTTTCGAAGCGCGGCGCATCGATCTGGTGGGAACCTACAATCTCGGCGCCTGGACAGGCGGGATCCAATATGCGAATTACCAGTCCCAACCGGTGATCGGATATTACGTCCGAAGGGAGGGCCTGTCCCTGAACTCGCGCTACAAGATCAGCGACAATTATTTCGCACAGGGCAATATTACCTTCGACATGAGCCGCCAGTTCTACCCGCCCGCGCAGATTGGCTACACCACGCCGGGCGCGTTCGCCATCGCGGCGTTTGGCCTCGGCGCCGGCTATGAAGACGACTGCACGACTTTCTCGGTCAATTACACGTCTGTCTATCAGGACAATGGCAACAGTGCGCTGATGCGCAACCAGACGTGGCTCCTGCAGTTGCAGTTGCGCACCCTTGGCGCCGCCAAATTCAGCAAAACATTCACCGACAGCACCGCGCTCGACGGCGTGAAATATTGAAATCGGCGGCGCCGGCTGGTTCGGGCCAGCCGCGGCGAAAATAAGAGCTTCGGCAAACATGGGAACTCGGGTTTGATGCGGAAATGGATCGACAGGCGCAAGGCCGGCGGACGCGCCAGCGCCGTTTTCAAGGCGTGTCTCTTAGCGACCGCGCTGATCGGAGGCGCGCTGGCCTGCGCCCGTCCCGCGATGGCGCAGGTCATCGTCTCCAGCATCAATGGCGATCCGATCACGAACATCGACATCGACCAGCGCATGAAGCTGCTTCGCGTCCTGCGCCAGCCTGCGACGCGCGAGGCGGCGATCGAGAGTCTTTACGCCGATCGGCTCAAAATCCAGGAAGCGTCGAAATACGGCGTCAACCCGAAAGATTCCGATCTCTCCACGGAGATCGTCAAGGTCGCGCAAGACGCGAAAATACAGCCGGAAGCCCTGCTCGCGGCCCTTCAACACGCGGGCGTCTCGCAGGATCATCTCAAGGGCTATTTCCGCGCCAATCTGGCCTTCACGGTTCTGGTGCAGGCGCTGAACAAGGGCGTCGAGGCGAGCGAGACGCAAGTTCGCGAGGAGCTCGCCAAACAGGGCGGCAAGGGCGCCGGAATCGCATATACAGTGCAGCAGATCATTTTCACTTTGCCTACCGGCGCATCGCCCGCCACCTTCAACGCCCGTGCGCATGACGTCGAACAATTGCGCGCGCGCTTCACCGATTGCGATTCAGGCATCCCGCTCGCCCGCGCGATCAATGACGTGACGGTGCGCGATCCGCTTATCCGCACGTCGCTCGAAATCAACCAATCGCTGCGGGAGCTGCTCGACAAGACGCCGGTTGGGCATTTGACGCAGCCCTCGCGCACGCCCTCGGGGCTGGAGATGGTCGCCGTCTGCGCGAAAGGCCCCGCCAAGGACGACACGGCCGCCCGCCAGGCCGTCGCGCAAAAGCTGCTCGCGGCGAAAATCGCCGAAGACAGTGCGCGGCGCCTGAAGGAGTTGCGCGAGAGAGCGGTGATCGTGAAGGCGGCGCCTTGAAGCCGCGAGAGCAATGACGATCGCCCCGGCGGGGCGGGGGCGGCCGATCGCGCTGACCCGCGGCGATCCGTCCGGCATAGGTCCTGAGCTTGCGCTGAGGGCATGGGCCGCGATGCATGACGAGCCGGACGCGCCGGCCTTTTTGATCGCGGCTGAACTTTCCCATCTTACGGCTCTGGCGAAGAGCCTTTCGCTCGACGTTCCGATTGAGACCGTCGTCCGCGCGGCGGATGCGGCGTCCGTGTTTCCCCGCGCCTTGCCGCTGATCGATTCGAAGCTGACCGTCAGAGGCGGGCCGGGGGCGCCGGATCAGGCGGACGCGGCCGGAACGATCGCCTCGATAGAGGCCTGCGTCGCTCTCGTCGAAGCAAATGAGGCCGCCGCGATCGTCACCAATCCGGTCGCGAAGGAGGTTCTCTATCGCGCCGGTTTCCCGCACCCCGGCCATACCGAATTTCTCGGCGCTCTCGCTGAGCGGCGCCATGGGGAAAAAATCCACCCCGTCATGCTGCTGTGGTCGCCCGAACTCGCCGTCGTCCCGGCCACCATTCACATCGCCCTGAGGGACGTTCCCGCGCGTCTCACCCGCGCGCTTCTGGTGCGCACGGGCCTCACCGTCGCGCATGATTTTCGCGTTCGCTTCGGCCTCGCGCATCCGCGCCTCGCCTTCACAGGGCTAAATCCCCATGCTGGCGAAGGCGGCGCGATGGGCCGCGAGGAGATCGAAATCATCGCGCCGGCGCTGGCCGAACTCGCGAGCGCGGGGGTCGCGGTCAGCGGTCCGCATCCAGCCGACACGCTGTTCCACACCGCCGCGCGCGAGAGCTACGACGTCGTCATCGCCATGTATCATGATCAGGCGCTGATTCCGGTCAAGACGCTCGCCTTCGCGCACGCCGTCAATGTGACGCTGGGCCTGCCGTTCATTCGCACCTCGCCCGATCATGGCACGGCCTTCGACATCGCGGGGCGGGGAATCGCCGACCCGACGAGCCTCATCGCGGCGCTGCGATTGGCCGCCCGGCTGGCGCGCCCACCGGGCGAGGCCGGCCAATGCCCGGCGAGCTAGATCTTCCGCCGCTGCGCGAGGTCGTCGCTCGCCACGGTCTCGACGCCCGGAAGGCGCTGGGGCAAAATTTCCTCTTCGACCTCAATCTCACCGCCCGCATCGCCCGCGCGGCGGGCCCGCTTGAAGGCGCGACCATCGTCGAGGTCGGGCCGGGACCCGGCGGATTGACGCGCGCGCTGCTCGCGGAAGGCGCCGCGAAAGTCATCGCGATCGAACGCGATGCGCGCTGTCTTCCGGCGCTGGCCGAGATCGCCGCCCATTATCCGGACCGCCTTGAAATCGTCGCGGGCGATGCGCTGGAGATCGACCCGAGCGCCCTCGTCGGCGCGGCGCGGCCGGCGCGGATCTGCGCCAACCTGCCCTATAACATCGCGACCGCCTTGCTGACCCGCTGGCTCGAAAGCGAGGTCTGGCCGCCCTGGTTCGACCGGCTGACCTTGATGTTCCAGCGCGAAGTCGCCGAACGCATCGTCGCGACGCCGGCGCAGCGCGCGGCTTATGGACGGCTCGCCGTACTCTGCAACTGGCGCTGCGAAACGCGGATTCTGTTCGACGTGTCGCCGGCGGCCTTCACGCCGCCGCCGAAGGTCACTTCAAGCGTTGTCGAGCTGCGCCCGCGCGCAACGCCTCTGCCCTGCGAGGGCAGGCTGCTCTCGGCGGTGACGCTGGCGGCGTTCGGACAGCGCCGGAAAATGCTGCGCCAGTCGCTGAAATCGCTTCCCGTCGGCGACGCCTCCGCCCTGCTCGCAGAGGCCGGCATCGAGCCGACGGCGCGCGCGGAGGAGATCGGCGTCGAAGGTTTCGTCGCTCTCGCGCGAGCGTTGCGGCGACGGGAATCATCGGCCATCTAGAGCGCTTTCCGACCGAATGGACCGTTCGGTCGACAAGAAATCGCTCCAGATTCAAAAGCTTGAGCATATTCTTGTCGATCAGATTGATTCAATCTAATCGGAATATGCTCTAAGAGCATGATCCCAAAAAGTTGCGGACTTTTTGGATAAGATCATGCGGCAATAGAAAGCGATAAAGAGCACGATCGATTCGATTTCGAACGATCATGCTCTGAGTCGGAGCGCAGCGCGCTCGTCAATTTTGCGCCGGCCGCACTCTTTTCATGAAAAGGCTGACGATGAGCGCGTGCGCCACATGCTCGGCCATGCACTGGTAGCCGAGATCGTTCAAGTGGAAATTGTCCCGCGACATCAACTGCAGATTGGCGCGCGTCTGCGCGATAAAGCGCATGGCGTCGTAGCGGCTGACATAGAGAACGTTTTCCTTCGCGGCGATGGTTTGCAAGGCCTCACGGATCGCCGCGTAATTTTGATCGCGGGCAAGGCGGGGCGCATATTGAAGGCCGACGAGGACAACGTCGATCTGATTGTCTTTCAGCCATTGAATGACGGGTTCGACGGTCTCCTCGAAGTCACTCGCCGACACGCGGGCGAGCGCGTCATTTGTTCCAAGCTGCCAAAGGACAAGATCCGGCCTCTTTAGCGCAACTTCGTTTCTGATCCGCTCGGCGGTGCTTTGCGCCACTTCACCCGGCAGGCCGCGATTGACGATGACGACATCGACGCCCTTCAGGGCGCGTTCAAGAATGGCTCCGAGTTGCGAGGGATAGCTTTTGGTCGAATCCGAAGATCCCGTCCCGGCCGTCGAGGACGAGCCGATCGCGAGGATCGTGACGGCCTCGCGCTTGCGCAGCGCGGCGGCGAAATTCGGAAGCGCGGTCGGCACGGCGAGATCCGCCGCCGGCACCTCGCACGACGGGCTCAGCGGCGGCGCGCTCGCCGGAATGGGCGCCTCTTCCGCATGAGAGGCGAGGGCGGCGCAGGCGCTGAATATCAGGGCGAACGCGCATCTTTGGGCGACCCCGCCGCCGTTCTTCCGCGCCATTCCGAAACCCATGCGACAAAACCCATGACCATGACGCCGGCCGTAACGATCAGCGCATCCGTTGCAATACGCCCCCCATAGACGAAACGAAAGATCTGGCAAACGAGGCTGAGCAATGACGCCGCGCAAAAAACATTTAAGGAATTGCGCCCCAGCATCGACAGATACTTCGCGGCGGCGGACGACCACCGCCCGATGGCTGCGAAGGCGCCCGCGAAAAGAGCCGTTAGCGCCAGGCTGTGGATCAGCCGCGCCGGGGAGAGAAATGTCTTGTCGAACATGAAGACAAGCTTTGGCTGCGGAACCGCGATCGGACTCGGCGAGAAATTCATGATGGCGAGGACCGCGCCGCCGACGACGATCGGCAGCGCCGCGCGCCACAGAAGTTTCCGATGGCGCCGGGCAAAGGCGCCGAGGCCATCCTCGCCGGCCAAGACGAAACCAAGACAATAGATGAGCTGCCAGCAGAGCGGATTGAAGAACCATGTCCCCTCGACCGGCCAGGTCGGCAGATTGACCCCCGTTATCAGCGCGAAAGCGTAGATTGCGAGGGAGGCCGGGAGCAGCAGGCGCGGCGCGAAGCGCTGCGCGAGCGCGATCAGCGGCGCAATGAACATCAATACGACGTAGAGCGGCAGGATATTGAAATAGCCGAGCTGATGCGTGAGCAGGACGAGGCCCACATGCGCCCGCACGGGATCATTGAAAACGGCCGAAGCATTGTGCCAATCGAGCAGAAACGGCGCGTCGTACAAGAGCGAGGCCGCCGCGAGGAGCGCGATCGCAATTTCCGTGATGACAGTCTGCGCGACATAGACGCTCAGCGCGCGGCCTTCGATCCTGAAAACGAGGGCGCTGGCGGACAGGGCGGCGATTGGACCGTCGCACAGCTTGCGCAAGGCCCAGCCGGCGAGAAATACAAAGAGTTCGGCGGAATCCGACAGCGAGACGTTGCGAAAGGTCAGGCGCTCGAAATATAGCCCCGGAATATGATTGATGAAAATCGTCAGCAAAGCGAAGCCGCGCCAAAAATCGATTTCGTTTGGCGCCCGCATGTGCTTTTCCGTAAGCTCGCTCCGATCTTTCGTCGCGTTAATCCGCAACTTCCGCGCCAGCTGATCAAAAGGCGGCGGCCGCCAGACGTTCAAAAAGCGCCCGCAGCACAGGCGGCAGGCTTTCGGGAATGTCTTCGGCCACAAGGCCCGGTCCAAACTGACGCGCGGCGGCGCCGTGCAGCCAAACGGCGGCGGACGCAGCCTGAAAATGCGGCATGGATTGCGCGCAAAGCCCCGCGATCATGCCGGCGAGGACATCGCCGGACCCCGCGGTGGCGAGCCAGGGCGGCGAGCCATCGTCGATCGTCGCGCGCCCGTCCGGGTCCGCTACGACCGTGTCGGGACCCTTCAGCAGCACGACGGCGCCGCTGAGGCTTGCGGCGGCCAGCGTTCGCTCCAGCTTCGAGGCGGATCGCAGGGCGGCGAGACGCGCGCGCAAAGCCTCGCGGTCCGGTTCGATTTCGAGCCAAGGACCTTCGTCGTCCGCCGAAATTTCGCCGAAGAGGCGCGCGAACTCCCCCTCATGCGGGGTGAGGACGACGGGTGCGCGGGACGCCCTTATCGCCCGCGCGAGAGTGCTCGCCCCGCCTTTGAAACTCGAAAGGGCGTCGGCGTCGAGAACGATGGCGCGGGGCGTCTTCGCCCGATCATCCGCCCGCAGCGCCTCCAGGACCAGCACCCGCGTCGCGTCGCCGACGCCAAGGCCGGGGCCAAGGACGACGGCGTTCTTGCGCCTGTCCTCAAGGATCGCGCGGAGTTCCGCCGCACTATCGCAGATCGTCGTCATGATGGCCGTGAGCGCGGCTGCGTGAACGCTGAGGGCCTCCATCGGCGTCGCCACGGTGACGAGACCGGCGCCGACGCGAAGGGCGCCGCGCGCGGCGAGCCGCGCCGCGCCAGTGCGGGCGAGGCCCCCGGACAAGACGATGGCGTGGCCGCGCGAATATTTGTGGCCGGCGATGCGCGGAATTGGGAAGACGCCGCCCCAGACCTGCGGCTCGTTCGCCAGCGTCTTCGGATTGATGGCGGAAAGAACGGTCGCCGGAATGCCGATGTCGGCGACGATGGTTTCGTTGCAATGGACGCGTCCGGGCAGGAGCAGGTGGCCGGGCTTGCGCCGAAAGAAGGTGATCGTGCGCGAAGCGTTGACGGCGACGCCGCGGACCTGCCCGCTCGTTCCATCGATGCCGGAGGGCGCGTCAATGGCGAGAACCGGCTTTCCGCGCTCGCGCGACCATTGGTTGAGGCGCTCCACGGCCGCGCGCGCCGCGCCGTCGAGATCGCGGGCGAGGCCCGCGCCAAACAGGGCGTCGACGACGAGATCGGCCTCTTCGAGCGGAACCGCCTCAAGAGTCGAGATCGCCCCATCCCAGGCCTTGGCAGCCAAGGCGGCATCCCCGCGCAGCGCCTCGGGGCGGCCGAGGAGCCCGAGTTCGACCAAAAATCCTCTTTGCTTCAGGAGGCGCGCGGCGACAAACCCGTCGCCGCCATTGTTGCCAGGCCCGCACAGGACCGTGACGCGTCCGTGGCGCGGCGCGAGCCGGCTCGCCTCCAGCGCGACCGCCGCGCCGGCATGCTCCATCAACTCATGGCCGGGCGTCCCCTTGGCGATCGTCAGACGGTCGGCTTCGGCCATTTCCGAGTTGGAGAGGAGTTCGGGCGGGAGGTAATTCGGCGTCATGAAAAGCGCTCTCAAAGGTCCGGGCCGGCGCTGCGCAAGTTGACAAATCCGGTGGCGGGGACCCAAATGTGGGCGGCGGCTAACCCTGCCGCCTGGTCGGCCGCGTTGTCAGTTTCTCGGCGATTTGACGGCGCATGAGACGTTATGAAAGCTCTTATCGCAAAGTTCGGCATCGGTCAGGTCGTCAAGCACCGGA
Source organism: Methylocella sp. (assembly GCA_052146775.1). Lineage (GTDB taxonomy): Bacteria > Pseudomonadota > Alphaproteobacteria > Rhizobiales > Beijerinckiaceae > Methylocapsa. The sequence continues at coordinate 11,389 of JBKQMI010000104.1, read as the reverse complement.
AATATCCGTTCCGGGGGATTATTTATGACGTCGATCCGGTGTTCTCGAACACAGACGAATGGTGGCGGTCCATTCCCGAGGAAGTGCGCCCGCGCAAGGATCAGCCATTCTATCATCTCTTCGCCGAGAATGCGGAAACGGAATATGTCGCCTATGTTTCGGAGCAGAATTTGTTGCCCGACACCTCCGGCGATCCCGTGCGCCACCCGCAGGTCGACGAGATCTTCGTGCGCGCCGACGACGGCGCCTATCAGATCAAGACCGCGCGCCGCAATTAATCTTTCTCCTTGCGCCGGTCGCGGCGGTCCTCAAGCTCAAGCGTAACCATTCGGGCCAGCAAGGTCGCGGGAAAGAGCTGCCCGATGATTCCCTCTAGATTGGCCAGCGATCGCGCCACCGGGTGGACCGGAACGATGTCGCCATATCCGACTGACGTCAGCGTGACGAAGCTGAAATAGATGACGCTGCTCGCGAGATCCCTGTCGTGCGATATCGAGAGACCGTTGAACGCATTGGGGGAGCGCAGGCCGACAAGAGTGTAAAGCCCGACGAAGGTGAGGCCGATAGTCAGATAGAGCAGCACCGCGCCGTTCACGCGATGGTAGGTGATGCGGCCCGGCGCGAACACTGCCCCCGCGATGACGAAGATCAGCGCCAGATCGATGATGACCCAGGCGAAGGCGTCGAGAACGAGATCCAGATTCGATTGCGCCGAAGCGACGCGAAGAGCGTGGGCCATCAGGGCCAGCCCAACGCCGACGAACAGAGTGACGAGAATGATCCAGCTGGTCGACTGCATGAGAACGCAGGCCGCCAGCAAAAGGATGATGACGAGGCCATAACCCTCGACCGAAACCGTCCCCGCCGCGTGAAGCGGGACGACGACGAACATCAAAAGGATCAGCATAACGGTGAGCGCGGAGAGCAGCGGATCGCGCAACTCGTCTCGCGCCGGGAGGTTCAAACGCGCACGCTTTCGGGTCGCAACCATCGGGCGCCGCTCTCGCGCTTCAGGCCTCGCCGGGTTGGGCCGCCGGCGGCTCGTCATCCGCCTCGCTCGGCGCCGCGTCCTCCTCGGTGATCCGCTCGACCGCAACGACCTGCTCGCCCTCGCCCGTATTGAACACGATCACGCCCTGCGTGCCGCGTCCGGCGACGCGGATGCCGTCGACCGGGCAGCGGATCAACTGGCCGCCGTCCGTCACCAGCATGATCTCGTCGCCATCTTCGACGGGCATCGAAGCGACGAGCAGGCCATTGCGCTGGTTGACCGCCATGGCGACGATGCCTTTGCCGCCGCGCCCTGTGATCCGGTATTCGAAGGACGACGTGCGCTTGCCGAACCCGTTCGAGGACAAGGTCAGGATAATCTGCTCCTTCGCCGACATCTCTGCGTACCGGTCGGGGCTGAGGCTCAGGGCCGGCGTCTCCTCGGCGGACTCGTCGGCCGCGGTCTCGGCGCTCCCTTCGGTCGCGGCCTCGCCGGCGACGGCGCGCCGCATCTTGAGATAGGCGCCGCGCTCGCCGCTGTCGGCCTCGATATGGCGCAAAATCGCGAGCGAGATGACGCGGTCGGCTTCGCCGAGCGAAATGCCGCGAACGCCCATTGAATCGCGCCCCTTGAACACCCTGACGTCGGTGACGGGAAAGCGGATGCATTGACCTTTCGCAGTGGTGAGCAGCACATCGGCGTTTTCAGTGCAAATCTGAACGTCGACGATCTCCTCGCCGTCGTCGAGCCGCATGGCGATCTTGCCGGCGCGATTGACCTGGGCGAAATCTGAGAGCTTGTTGCGCCTCACCGTGCCGCGCGTCGTCGCGAACATGACGTCGAGCGTCGCCCAGTCAGCCTCGTCTTCAGGCAACGGCATGATGGTCGTGATGCGTTCGCCCTGTTCGAGCGGCAGAATATTGACCAGCGCCTTGCCGCGCGCCTGCGGCGCCGAGAGCGGCAAACGCCAGACTTTTTCCTTGTAGACCTGCCCGCGCGAGGAAAAGAAAAGAACCGGCGTATGGGTCGAGGCGACGAACAGCCGCGCGACGAAATCCTCGTCCCGCGTCTGCATCGCGGCGCGGCCCTTGCCGCCACGCCGTTGCGCGCGATAGGTCGCGAGCGGAACGCGCTTGATGTAGCCGAGATGCGAGACGGTAACGACCATATCCTCGCGCTGGATCAGATCTTCGTCGTCGACGCCGGCCGCGCTGTCGAGAATGATTGAGCGGCGGGGGGTCGCGTGCGCGGTCTTCACAGCCAGCATCTCGTCCTTGATGATGCCGAACAGCCGCGCGCGCGATTGCAGGATATCGAGATAGTCCGCGATCTCGGCTGCGAGTTTGTTCAGGGCCTCCGCGATCTCCTCGCGGCCCAGCGCCGTCAGCCGCTGCAGCCGCAATTCCAGAATGGCCCGCGCCTGCGCCTCCGAAAGGCGGCATTCCCCGTCCTCCGAGACGACGTGGCGCGGATCTGCGATGAGCAGGATCAAGGGCGCCATGTCACGCGCCGGCCAGGTCCGCGCCATCAGCGCCTCCCGCGCGGCCGCCGCGTCGGCGGAGCTGCGGATGAGGCGGATCACCTCGTCGATATTGGCGACGGCGATGGCGAGGCCGACCTGCAGATGCGCGCCGTCGCGCGCCTTGGCGAGCAGATGCTTGGTGCGCCTTGTGACGACCTCTTCGCGGAAATCGATGAAGGCTGTGAGGAAGTCCTTCAGCGTCAGCATTTCCGGACGGCCGCCGTTCAAGGCGATCATATTGCAGGCGAAACTCGACTGCAGCGCGGTGAAGCGCCAGAGCTGATTGAGGACGACGTCGGCGACGGCGTCGCGCTTCAATTCGATGACGATGCGCATGCCGTCGCGATCGGATTCGTCGCGAAGGTCCGAAATGCCCTCGACCCGCTTGTCGCGAACGAGTTCGGCGATCTTCTCGATCAGTGTCGCCTTGTTGATCTGATAGGGGATCTCGGTGACGATCAGCGCCTCGCGCTCCTTGCGGAGCTCCTCCACCTCGACCTTCGCGCGCGTCAGGATGGAGCCGCGCCCGGTGAGATAGGCGGACTGGATGCCGGCGCGCCCGAGAATGGCGCCGCCGGTCGGGAAATCCGGGCCCGGCACATAGGCCATCAGCTCTTCGATGGTGAGTTCGGGCTGATCGATGAGGGCGATCGCGGCGTCGATCACCTCGCCGAGATTATGCGGCGGGATGTTGGTCGCCATGCCGACGGCGATGCCGCCCGCGCCATTGACGAGAAGGTTCGGAAAGCGCGCCGGCAGAACGACCGGCTCGTGCTCCTTGCCATCGTAATTCGGCTGGAAATTGACCGTATCGGAGTCGATATCTTCGAGCAGCGCCATCGCCGGTCGGGCGAGGCGCGATTCAGTATAGCGCATCGCCGCTGGCGGATCGCCGTCGACGGAGCCGAAATTGCCCTGTCCATCGATGAGGGGCAGGCGCATCGAAAAGGACTGCGCCATGCGCACCAGCGCGTCATAGATGGCGCTGTCGCCATGCGGGTGATATTTGCCCATCACATCGCCGACGATGCGGGCGCATTTGACGTAAGGCCGGTCGGGCGTGTGATTATTCTCGTTCATCGAGAACAGAATGCGCCGATGTACGGGCTTCAGCCCGTCGCGCACGTCCGGCAGAGCGCGGCTGACGATCACACTCATCGCGTAAGCGAGATAGCTGCTCCGCATTTCGTCGGAGATGGAGATCGGTCGGATGTCGGAACCGGGGGCGGTGGGTCCCGCGTCGTCAGTATCGGCCAAGAGGATCTATTCCAGAATGTGACAGCAGGGGTGACCTTATTCCAGCGCGCCCTGCAACGCCAGTTTCACGCTCCGGAGAGGCCAATAAAATCTCTGTAAAGCAGAATGCCGCCGCTGACGAGCGGGGAACCCGCCGTCCCGGCGTTGCCGGCGGGCGAGAGGCGGCTTCTCCTCAAACTTGCTTTCGGAACGGCACGCTCAGAACGGCAATCTGCCGCTCAGAACGGAATGTCGTCGTCGATGATGTCGGCGATGCGACCGGGCGCGGCGCCGGCGGGGCGGCGATCGGGCGTGCGCTCCAAGGGCGAGGATCGCCCGAAACTCGAACTCGAATCCTCGAAGCCGCCGCGGTCAGCATCGGATTCGCCGCGACCGCGGCTGTCGAGCAGGGTCAGTTCGCCGCGAAAGCGCTGCAGCACGATCTCCGTGGTCTTCCGCTGATTGCCTTCCTTGTCGGTGAATTCGCGCGTCTGCAGCTGGCCCTCGACATAGACCTTCGAGCCCTTCTTCAAATATTGCTCCGCGATCTTGCCGAGATTCTCGTTGAAGATCACGATGTTATGCCATTCGGTGCGATCCTTGCGCTCGCCCGACGCCTTGTCGCGCCAAGATTCGGTCGTGGCGATGCTGAAGCTCACCACCGCGTCGCCGGAGTTCATCCGCCGCGTTTCCGGATCGCGGCCGAGATTGCCGATCAGTATGACCTTGTTGACGCTCCCCGCCATGCTTCGCTCCTTCGCAATCCGATCGCCTGAAATCTGATCTTCATCTTACCGCGTTCGGCGCAGTTAGCTGCGGCGGGAATGGATTGTCCACCGAATTCCGAGCGGCTTAATGTTCTGTGTATGTTCTAGCAGTCGCATCTTGTCGGCGCAAGGGGCGCGGCGTGTGCGAAGCCAGACTTTCAGCCCGTCGAAACCCCCGTCGCGATATCGGAGACGTCGACGCGCCGCCCAAGGGCGGCATTGAGCTTGGCCCGATCAAGTTCGCCCTCCGACCAGGATATGACGACGGTCGCGACGCCATTGCCGATGATATTGGTCAAGGCGCGGCATTCGCTCATGAATTTATCGACGCCAAGGACGATCGCCATGCCCGGAACCAGCGCCGGGTTGACGGCGGCCAGCGTCCCCGCCAGCGTGATGAAGCCGGCGCCGGTGACGCCGCTCGCCCCCTTCGAGGTCAGCATGGCGACGACAAGAATCGTGATCTGCTGGCTGAGCGTCAGTTCGACGCCGAGCGCCTGCGCGATGAACAGCGTCGCCAGCGTCATGTAAATATTGGTGCCGTCGAGATTGAACGAATAGCCGGTCGGCACGACGAGGCCGACGACCGGCTTCGAGCAGCCGAGCCGCTCCAGTTTCTCCATCAGCGCCGGCAATGCGCTTTCGGACGAACTGGTGCCGAGGACGATCAAAAGCTCGGATTTGATGTAACCCAGGAATTTGAAGATGTTGAAGCCGGCGATGCGCGCGATCGTCCCGAGGATGAGCACGATGAACAGCGCCGAGGTTGCATAAAAGGTCGCGACGAGGCCGGCGAGATTGCCGAGCGCGTGCGGACCATATTTGCCGACCGTATAGGCCATCGCGCCGAAAGCGCCGATGGGCGCAACTTTCATGACGATATTGATGACCCCGAAGATTCCGTGCGCGACGTCGTCGATGAAGGAGAGCACCGTCTTGCCGCGCTCGCCGAGCGCCATCAGGGCGAAACCGAACAGGATGGCGAACAGCAGCACCTGGAGGATATCGCCCTTGGCGAAAGCGCCGACGACGCTGTCCGGAATGATGTCGAGAACGAAATCGACGGCTTTATGCGCCGCGGCCTGCTTCTCGAAGCCGATCACCGCCGCCTCGTCGCCATGGCCGCTGAAGCCTGAGCCGGGCCGCACCAGATTGCCCATGATGAGGCCGAAAGCCAGCGCGAAGGTCGAGACGATCTCGAAATAAATCAGCGCCTTGACCGCAACGCGACCGACCTTTCGTGCATCCGAGATATGCGCGATGCCGGAGACGACCGTGCAGAAAATGATCGGCGCGATCAGCATTTTGATCAGCTTGATGAAGCCGTCGCCGAGCGCCTTGACCCAGTCGCTGGTCGCATAGTCCGGCAGCAGCCAACCAAACAGCGCGCCAAGGACGATGCCGATCAGAACCTGCACATAGAGGATTTTGTAAAAAGGCTTCGCCGCGCGGGACGCAGGGCGCGCCGGAATGGCGACCATAGGATTTCCTCGCCCTGGAGGCCGGCTCTCGGCCTCTTTTTATCGTTCTTAATCAGCAGCGGAGGCGCTTCCGGCTAAGCTCAAGCTCGCCCGGCCTTCCGCCGCCTTTTCAAATTTCACCCAAAATGCAATGGCAAATCGAAGCAAGCTAGCTAAATTAGGCGTAGCCGCCAAAATAATTCACGCGCCAAGGTTTCAGGACGCCCTCCGAGGGAGCGATCTTTCTCGGCGCTCTTTTCCCGGCTTTTGGTCGCTTCCGTCAGTCAAGGACCCATGAAGACATCAAAGCCCCCCGCCGCTGGACTGAAGAAGGGACGAGCCGCGCCCAGGCCTTCGCCCAAGCCGGCGCCGGAAACCGCGTCGAAGGCGAGGCGCGGCCCGGCGAAGCCCGAGCCGCCGCCGGTCGCGGCGTCGAAGTCTCTCGGCGCCGCCGCGAGCCCGGCCCCACACGCTTTCGAGGGCCGCGCCATCGTCATTCGCGGCGCCCGCGAGCACAATCTCAAGAACGTCGATCTCACCATTCCGCGCGACAAGCTGGTCATATTCACGGGCCTTTCCGGCTCCGGCAAATCCTCGCTCGCCTTCGACACCATCTACGCGGAGGGCCAGCGCCGCTACGTCGAATCGCTGTCGGCCTACGCGCGCCAGTTTCTCGAGATGATGCAAAAGCCCGATGTCGACCAGATCGACGGCCTGTCGCCGGCGATTTCGATTGAGCAGAAAACGACGTCGAAAAACCCGCGCTCGACGGTCGGCACCGTCACGGAAATCTATGATTACATGCGGCTGCTCTTCGCCCGCGTCGGCATCCCCTATTCGCCCGCGACGGGCCTGCCGATCGAGAGTCAGACCGTAAGCCAGATGGTCGATCGCGTCATCGCTTTGCCGGACCGCACGCGGCTTTATCTGCTTGCGCCGGTCATTCGCGGCCGCAAAGGCGAATACCGCAAGGAAATCGCCGATTTTCAGAAACGCGGCTTTCAGCGCATGAAGATCGACGGGGAATTTTACGAGATCGCCGACGCGCCCGCGCTCGACAAGAAATTCAAGCACGATATCGACGTCGTCGTGGACCGGATCGCCGTGCGGCCGGACATCACGCCGCGGCTATCGGAAAGCTTTGAAACCGCGCTCGAACTCGCCGACGGCATCGCCATCGCCGAATACGCCGATGAGAAAGATGAAAAAGGCGCACCGAAGCGCGTCACGTTTTCGGCCAAATTCGCCTGTCCCGTATCGGGCTTCACCATCCCCGAGATCGAGCCGCGCCTGTTCTCCTTCAACAATCCCTTCGGCGCCTGTCCGCATTGCGGCGGCCTCGGCTTCGAGCAGACCGTCGACGCCGATCTTATCGTGCCGGACCCCAAGCTGACGCTGCGCAAGGGCGCCATCGCGCCCTGGGCGCGCTCGAGTTCGCCCTATTACATGCAGACCCTCGAAGCACTCGCCCGGCACTTCAAATTCCGCCTCGATCTGCGGTTCGACTCGCTGCCGAAAGAAATTCAGGAGATGATCTTCTACGGCTCGGGCAAGGAGAGCGTGCGCTTTTCCTATGAGGATGGTTTTCGCTCGCATGAGGTGAACAAGCCCTTCGAAGGCGTTATCCGCAATCTGGAGCGGCGCTATCGCGAGACCGAGAGCGAATGGTCGCGCGAGGAAATCGGCCGCTACATGACCGCGACGCCCTGCGGCGTCTGCCATGGCGCGCGGCTGCGGCCGGAAGCGCTGGCGGTCAAGATCGACGGTCTCGACATCGGCGAGGTCACCTCGTTTTCCGTGCGCGCGGCTTCGGCCTGGTTTGATGCCTTATCGGAAAAACTCGATCCGAAGCGGCGCGAGATCGCCGCGCGCATCCTGAAGGAGATTCGCGAAAGGCTTTCGTTCCTGATCGACGTCGGTCTCGACTATCTGACGCTCGGGCGCGCCGCCGGCACGCTATCGGGCGGCGAGAGCCAGCGCATCCGTCTCGCCTCGCAGATCGGCTCCGGCCTCACCGGCGTCCTTTATGTGCTGGACGAACCCTCTATCGGCCTGCACCAGCGCGACAACGCCCGCCTGCTCGATACGCTGCGGCGCCTGCGCGATCTCGGCAATAGCGTCATCGTCGTCGAACATGACGAGGACGCGATCCTCGCCGCCGATTACGTCGTCGACGTCGGCCCCGGCGCCGGCATCCACGGCGGCGAGATCGTCTCGCAGGGAACGGCGGCTGAGATCATGGCCGACCCGCATTCGCTGACCGGGCAATATCTCACCGGCGTGCGGGAGGTGGCGACTCCGCGCCCGCGCCGCAAGCCGGATCCCAAGCGCAAGCTCGATGTCGTCGGCGCCAGCGGCAATAATCTGAAGCATATTTCCGCCTCGATCCCGCTCGGTCTCTTCACCTGCATCACCGGCGTCTCGGGCGGCGGCAAATCGACCCTCGTCATCGACACTCTCTACAAGGCCGCGGCGCGGCGGCTGAACGGCGCGTCCGAGCACCCGGCGCCCTTCGATCGGATCGACGGCCTCGACCAGCTCGACAAAGTGATCGACATCGACCAAAGCCCGATCGGACGCACGCCGCGCTCGAATCCCGCGACCTACACCGGCGCCTTCACGCCGATCCGTGAATGGTTCGCAGGGCTGCCCGAGGCGAAAGCGCGCGGCTACCAGCCGGGACGTTTCTCCTTCAACGTGAAAGGCGGGCGCTGCGAGGCGTGCCAGGGCGACGGCGTCATCAAGATCGAGATGCATTTTCTGCCCGACGTCTACGTCACCTGCGACGTCTGCAAGGGCAAGCGCTACGATCGCGAGACGCTGGAGGTCAAATATCGGGGCAAGTCGATCGCCGACGTGCTTGACATGACCGTCGAGGAAGCGGCTGATCTGTTCAAGGCCTCGCCCTCGATCCGCGAAAAAATGGCGACGCTCGCGCGCGTCGGGCTCGGCTACATCAAGGTCGGCCAGCAGGCCAATACGCTTTCGGGCGGCGAGGCGCAGCGCGTCAAGCTCGCCAAGGAATTGTCGAAGCGATCGACCGGGCGCACGCTCTATATCCTCGACGAGCCGACCACGGGCCTGCATTTCCACGATGTCGCCAAACTGCTCCAGGTGCTGCAGGAACTGGTCGATCAAGGCAACACCCTCGTCGTCATCGAGCATAATCTCGAAGTCATCAAGACCTCCGACTGGGTGATCGACCTTGGACCCGAGGGCGGCGACGGCGGCGGCGAGATCGTCGCCGAAGGAACGCCTGAGGCGATCGCCAGGACGAAAAAGAGCTATACGGGCCAGTTCCTGCGCGAAGCGCTGGAACGGCGCCCGCTCGTCGCCGCGAAAGCGGCGGAGTAGCCTTTTCCCTCCGATTTCGACAGACTGGGACCTTGATTCTTCGGGAGCATAATGATGCCGCGCAAACCAAACTATGATTTCGAACGCCGTGAGCGCGAAAAGGCCAAGGCTGCCAAGACGGCGGAAAAGGCGGCTGCGCGCAAGGCGGAAAAGGAAAAAGAAAAGGCCGACGCCGACAAGGCCGCCGGCCTCACCGGGGAATCCGCGCCGGACGCAGAGACCGAATGAGCCCCTTTCGGTCACTATGACGGATGATCTGGAAGCGGCGAAAACGGAACGACGCGGCGTCTATGGCGCCCCGCCGGCTGAATTGGCGGGCGTCCCGGTGGAGGCAATCCAGTTCTCCCCCCTGATTCCGGGTGCGGCGCTGCTTGAGGCCGAGCCGCCTGGAGCCCTCGCCGGCATGACCGTGCTGGCGCCGCCCGGCACGCTGGAACGCCGCTACGCGCTCGCTTTGGTCCTTAAGGCTCTCGCGCCCGGCGCGCCCCTCACCGTGCTGGCGCCGAAGGACAAGGGCGGCTCGCGCATCGCCGCGGAGCTCGGCGCCTTCGGCTGCGCGGTTGATGAAACCTCGAAGCGCCACCATCGCATCTGCATCTGCGCCCGCCCCCCCGTCCTCGAAGGGCTTGAGGACGCGCTCGAAGGCGGCGGCCTGCAACTCATCGAGGCGCTCGGCCTTTGGTCTCAGCCCGGAGTCTTCAGCTGGAACCGGATCGATCCCGGCAGCGCGCTCCTTGCGGAAAATCTGCCCGCGCTGGTCGGGCGCGGCGCGGACCTTGGCTGCGGCGCCGGCGCTTTGTCGATCGTTGCGCTCGCCTCGCCTGATGTTTCGCAGATGAGCCTCGTCGACATCGACCGCCGCGCTATCGAGGCGGCGCGGCGCAACATCAAGGACGCCCGCGCGCGCTTTTTCTGGGCCGATGCGCGGCAAGAGGACGCCGACCTCAAGGAACTCGATTTCATCGTGATGAATCCGCCTTTCCACGATGGCGGCGCCGAGGATCAAAGCCTCGGCAAGGCGTTCATCCTGCGCGCCTCGAAAATGCTGCGCAAGGGCGGCGCGCTGTGGCTCACCGCCAACCGGCATCTCCCCTATGAGGCCGCGCTCAAACCCTTGTTCCGGGAGATCGCGCCCAAAATCGAGACCGGCGGCTACAAGATTTTCGAGGCGCGGAAATGACGAAGCCGGCGGCGCTCCGGCTCGACAGGCTGCTTGCAAATCTCGGATATGGCACGCGCAGCCAGGCGCAGCAATTGCTTCGCGCCCGGCGCGTTGTGCTGGATGGAAGAGTTCTCGACGATCCGGGCTCGCGCATCGCGCTCACGCCGGATTTGCCGGAGCGCATGCGCGTCAATGGCGAAAGGCTCGATCCGCCGCCGGGCCTCGTTTTGATGCTGCACAAGCCCTGCGGCGTCACTTGTTCGCGCAAGGAGGCGGGGCCGTTGGTCTATGATTTGCTGCCCCCGCGCTTTCGTCTGCGCGAGCCGGCGCTCTCAACCATCGGCCGTCTCGACAAAGACACGTCCGGTCTGCTGCTGCTGACCGACGATGGCGCGCTGCTGCATAAAATCATCTCGCCGAAAAGCCATGTCCCCAAACGCTACCGCGTCACGCTGGAGTCTCCCCTGCGCGCCGACGCCGCCGCTCTCTTCGCCTCTGGGACCCTGATGCTCGAAGGCGAAGACCAGCCGCTGCTGCCTGCGACGCTGGAGGCGCTGTCGCAGACGAGCGCCTACGTCACCGTGACGGAGGGGCGCTACCATCAAATCCGCCGCATGTTCGCGTCCCTCGGCAATCACGTCGTCGCACTGCACCGCGACCGCATCGGCGGGCTGGCGCTGCCGGACGATCTGGCGGCGGGAGAGTTTGTGGCGTTGGGCGCAGCGGAGGCGGCTACCATTGTGTTTGCGGCGGCTACAAGAGGCGCGTAACCTGGTTCTGGGGCGAACGGCTGGAGCGGGGCATAGTCGCCGCAAATTCGTCTTTGGAGGATGCAAAGCCCGATGCTGAACATCGATGATCTTTTCAAAGGCCGCCATTTCGACCGGGAGATCATCA
>JBKQMI010000103.1:0-8532 GCA_052146775.1 Methylocella sp. | reverse complement strand
GCGTCGGCTCCGGCGCCATTCTCGGCGCGCTGCTGCATAGCCTGCCCAATGCGTTTGGCGTCGGCGTCGATATTTCGCCCGCCGCCTGCGCCATCGCGCGGAACAATCTGGCGGCGAACGGGTTTGCGGAGCGCGGTAGCATCGTCTGCGGGGACTGGGCGGCGCCTTTGAGGGGCGGGTTCGACATTATCGTCTCCAACCCGCCGTACATCAGGGGCGGCGATCTGGCCGGCCTGGCGCCGGAAGTCGTTGTCTACGATCCGCGGCTCGCCCTCGACGGCGGCGGCGACGGCCTTGACGCCTACCGGGCCATCATTCCGGCGGCGGCGGAGCTGCTGGCGCAGGGCGGCCTGCTCGCGCTTGAATTCGGCCTCGGTCAGGGCGATGACGTCGCAGGGCTTTTGCGCGCGGCGTCTTTCGGTGAGCTAAACTTCCGACTTGACCTCAACGGTCGCAAACGTATTATTTCCGCGCGTCGGGCTTGAGTTCGCCGTTGCGCTTCGATCACACCGAACGGCCAGTTGGAGATATTTTCTAAAAACCCTTGGCGTTTCAGACGAAAGCGGCTAGTTTCACGAAACAAGGACGGCTCTATCGCTTCTGTAAAGCTTCGGTCGGCGCTGAGATTTTTGGGTCTCGCCTGATCAGGGGCATGTGAAGATGGCGAGGCCGCTTCCGTTAAAGCTGCGACGCTCGGCGAAACCGAGAATCCGTCCCAAAGCTCCAAGACCCTGTTGATTGAGGGTCAAGGATTGATGCCGCGGAAGCTCCGCGCGTGTCGTCACTGGCTGGAGAGCCCAACTATCGCTCGCGCCTTCGTTCTTTAGAAAGAAAATGGTCCCGCAAGGACCGTTAACGGCTCGCCGATAAGGCGATGCCCGGGAGTCGCGGTTACGGCGCCACTCAAGGAACATCGATGAGACCTGGACAGAACAAACAACGCATGCGCGGCCGCCCAAACAATAATCGCAAGGGACCGAACCCGCTGACGCGCTCCTACGAATCGAGCGGTCCCGACGTAAAGATTCGCGGCACCGCCCATCATATTGGTGAGAAATATTTGCAACTCGCCCGCGACGCGCAATCGTCGGGCGACCCGGTCACGGCGGAGAGCTATTTGCAGCACGCCGAACATTACTTCCGCCTCATCGCGGTGGCCCAGCAGGCTCAGCAACAGAGCGCAGCCGGCTATCAGCGTCAGCCCGGCGACGCCGCCGCCGAAGAGATCGACGACGGCGACGACTTCACCGGCATTCCGGACCGCTTCGCTTCGCCGGTCGAGCGCTTCGCCGCGCCGCCGCAGCAAGCCTACGCGCCGCAGCCCTCCAGCAATCCGCAGCAGCCGGGTCAGGAGCGCGGCTTTTATGGCGCCGGCGGCAACGGCGCCTCGGAAAAGCAGGGTTTCGAGCGGCCCGAGCGCGGCCCGCGCCAGGATCGGGCGTTTCAGGATCGGTCCTATCAGGACAGGCCCTATCAGGACCGCAGTGGCCAGGACCGCAGTAATCAGGAGCGCAATAATCAGGAGCGCTACGGGCAGGAGCGCAATAACCAGGAGCGCTATGCGCCGCCCAGGGACCAGGGTCCACGGGATCAGGGCCCGAGAGATCAAGGTCCAAGAGAGCAAGGCCCGAGAGATCAGGGGTCGCGGGATCAGGCCCGCAATGGGCGCGGCCAGCGGGATTTTCGCGGTGAGCCTTCGCGCGACCAGCGCGTTGAGGCGCGAGCGGTGGACGACGTGGCGCCCAAGGGCCTCCCGGCTTTCATAACGGCTCCCGTCCGGACGGTCCCCGAGACGATCGTCGATCCGCTCGAGGCGGACGTCGCGGTCGAAGCCTTCGGCCAGATCGATGACGTCAGGTCCGAAGCCGAACGCGAGCCGAACGGCTTCCACCTGCGGCCGCGCCGGCGCCGGCGCAGCAAGGCGGAAATGGCGATCGACCAGGCCGCGGCGCATGACGGTTCGCATGACGGTTCGAGCGATGCGGAAACCAGCGCCGAGGATCCGGTCGGCGACTAGATCGGATGATTTTGGGTTGGATCAATCCAAAATCGTGAAAATGACCCGAAAGCCGGAACCGGTCGGCTTTGGCGCGCGGCGATGTCCTGGGAGGCGCAGGAGTCCCCCCGCGTCTGTGCGCGGCGAGCGATCGCGGCCGCCTGGCGCATGGTCAGGCGTCAGCTGAAATCATGCGGGGCGGCGACGCGACCCTTCCGCCCGCGCTTTTTTTTCCTACATTTGACTTAAGTCGGCCCTCGATGAGGGCGAATTGAGTTAATCCACGAAAGGCCGCCGGGGCCGCCTCGCGGGGGGAGATATCAGCCATGAATTTTGAAAAATACACCGACAGGGCGCGCGGGTTCGTGCAAAGCGCGCAGTCGCTCGCGATGCGCGAGGGGAATCAGCAGTTCACGCCCGAACATCTCCTGAAAGTCCTGCTCGACGACGAGCAGGGTCTTTCCGCCGGCCTGATCGACAAGGCGGGAGGCCGCTCGCGCGATGCGCTGGTCGCGACCGAACTCGCCCTCGCGAAACTGCCCAAAGTCGAAGGCTCCGGCGCGGGCCAGGTCCATATCACGCCGCCCTTGGCGCGCCTCTTCGACAACGCCGAGAAAATCGCCGAGAAGGCGGGCGATTCCTATGTGACGGTCGAGCGCCTGCTGCTCGCGCTCGCTATGGAGAAGAATTCGGAAGCCGGAAAGATCCTCGAAAAAGCGGGCCTCACCCCGCAAAACCTCAACAAGGCCATCGAGGAGTTGCGCAAGGGCCGCACCGCCGACAATGCGACGGCGGAAAACGCCTATGACGCGCTGAAGAAATATACCCGCGATCTCACCGAGGCGGCCCGCACGGGCAAGCTTGATCCCGTCATCGGGCGCGACGAGGAAATCCGCCGCACCATCCAGGTTCTGTCGCGCCGCACCAAGAACAATCCGGTGCTGATCGGCGAACCCGGCGTCGGCAAGACCGCAATCGTCGAGGGTCTCGCGCTGCGCATCGTCAATGGCGACGTGCCGGAGAGCCTTCGCGACAAGAAGCTGCTTGCGCTCGATATGGGCTCGCTCATCGCCGGCGCCAAATATCGCGGCGAGTTCGAGGAGCGTCTCAAAGGCATCCTGACCGAAGTCACGGCGGCGGCGGGCGGCATCATCCTTTTCATCGACGAAATGCACACGCTTGTCGGCGCGGGGAAGGCCGATGGCGCGATGGACGCCTCGAACCTTCTGAAACCGGCGCTGGCGCGCGGCGAACTGCATTGCGTCGGCGCGACGACGCTCGACGAATACCGCAAGCACGTCGAGAAGGACGCGGCGCTGGCCCGGCGTTTCCAGCCGGTCTTCGTCTCCGAGCCGACGGTCGCGGACACTATTTCGATCCTGCGCGGCCTCAAGGAGAAATACGAGCTGCATCATGGCGTGCGCATCACCGACGCGGCCATCGTCGCCGCGGCGACGCTCTCCCACCGCTATATCGCGGACCGTTTTCTGCCTGACAAAGCGATCGACCTCATCGACGAGGCGAGCGCCCGCCTGCGCATGGCGATCGATTCGAAGCCGGAGGAACTCGACGAACTCGACCGGCGCATCATCCAGCTGAAAATCGAGCAGGAGGCCCTGAAGAAGGAGACTGACAAAGCCTCCAAGGATCGCCTCGTCAAGCTTGAGGGCGAACTGGCCGAGCTTGAGGAGAAGTCGGCGGCGCTGACCCAGCGCTGGCACGCCGAAAAGGACAAGCTTGGCTCCGAGCAGAAGGTTAAGGAGCAGCTTGAGGCCGCGCGCACGGAACTCGCGCAGGCGCAGCGCCGGGGCGAATATCAGCGCGCCGGCGAACTGACCTACGGCGTCATCCCGGGCCTCGAGAAGCAGCTCGCCGAGATCGAATCGAAGCGCGCCGGCGTGCTTGTCGAGGAGGCCGTGACGCCCGAACATATCGCGCAGGTCGTCTCGCGCTGGACCGGCATTCCGGTCGACAAGATGCTGGAGGGCGAGCGCGACAAATTGCTCAAGATGGAGGAGACGCTGGGCCGGCGCGTCGTCGGCCAGAAGGAGGCCGTCAAGGCCGTCTCGACTGCGGTGCGTCGCGCCCGCGCCGGGCTGCAGGACCCCAACCGTCCGATCGGCTCCTTCATGTTTCTCGGGCCGACCGGCGTCGGCAAGACCGAACTCACCAAGGCGCTGGCCGCCTTCCTGTTCGACGATGAGAACGCGCTGCTGCGCATCGATATGTCGGAATATATGGAGAAGCATTCGGTCGCGCGGCTGATCGGCGCGCCGCCCGGCTATGTCGGCTATGAGGAAGGCGGCGCCTTGACCGAGGCGGTGCGGCGCAGGCCCTATCAGGTGGTGCTTTTCGACGAGATCGAGAAGGCGCACCCCGACGTCTTCAACATCCTGCTGCAGGTTTTGGACGATGGCCGGCTCACGGATGGGCAGGGGCGCACGGTGGATTTCCGCAATGTGCTGATCATCATGACCTCGAATCTCGGCTCGGAGTTTTTGGTGCTCCAGAAGGAGGGCGAGGATTCAAGCGCCGTCCATGACGAGGTGATGCAGGTGGTGCGGGCGCATTTCAGGCCTGAATTCCTGAACCGCGTCGACGAGATCATCCTGTTCCATCGCCTGCGCCGCGAGGATATGGGCGCGATCGTCGAAATCCAGCTGAAGCGGCTCGACAGGCTGCTGGAGGATCGCAAGATCGTGCTGGAGTTGACGCCGGAAGCCCGCGCGTGGCTCGCCGAGAGGGGCTACGATCCGGCCTATGGCGCGCGGCCCCTGAAGCGAGTCATCCAGAAGAACGTGCAGGATCCGCTGGCCGAGATGATTCTCGCCGGCAAGATCCACGATGGCGAGAAGGTGCGCATCGGCGCCGACGAGCGGGGCCTGCTGATCGGCGATGAGGCCATCAGGGCTGCGGCGTAGGTCCGGTGACTCCAGATGGAATCGCGAGGGCGTTTTCATTTGAAGTCTGAAGCCGGCCTTTCGACAAAGTCTGCTGACGATGCGGTGCGCACGTTTCTCGCCAGCCGCCGGGGTTACGCTGGCGAAGCGGCTCCAAATGACTTAGATTTGGAGTCGCGCCCTCATAGGCAGGGGAAGACCATGAAGATTAGGATAGCGATCATTCGCGCAGCGACCAAGCTCGCCGCCAGCTTTGATGGACAGCGGGTCGTTTACGCAAAAGACCCAAAGCGCGTCGGCGCCCTGCGTGAGAAGATCTATTGGGGGGCTTCGCAGGACGCACTCGCTTTCAAGAAGGATTTGTCGGCTGCGCTGGAGACGGTTGAGGGTGGACGAATCAGAATCAGAAGACGACGCGCTGCAGGCGGTAAGTCAGGAAAACCTGCCGGATGTGCTAAAGCGGTTACCGCCTGAGGAAATTTCCCGTCTCGTCTCCATTGGGGTGCTGACGGTTTCCAAGCAGCATAGCGGACCGCTTCCGCCAGCTGAGGAAATCGCCATCTACGAACAGACGCTTCCGGGCGCTGCGGAGCGGGTTTTCGGATACATGGAGCGGGAACAGGCCTTCCGGCATGAACTGGCGCGCAAGGAGCAAGGCGCGCTGAACTGGGAAACGCTCCGCGGCCAAGCCTTTGGTTTTCTCATCATGGCTGGATCTTTGGGCGCGGGCGTCTATTCGTTCATTGTCGGCGCGCATCCGAGCGTGACGATCGCTTTTGTCAGCGTCCCGGTCATTAGCGCGGTGAAGGCGTTCATTGAGGGGCGGACGAAGCAGGACGACTAGGTTCTGTTGATTTGCGGGGGTGTCGCCGCCAGGTTTTTCCCCTGCCGCAAGAGGCATCCGCTCCGGATTTGCAAAGGGCCTTGTCAAAGCCTGTGAATTGGCCTGAAAAGACATTAAAAACATGACCTTCGCGGACGCTTGGTCTATAAGAAAAGATTGTCGGCGCGTTGATTTTGAAACGCGCCTGAAATCAAAGCTTAAAGCAGCAGAAAGCCCGCATATCCCATGGCTGAACCCGCCGCCGCCTCACAGGTCTCCGCTCCTGCCGAGGCGGAAGCCTATTATGGCGCCGATTCGATCAAGGTCCTGCGCGGCCTCGACGCCGTCCGCAAACGCCCCGGCATGTATATCGGCGACACCGATGACGGCTCAGGCCTGCATCACATGGTTTATGAGGTCGTCGACAACGCCATCGACGAGGCGCTCGCGGGCCACGCCACGAAAGTCACCGTGACGCTCAACGCCGACGGCTCCGTGACCGTCACCGACGACGGGCGGGGCATTCCGACCGACATCCACAGCGAGGAAGGCGTCAGCGCGGCCGAGGTCATCATGACCCAGCTGCACGCGGGCGGGAAATTCGACCAGAACTCCTACAAGGTGTCGGGCGGCCTGCATGGCGTCGGCGTCTCCGTCGTCAACGCGCTCTCCACTTGGCTGAAGCTCAGGATCTGGCGCGAGGGCAAGGAGCATCTGATCCGCTTTGCGCATGGGGATGCGGTCACGCCCCTCGAAGTCACAGGTCCAGCGCCGATCGTCGACGGCAAGCCCAAACGCGGCACGGAGGTCACGTTTCTCGCCTCGCCCGAGACCTTCACCATGGTCGATTATGATTTCGGCACGATCGAGCACCGGCTGCGCGAACTCGCCTTCCTGAACTCGGGCGTTCGCATCGAACTCACCGACGCCCGCGGCGCGGAGGTCAGGACCGAGAAGCTTTATTACGAGGGCGGTCTTGAGGCTTTCGTGCGCTATCTCGATCGCGCCAAGAGCCCGCTCATCGCCAAGCCCATTCTGATCAAGGGCGAGCGCGAGAATATCACCGTCGAGGTCGCCTTGTGGTGGAACGATTCCTACCATGAGAACGTGTTGCCTTTCACCAACAACATCCCGCAGCGCGACGGCGGCACGCATCTCGCCGGGCTGCGCGCCGGCCTCACCCGGCAGGTCACCGGCTATGCCGAGCGCTCCGGCCTCTTGAAGCGCGAAAAGGTCGATCTCACGGGCGATGACTGCCGCGAGGGGTTGACCTGCGTGCTGTCGGTCAAGGTTCCAGATCCGAAATTCTCCTCGCAGACAAAGGAGAAGCTGGTTTCCTCCGAAGTGCGTCCGGCCGTCGAAGGCCTCGTCAACGAGATGCTCGGCTCCTGGTTCGAGGAGCATCCGCAGGATGCGCGCACCGTCGTCGGCAAGGTGGTGGAGGCGGCGCAGGCGCGCGAGGCGGCGCGCAAGGCGCGCGAGCTGACCCGCCGCAAGGGCGCGCTCGACGTCGCCAATCTGCCGGGCAAGCTGGCCGATTGTCAGGAGCGCGATCCGGCCAAGGCGGAGCTTTTCCTCGTCGAGGGCGATTCCGCCGGCGGCTCGGCCAAGCAGGGCCGCAATCGCGAATATCAGGCCGTCTTGCCGCTCCGGGGCAAGATTCTTAATGTCGAGCGCGCCCGCTTCGACAAGATGCTGTCATCCCAGGAAATCGGCACGCTGATCACGGCGCTCGGCACCGGCATCGGTCGCGACGATTTCAACGTCGACAAATTGCGCTACCACAAGATCATCATCATGACCGACGCCGATGTCGACGGCTCGCATATCCGCACGCTTCTGCTCACCTTCTTCTTCCGTCAGATGCGCGAACTCATCGAACGCGGCCATCTCTATATTGCGCAGCCGCCGCTCTACAAGGTGAAGCGCGGCGCCTCCGAGCAATATCTGAAGGACGAGCGCGCGCGCGAGGACTACCTGATCGGCAACGGCCTTGACGGCGCGGTGCTGCGTCTTTCCGACGGCGTCGAACGCGCCGGGGCCGATTTGCGCTCGATCGTCGAGGAGGCGCGGACCGTGCGCCACGTGCTGAACGCGATGCATTCGCGCTATGACCGCACCGTCGTCGAACAGGCCGCGATCGCAGGCGCCCTGCGGCCGATCGGACCCGACGACGGGGCCGCGGCGGAAGACTTCGCCGCGACCATCGCCGCGCGGCTCGACGAACTCGCCGACGATATGGAGCGCGGCTGGCGCGGCGCCGTCGCCAATGGCGGCTATATGTTCAGCCGCGAGGTGCGGGGCGTGCGCCAGGCCGCGACCCTCGACGCCGGCCTCCTCGCCTCGAGCGAGGCGCGCCGCCTCAACGAGCATGCGGCGACGTTGCACGACGTCTTCGCCCGCCCGGCGCTGTTCGTCCGGCGCAGCGACGAGACGCAGGTCTCCGGCTCCGGCGACTTGCTCGACGCCGTGATGGCGGCGGGCCAGAAAGGCATCTCGCAGATGCAGCGCTACAAGGGCCTCGGTGAGATGAACCCGGAGCAATTGTGGGAGACGACGCTGGATCGGGAAGCCCGTTCGCTCTTGCAGGTCAAGATCAAGGAGGGCGACGACGCCGACGACATTTTCGTCAAGCTGATGGGCGATGTCGTCGAGCCGCGCCGCGAATTCATTCAGGAGAACGCGCTCTCGGTCGCCAATCTCGACGTCTGAGGAGCCTTCGCGGAGCGCCCCTCGATCGCGATGACTTTGGATCGAATCGATCCAAAGTAATGAACGCGATCGATTCCAAAAGTTTAGAGCGGGATGCGGGC
>JBKQMI010000102.1:0-6748 GCA_052146775.1 Methylocella sp. | reverse complement strand
CTTTGCAGAAAATCTCGGCGGCCCGCGACGAGACTTATGTCGCCGCCCTGCTCTCCTCGATGGACGCCTGGCTCCCAACGGTCAGGCGGATGCGACCCGATCACCCTTGGGAAGATGTCGTGCGGGTTCTCAATATGAAGCGGCCGGCGAGATTATGGACCGTCGAGCGTCTGCGGCGTTCCGTCCGCCGCCTCGTCAAGGAGCATCTCGTCGAGCCGTATTTGATCGAGCGCGCGCGCCGCAAACTTCCAGAAGACCGCCTGATGACGCTCGTCGTCGGCATCGCCATGGCCAATCCGGACATGGCCCTGCGCGACATCGCCGCCCAGCTTGAAGCGATGCGCGAGCACACCCCGCGCGGCGGCCGACACTGGTCGCCCTCCTCGGTCAAGAACCTGCTCGATCGGGGGAGCAAAACGATCCCGAAATAGGTTGGTCCCGACTTGCGCATGTTCCGTGTTCGTTCTATTCGATAGAAGGATGACGGACGATGATCCCCCTTCGCCTCCCACCCCCGCCGAAGATTTCGGATTCGCCTGGGATATCGCCATGGCGATCCGCCGGACTTCTCTTTACCGGGGGCGAGGCCAAAAGCTTTCCTCCGAAGACAAGCTCGCGCTGGCCAGAACAATTCTCGAGCATTTAAGACTGAGCGGCGTGGTCTTGAGCCGGACGCCGCCCATCCATGGGCATAGCCGGCCGGCGCCTCCCGTCGACGATCGCGTTTAGGTCAGTTCCCAATCCGCAACGTCGCCGCCATCGGCCTCCGCCCCGGCCGCACTATCCAGCACGCCAAACGCGACCAACCAATTGGCGCCTCGGAGCAGCCTCCGTCATTTTGCGTTCGCGCGGTTCTGACTCACGGTAACTCACCCGCCGCCCAATGGCGTTCTCTTCCGGAGGCAGATCGATGACGTTCTTCGCATATCTATGGGCCGCCGCGGCCGACATCCTTCCTTTCATTTTCGTGCTCAGTCTTGTCGTTTTCTTCCACGAGATGGGACATTTTCTGGTCGGGCGCTTTTGCGGTGTCAAGGTCGACGCCTTTTCGCTTGGCTTCGGTCCGGAGCTCTTCGCCTTCGTCGACCGGTTCGGCACGCGCTGGCGCGTCGGCGCCTTGCCGCTCGGGGGGTATGTCAAATTTCACGGCGACGCCAACGGCGCCTCCATGACTGACACGGCCGCCGCCGCCATGATGTCGCGCGAGGATCGCGCGGTCAGTTTTTTCGCACAGAATGTCTGGAAGCGGGCGGCCATCGTCGTCGCCGGTCCGATCGCCAATTTCATCCTGGCGATCGCGATCTTCACCGGCATCTATTGCGTCAACGGGATCCCCATCCAGCAGCCTTTGGTCGATAAGGTGATTGCTGGAAGCGCGGCCGAGGCGGGTGGATTTCAACCGGGCGACCTCATCGTCTCGATCAACGGCGATCCGATCGACAGCTGGGAAGCAATGACGCGGGTCGTGCAGAGGTCGAGTGATACGGCGCTAACCTTCGACGTCGATCGCCAAGGCAAGAGGATCATACTCGTCGCGACCCCGCGCCGGCGCGACATTAGCACTCCGTTCGGCGCGACGAGAGCCGGCGTTCTCGGCGTCGAGACACTCGGCCGGCCCGGAACCTGGCGCGTGCAGCACGACGGAATCACCCGGTCGTTCGCGCGAGCGGCGTCCGACACCTGGTACGTCGTGGCGCGCACCGGCTCTTATGTCGGCGGCCTCGTAATGGGACGGGAAGGGGCAGACCGGCTTTCCGGACCTATCCGCATCGCCGAAGTTTCGGGGGATATGGCCAAGATCGGCATCGCGGCCCTGCTGAACCTCGCCGCCCTTCTGTCCATCTCGGTCGGACTTTTGAACCTCATGCCGGTCCCCCTCCTGGATGGAGGGCATCTTTTCTACTATGCGGTGGAAGTAGTCCGCGGCAGAGCCTTGGACGAAAGAACGCAGGCGTTGGGGTTCAAGGTTGGCCTGACCTTGGTGGCGGGCTTGATGGTTTTTTCCACTTACAATGACATTTTACGGCTCGCACGGCAGATGATGCTTCGGGGCTGAGACCCTGCAACATGACATCCTCTCCACCCAGAGGAAACATCAGACGTTTCCTTCGGGCTGGGCGGGACCACCAAAGGACCGATTCTTTCAATTTCCCCGATGTGGCACCTGCCACACGACTATTTTTGGATCCTCTTTCCTCGTTAAGTCCTTCGCGAGATACCCCTGCGTTCATGCCGGAGCATGATAGTGGGGACTCGATGAGCCGCCGCTTCAATCGAGCGTCCCGCCAGGAACACAGGGCGATCATCATCGAATATAGGGCAGGAAAGGAGACTGGAAACCGAAAAATATGAATCCGGACAAATCAGCCTAGTCACGAAAAATATCGACGGGCCAGATCGCTGCCGGCGATGTGGCACCTGCCGCAAGGACATGTTTTGAAACCTGGTACGGCGAGGCACGCAGCAGCTCCTATCTTGGCAATCTCGTGATGGTCCCGGAAAGGTCAGATCAGGTTTCCGAAACCATCCGCATCACCGATGTTTCGGGGGATATGGCCAAGATCGGCGTAGCAGATCTCCTGAACCTCGCCGAGCTTCTGTCAGTCTCCGTAGGCCTTTGAACCTGATGCCGGTTCCTCTCCTTGATGGCGGACATCTTTTCTACTATGCGGTGGAGGTGCTCCAGGGCAGGAGCCTTAATCGAAAGAACGCAGGTGTTGGGGTTCAAGGTAGACCTGACGTTGGGGCGCGTGATTTTCTCCACCTACAACGACATTTTGCGGCTCGCGCGGCAAATGATCCTCTGCGGGTGGGAGCCTGCGACATGACATCATCTTCACCCAGAGGAAACCTCAGACGTTTCCTTTCGGCTGGGCAGAGCCAGCAAAGGACCGATTCTTTCAATTTCCCCGATGTGGCACCTGCCACACGACTATTTTTGGATCCTCTTTCCTCATTAAGTCCTCCGCGAGATACCCCGACGTTCAGGCCGGGGAGGATGGTGCGGGACTCGATGAGCCGCCGCTTCAATCAAGCACCCCACCAGGAACCCTCGGCGATCGTCATCGAATAGGAGAACAGGAAGGGAGACTTGAAGCCGGAAAATATGAATCCGGACAAGTCAGCCTAGTCACGAAAAATATAGACCGGGGAAGCTTGCTGCCAGCGATGTGGCACCTGCCACAAGGACGTGTTTTCGGCATATTGCAGAGTCGACCACACGGTGCCACGAATTGGCATCTATTGCATTTAGCCACACGGCGCTAAAGCATGCGGTTCAAGCTCATTCCTCGCCAAGGCCGCCGCCCAAGTTTTGAAATATGGTTTGGATAGCCTCGGGTCGTGGGTCGCTCCTCCGGGGCCCTTTTTGCCAAATTCTCCGCCATCTCTCGGGATGCCAGCGTACCAGCAGGGCGAGGATCGCATCCTTCGTAAACTGGGCCGCGCCCAATCTCGAAGAACGTCTGCGGGTGTTGACGCTGCCGGCATTCACGTCGGCGTGCCTTTCGCTGCCGCACCATTGACGCGCGAATTTGGATTGCGAGATGCGGTTGCGCCGACCGACATAACCGCAGACTGCACGTTCCTCGCTCCAGTACGGCGATGGCAGATCGCTCGCAGCGATCCCGAACCTATCGGCCAATGCTCACCAAGCGATTCATGCGCCGAGACGGGGCCGGGCCTCCCGAAGTCCAAACGCTCCGCTGCGACCTCGGCAGGCGCGTGAATGGCTACGATCCGGTTCAACGCGGCGTTGATCCTAGTTTATAGCATGCCGCGCAACCGGTCGATGATGAGTCGGTAATGGAAGCAGTTGCGCGGATTGTCGCCAGCGCAGCTTCGATGCCGGCGGATCCCGACAAGCTGCCAGTCGATCCGCCGGAGATTATCGATAAGGCCGCGTCCGAACAAAGCGCCTTCGCTGGTAGCAATCAGCCTGGATAGGCCCAAGTCGATTCCAAACGTCTCCATTCTGAGCTCCTAGGCCGCGCCGGAGACGGCGAAGGGACGACCCATGTCCTGCAGCAGGCGGATTGAGAA
This sequence comes from Methylocella sp., assembly GCA_052146775.1. Taxonomy (GTDB): domain Bacteria; phylum Pseudomonadota; class Alphaproteobacteria; order Rhizobiales; family Beijerinckiaceae; genus Methylocapsa. The sequence goes on along the minus strand of JBKQMI010000102.1, from coordinate 2,707 downwards.
ACCATCCTTGGCCTCCGTGCGCAACCGCACGACCGGGTCACAAAGGCCGGCGCGCCCCTCGACACACTGGCATAAATCCTCAAAAAACCGCGTCCTAAAAATGGGGTGGGGGTAATTGCGGTGCAACTGTCGGAGCTTGCCGCCTCATTTATCGTCGCACCAATCGATTCATCACCAATGCGCGCCACCATCGACGATTCGCAGTCGTTCCTTTTACTAAAGATGGCTATCCGGATTTCATTGTATTTCGGCAGGGCAAAAGACTCGCCGAGCAAAGAACAATTAGTGCGTCTGTAGCCTCAAAAAACGCAGATTTTGAGTTCGCAAGCGGACCGAGATGGTCGATAATTGATTATCGTTCGTGCCGCAGGCGACCGGCAGAGATCGACCCGGAGCGGAAGTTGCGATTTGTGCTCTGCCAAGTCGATCGCCGATCATTCTCATTCGCCCGCTTTGATTGCACTTTGGCTTTCATGGCTTGCTCGCCACAGTCCGCGGCGGCGAGCCAAAATATGAATTGACCAGCATGTCACCGAGATTCCAGACGGTGTTCAGGAGAGAACAGTGAAAATAATCAAACCCTCGCTCACATTCGTCGTCGCCGATTATCGACCGCTGCCGACCGCGACGAAAGTCGCGGTCGAAACTATCTCCGGCGGAGCGCAATTTCCCTTGCAGGCGGGGGGCATCTCGTGGAACCCGAGAAACCGGGCGCGCTGCGCCAGTTGCTGAAGAAAGCCGAGCCGCCGTCCTTCTTCGTTGCCTCCGGGCTGCTGTTGCTCAACGCCCACAAGGTCAACGCCATGCCGGTGGACGCGCTTTCGCACGCCCTTCAGCAGACGCCGGTCTTCACCTTGACGGACGCTCCCGCAAACATGCTGGCGAGCAAACTGAAAGAAGCCGCGGGTTCGTCGGCTGTGCCGTTGCCGTCGTCGTCATCGTCGCAATACTCACGTATTTCGCGTTTTTGAGGGAGACGCCGCCGGTCCGCTGACGCCTCAGCCCCGCGACGTCAGCGCTATCGTCCGCAACAACGAATTCAGGTTGGACAGGACCTTTGGGGTTGTACACTGGGGTTGCGGGTGGTCCGGTGCGAGTGCATCCAATGTGCGCCTTTCGGCCCACTTCAGCCGTTCGAAGCCGCAACGCGTGCCTTGGTCTGGAAACCGGTTTTGCCACGAAATAATCCGGTTTTGAAGGTGAAGTTCACGTTTGACATTTCGCTGGCGAAACACAGCGGCTATCCGGATAGCCATAAAGACAAAGCCTCCGTCCACACACAATCCAAGGGCATAGAAACTTCCGCACGAGCCCACTATTACTCAAGAAAGAGTAGTTAACACGCGTTAATCAAAAACCGCTTGCCAACTGAGCGAATCTCCCTCCTTATATTACGGTATTTTAGCGCGATGCGGCGCGGAGGCGTAACTTGCGGCCATCCAACGCCTTCAAAGACCAGATCGAACCGAATGGATCAGAATATGACAAAATCTGTGACAAACGCCACCAGAGCGCGCGTCACCAAGGTCATTACTGAGGATGGCGACGCGCTGTCGAAAGAGTTGCAGGCGCTCCGCCATACGCTCTTTCCTCCCGCTTCAAAGAAAACTCTTAGACAGTTTTCATCCGGCGAAGCTGCAAAGTGGATCGGGGTTGCCGATGGATATCTTCGTCAACTTTCGATCGGCGGAAAGGGACCACAGCCCAGTGTCGGCACCGCCGGGCGGCGATCCTACACACTCGAACAGATCAATGAACTCCGCCGAATGCTTGACGAAGGAGCGAAAGGAAAAGGCTATCTTCCAAATCGAGTTGAAGGCGAGGAATGCCAAGTCATCGCAGTCGCAAACTTTAAGGGAGGTAGCGGTAAGACAACTACTGCAGCTCATTTGGCTCAATTTCTTGCTCTAAAGGGCTACCGCGTTCTCGCAATCGATCTCGACCCTCAGGCTTCGTTGACCGCACTTCATGGATATCAACCAGAATTTGACATTGGCCCGAACGCGACACTCTACGGCACCATCAGATACGATAATCAAAGCCGACCGCTCAGCGATATTATCCAAAAGACCTATTTCCCTGGCTTGGATTTGATCCCCGGCAATCTTGAACTGATGGAGTTTGAACACGACACGCCGAAAGCACTTGCCGAGCACGGCACAGAGCCGTTTTTTGATCGTATTGGGAGAGCGCTTGGAAGCGTCGAGCAGTACTACGACGTTATGATTCTGGATTGCCCACCTCAGTTGGGGTTCCTTACACTTGGCGCACTTTGTGCCGCGACGGCACTCTTGATCACTGTCCATCCACAAATGCTCGACGTCATGTCTATGTGTCAGTTTCTCCTGATGGCAGCTGACCTTCTAACTGTCGTCGAAGATGCGAGTAGAGGAAAGGGTGCTGCCGCTCCCGTCTACCTAGAATATGATTTTTTGCGCTATTTGGTTACACGCTTCGAACCGTCTGATGGTCCACAAAATTGGACAGTTGGGTTAATGCGCACGTTATTCCACGAGCGTGTTCTAAACAACACCGCACTTAAATCAACCGCGATTTCTGATGCCGGCCTCTCGAAACAAACCCTTTATGAAGTCGGGCGAGAGAACTTCACGCGAACAACCTACCAGCGAGCAATCGAGTCTCTCGATTCTGTTAACTTAGAAGTTGAGGCATTAATACGTCACGCATGGGGAAGATCACCATGACT
>JBKQMI010000101.1:0-2898 GCA_052146775.1 Methylocella sp. | reverse complement strand
GGCTTTGGCCGCGGCAAGGGCGGCTTCTGGCCCGATAGGGGCTATGAATGGTATGCGGGAATCTGAGGTCGCTTAACGCGCGCTTAGCAGGTTCAGCGGCGGAACGCGTGAGCAGCCACCGAAAAGGGGCTTTGGGCCTTTCGCGGGCAAAAACCTTGGTGGTGGCGAGCGGCCGGAAGTCCGCTTACCGCCGGAAGCTCGGATTACTTCAGCCAACGTCCAATTTCCGCTCCTGTGAAGGGTTTCGGTCGCCGGCCCATCACGAATGCTGCGTGTCGCCGGCGGGCCGGCGTCCGAAAGCCTCCATGGGAGGAAACCGCGGGATGTTGAGGCTTGATGGTTCAGGCGGCGATCTATGGGGATTATGGAAGGGGCGTCCCAGTTCTGAGGGCTGTCGCGCAGGCGAGAGGCTTTTGAAGGGATGGGCGCGGGGCATTTTGACGTCGGCCGATTGCGGCTGTTGCGACGTTGAGTTTGATGAGGCCCACGGTTTCTCGCATTTTGGGCGCTGATGCGACGAGATCGTCATGGCCGGCGCCTTTGGGCGTCGACGTAATGCCGGCGGCGTGCGGGCGGGCTTTGGTTTTGGTCATGACGTGTCGAACCCCGCGCAATCGGTCTTGAAGCTGCGCGGCGTCGCGCCGCGCGCAAAAGTCTCGACGACGCGCATGCGTCCAGCGCAACAAGGGCAGGCTTTGAGCGCCGCCGCCTCGGAAGGATCTGGCGTTATCGTTTGCGGCGCTTGGGTTGTCGCGACGAGGTCGAACTGAGGTTTTTCGGCGTCCTCGGTCTTGGCAATGAGTTGGCGCAGGCGAGTGATATTTGCGGCGCGCCTCTGGCTGGCGAACAGCCCGTAGTGGCGAATGCGGTGGAAGCCGCTGGGCAGGACGTGCATGAGAAAACGGCGGATGAACTCGTCCGCTGACAGCGACATGGACTTGATCCAGCTTCTGCCGGGCGCCTTGCCGCGGGCGCGATAATCCTTCCAGCGAAAGGCGACATTCCCGCCGTGGAAGCTGAGGAGACGGCTGTTGGAGATCGCCACGCGGTGGGTGTAGCGCGAGAGATAGGCGAGGACGGCTTCCGGTCCGGCGAAGGGGCGCTTGGCGTAAACGACCCATTCGCTTCGGCGCAGCGGAGCCAGAGCGGCCTCGAAGGCCTCCTTGCCGGCGAGCGCGGCGAGATCGCCGAAAAAGGCCAGGCGGCCGGCATGGTGAAGCGCGGCGAGTCCTTCGAGAAACAGGCGGCGGAACAGGCGCGACAGCACGCGCACTGGCAGGAAGAAGCCGGGCTTGCAGGCGATCCAGCGGGCGCCGTCCGGCGACAGGCCGCCACCGGGGACGATCATGTGAATGTGCGGATGGTGGGTCATCGCCGAACCCCAGGTGTGGAGCACGGCGGTGATGCCGACGCGGGCGCCAAGATGCTTGGGGTCGGCGGCGATGGTGATCAACGTCTCGGCGGCGGCTTTGAACAGGAGGTCGTAGATCGCGGCCTTGTTCTGGAACGCGATCGCCGCGACCGGCGCCGGCAGGGTGAAGACGACATGATAGTAGGCGACCGGCAGCAACTCGGCCTGTCGTTCGGCGAGCCACTGCCGCGCCGCCGCGCCCTGGCATTTGGGGCAGTGGCGGTTGCGGCAGGAGTTGTAGGCGATCTCGACATGGCCGCAGTCGTCGCAGCGCGCGACATGACCGCCGAGCGCTGCTGTGCGGCAGGCCGTTATCGCCGACATGACCTTGAGTTGGCCGAGGCTGAGATGTCCTGCGTGGGCGCGCGCATAGGCGGCGCCGTGAACGCGCAGGACATCCGCGACCTCCAGGGAAGGCCGCGCCATGGCGTCGCCGTCAGGCGGGCGGCGCTTGCCCTGTCAGGTTTACGCACAGACGCTCCAGCGGGCTGGTGACGTCGCGGATCGTGTTGACGGCGACGCGGGTATAGAGCGCCGTCGTCTCCAGCTTGGCGTGACCGAGCAGAACCTGGATCACGCGGATATCGACGTTGCGTTCGAGCAGATGGGTGGCGAAGCTATGCCGCAGGGTATGGGGCGACACGCGCTTGGCGATGCTGGCCTCTCGCGCCGTTTCGCGCACGACGCGGCTCAACTGACGGGCCGACATCGGGTTGACCGGGTTCATCCCTGGAAACAGCCAGGCCTGGGGCCGCGCCGCCCGCCACCAGTCGCGCAAAAGTTCGAGCAGTTGCGGCGCGGCCTCAGGTCTGGCTCTTTCCCGGCCAGAACCCGATCAATCCTGTGACCGCCCGTCAGCTCAACCGCGCCGTTCACGCCGCCAAGGATCTGGCGGGCATCTCCAAGCGCGTGTCGCCGCATACCCTGCGGCACAGCTTCGCCACCCACCTGCTCGAACAGAACGTCGACATTCGTGTGATCCAGGTGCTGCTCGGACACGCGAAGCTCGAGACGGCGGCGCTCTACGCCCGCGTCGCGGTCAGCACGATCCGCGACGTCGAAAGCCCACTGGAGCGGCTCGGCCTCAACCTCGCGGGGCGATCGCCGCCCGCCTGACCACGGCCGCATGGCGCGGCCCCCGGGTCACAGCCGGTCACAGCCCGGGGGTCGCCGACGTCTTTCGCGCCCATGGCGCGGCGTGGCGCAGGGCCAACGCCGGTCACGTCAGCCTCGCCCAGTTGAAAGTGATGTCGGCGATCGAGACCTGCCGCACCGCCGCGCTCGGCGGACATGTCGAGCGCTGCGAGGACTGCGCGCATGAGCGCGCCGCCTACAACTCCTGCCGCAACCGGCATTGCCCGAAGTGTCAGGGCGCGGCGGCGCGGCAATGGCTCGCGGAACGCGAGGCGGAACTCCTGCCGGTCGCCACCTATCACGTCGTCTTCACCCTGCCGGCGGCGATCGGCGCGATCGTGTTCCACAACAAG
>JBKQMI010000100.1:0-22621 GCA_052146775.1 Methylocella sp. | reverse complement strand
GCCGGCCTCCGGCCGGCGCAAGGCTGTTGCAATATGAGGGCCATGATGTTCTCCTGTCGCCTGCGGGAACCTCGCGGGAGAAGGTCCGCCCGGAGCTGGACCGATGTCGCTGTTCGATGAGTTGATCGCTGATGTCCGCGTCCGTTTCAGTTTGGGACCGAAGGCGGAGGCTTTACTTCAGGAGCTGCTTCTCCTGATCAAGGACCATCCCGACGGGCTCGGCGGTTTCCTCGATCAATTCAGAAGCGCGGGCTTTGTCGGCCAGGTCGCTTCCTGGCTGGGCGGAGGCGAGGGAGCGGCGCTTTCGGGGCCGCAGGTCGAAAAGACGCTGGGCCGCGGCGTCGTCGCCGCGATAGCCGCCAAGCTCGCCCTCCCCGCCGGGATCGCCGGCGACGCCATCGGCTATGCGCTGCCTAAACTTGTCGGTCTGCTGACCCCCGGCGGCTTTGTTCCCAAAGAGCTTCCCGCGTCGATCGCGGGTTCTTCCGGCGGCGCGCCGCCGCGTCTGCCCAAGGCGTTGGCGCGGCCCGCCGCGACCTCCGCCGCGCAGGTCTATGGAGCTGGAAATTCGGCCGGTCCCTGGGCCGTCCCCTTCTTTCTTCTCGCCGCGATCGGATTGCTGACCTTTTATGGTCCCGGCCTGCTCAAGGATTATGATCCGGGCCTGTACGAGAAGCTGACGTCCAGGGTTGAGGCGTCCAAACGCGCGGAGGCCGGCCCTCAGCCGGCTCCGGCGACTGCGCCGGCTCCAGCGGCGCCCGCTCCTGTTCCCGCGCCCGCCGCCCCGCCGCCCCAATCCGCGGCGCCGGCGCAGCTGAAGCCAGATAGCGGGGTCCTGAACGGCGCAGCCGCGCCCGTGACGGAAGAGGGACAGACGGCGGCTGCCCTGGCCAGGCTGAAGCCCGGCTTCACCGGGGCGGAACTCGTCGCCATCCTGAACAAATACGCGATTCATTTCGAGGCCGGCGGCGCGACGATTTCCGAGTCCAGCAAACCGATCCTGCGGCAGGCCGCGGCCCTCATCAAAAAATTGCCGCGCGGCGCCAGGGTGCATATCGACGGATATGCTGACCCGGTGGGCGATCCGGCCGCCAATCTCCTCCTGGCGCGCCATCGCGCCGAGGTGGTGCGCGGCCTGCTCGCCGACGCCGGCGTCGCGCCCGCCGAACTGAAGGCGAAGGGCCATAGCGCCGTCCATGCGGCGGCGGGCGATGATCGCGGCGGCCGGCGCATCGAATTTTCGGTGAAGTAAGCGTCGCGCGGCGGCGCGTCAGGCGTCGCCGAGCGGGTGCAGGTCGCGCACCATGGCCTTCATGCGCTCATCCAGCACATGCGTGTAGATTTGCGTCGTCGCAATGTCGGCATGGCCGAGCAGCTCCTGCACGACGCGCAGATCCGCGCCGTTTTGCAAAAGATGGCTGGCGAAGGCGTGGCGCAGCACATGCGGGCTGATCCGCGCGGAGCTGATCCCCGCCGCGGCGGCGCAGGTTTTGAGATCGCGGGCGAAAGCCTGCCGGGTCAGGTGGCCGCTGTCGCCGTCGGACGGAAACAGCCAGGGGCTGGCGGCGGCCCCCGGCTGGCGCTTTTCCAGCTCGACCCGATAGGCCGCGATGGCGGCGCGCGCGGCCGGCGAGATCGGCGCCAGCCTGTCGCGGCCCCCCTTGCCCCGGATTGGAATGAGCGGCTCGCTCCCCCGCGCGATTCCTTTCGGCAGCGCGACGAGTTCGGAGACGCGCAGGCCCGTCGCATAGAGGAGTTCGATGAGGCCGGCGGTGCGCAGCGCGCGCAGGCGCTCGCCCGGCGCGCGCGCGCCGTCGTCAAGGCCCTCGCGCGAGACCTTGAGGAGATGATCGACCTCGGCGATCGACAGCGTCTTGGGCAGGCCCCGGCCGCGCCGCGGCCCTCCTATAATGGCGGCGTGGTTTTCGCCGCGCAGCCCCTCGGCGAGGAGAAAGCGGTGGAGCTGGCGGATCGACGAGAGCTTGCGGGCGCTCGAGGCCGCTTTGAGGCCGCGCTTTTCGAGCGTTGTGAGATAGGCGCGGATGTCCTCGCTCGACGCGTCGAGCGGGGTCTTGCCGGCGGCCGAGAGGCGCGCCGCATAGTCGGAAAGGTCGCGGGCGTAGGCTTGAATGGTGTTTTTCGCGCCGCCGCGTTCCGCCGCGATCATTTCGAGGAAGCTCTCAATCAGGCGGGACGATGCGGGCTCAGGCGCCATGCGGGTTCTACTTGTTCAGCCGCGCGGCGGGAATCGTCTGGATCATCTCGCGCTGTTCAGGCTGGACGAAGGCGACGAGCGCGACCATGGCGCCGAACACGGCGCCGGCCAGAATGGCGATCACGAGAAGAAAACGAATCAGGCTGGGCACGCGATCCTCGCAGGCGTCTTTATGGGCAGAGGGCGGCGCTCAAGGCAAGCTCGGGCGCGGGGGATTTGAAGTCCCTTCGCTCCCCGCGCAGAACGGTGCCGGCGAGCGCCTTGCCTTCGTCCCGCTCGATCGCGACGTCGAGCATCAGGCCGGGCCGCGCGTCGCCGGTGCGCACGCAGGTGAAATCGGCCGCGCGGCCGAGGCCGCCGCGCTCGGTGAGGACGCGCAGCACGCGGCCGATCTGGCGGGCGTGATGGTGGCCGAGCGCCGCCTCGCCAGCCTCGCGCAGGCGTCTTGCTCGCTCCTTGACGATCTCGCCCGGCACGGCCGGCATTTTCGCCGCAGGCGTTCCGGGCCGGGCGGAAAATGGAAAGACATGCAGAAAGGTCAGCCCGCAATCCTCGACGAGGCGAAGCGTGTTTTCGAACATCGCGTCGGTCTCGGTCGGAAAACCCGCGATCAAATCAGCGCCGAAGACGACGTCCGGGCGCAGCCGCCGCAGGCGCGCGCAGAAATCCACCGCCTCGGCCCGCGTGTGCCGGCGCTTCATGCGCTTCAAAATCATGTCGTCTCCGGACTGAAGCGACAAATGGAGATGCGGCGTGAGACGCGGCTCCGTGGCGAAGGCGTCGATCAGATCGGCGTCGGCCTCGATGCAGTCGATTGAGGACAGCCGCAACCGTTCGAGGCCGGGGGCGGCGCGAAGGATCGCCTTGACGAGGCGGCCCAACCTCAGTTCGCCGCCGAGATCCGCGCCATAGGAGGTGAGATCGACGCCGGTCAGCACGATCTCGCGAAAGCCCTTGTCGGCCAGGCGCCGGACGCTGGCCAAGATCGCTTCTGACGGCGACGAGCGGGACGGCCCGCGCCCAAACGGAATGATGCAGAAGGTGCAGCGATGGTCGCAGCCTGTCTGCACGGCGAGAAAGGCGCGGGTATGATCCTCGACGCCTTCTTGCGGGGCCAGCGCGCGGCCAAAATCAGCCGCCGCCAAAGGTTTGGCCCAGGGTTTGGCCCATGTTTCGGCATCGGTCTTGCGAATGTTGCCGACGACGCGCGCGACTTCAGGCATTTCGGCGAATCGCTCTGGATCGATCTCGGCCGCGCAGCCGGTGACGACGATCTCCGCGCCGGGATTCTCCCGCGCGAGGCGGCGGATCGCCTGGCGCGCCTGTCGCGTCGCCTCCGTGGTCACCGCGCAGGTGTTGACGATGACGAGGTTGTCGCGGCCTGCGTTCCTGGCGGCCGCGCGGATGGCCTCGGATTCGACGAGGTTCAGTCGGCAGCCGAAGGTCACGAGTTTCACGCCCGGGGAGGGGCTGGAGCGCGTCACGCGGCGATGTCCGCGAAAAGGGCGGGATCGAGCCGCGTCTCGAATTCAAACGCGACGGGGCCCGTCATCACCACCATGCCGTCGCTCTCGCGCCACAAAATATCGAGATCGCCGCCGGGCAGGGAGATGCGCGCGCGCCGTCCCGCGAGCCCGCGCCGCGCGGCGGCGACGAGCGCGGCGCAGGCGCCCGATCCGCAGGCCAGCGTCAGGCCGACGCCGCGCTCCCAGACCTTGAGTTCGATGTGATCATTGGAGACGACGCGGGCGAGCGAAATATTGGCGCGCTCGGGAAAGATCGGGTCATGCTCCAGCGCGGGGCCAATCGCGGCGAGATCGAAGGCGGCGATGTCGTCCACGAAGAAGATCGCGTGCGGATTGCCCATGTTGACGACGGCGGGATTTTGCAGGATCGGCGCGTCGGGCGGACCGAAGGAAAGATCGATCGCGCGGGTGTCCTCAGCCGCCCGCGACAGCGGGATGTCGCGCCATTCGAGGCGCGGCGCCCCCATCTCGACGGAAAACCTCCATTCGCCAAGGCGCCGGCAGGCGAGCAGGCCGGCCGCCGTCTCGATGATGATTTCATCCCTTGCATCGTCGCGGAGCAGCGTCCATACGACGCAGCGGGCGCCATTGCCGCAGGCGCCGGCCTCGGAGCCGTCGGCGTTGAAAATCTTGACGAACGCCTCCGTCCCGGGCGTTCGCGGATCGTGCAGCGCCATCAACTGGTCGAAGGCCAGACGCTTCGTCCGCGCGATCGCGCGCGCCTCGGCGGCGCTGACGGAAACGCCCGCGCCGCGCAGATCGAGGACGAGGATCTCATTGCCGAGACCGTTCATCTTTGTGATCAGCCTGTTGGCGAGGGGACTAAGGGGCGGCGTCATGCGGGCGGCGTCATTTTTCCGTGGGATCGCTTTCATATAAGAAATTTAGCCTGCAACGACCATTGTTTTGTCGCTCGGAGGGTTCTTAATCGATCGGAGCGCTTAATCGCAGGGATGCGCTTGGCGTCGTCCTCGCCACTGTTTAAGACATGCGGCGGGGGTTGGGCTGGGGCGTGAACTGGAGCGGCAGATGAAATTTGACGACATCGGACGATCGACAGCATTGAGCGTGGCCCTCGGCCTCTTTCTGGCCCTTTTCGCCAGCCTCGCCATGCCCGCTTTCGGGGAAGAAGCCGGACAGACAGCGCCTGCCGGACAGACAGCGCCCGCTACGCCTGCGCCCGCGCCCGACCAAAGCGCGCCGGCGCCCGAAGCCACAGTGCCGGAACCCGATCATGACAAGGCCGCGCCGGGCATTCCGAGCGACGCTAGCGCCGAGACTGTTGACGTGCCGGCGCGGCCCGTCGCGCTGGTCGCCGGCGACTCGCAATGGGCCGATGGGTTCAAGGCGATCATTGCTTCGATCGCAAAAGCGCAGGACGCGGTCAAAGCCGCAGGGCTAAAGCAGGCGGGGCCGCCTTTCGCGGTTTTCCTGTCGACCGACGATGCCAGTTTTCACTATGAGGCGATGGTTCCCCTCGCCGAAAAACCAGAGGGCAAAAGCGATCTCTCCGGCGACGTGAAGCTCGGCGAATCGCCCGCCGGCAAGGCGATCAAGTTCCTGCACCGCGGGGCCTATGACGACATCGACTCGACCTACGACCTCATCACCGCCTATCTCGACGAAAAGGGCCTCGAGGCCAAAAACCTCTTCATCGAGGAATATCTCTCCGACACCAAGGAGAGCGACGACGCGAGCCTTCAGGCCGACATCTACGTCTTTTTGAAGTAGGTCCTGGACGACGATGATTTCGGATTGCGCGATCCAAGTTCATCGTGATCGATTCCATTATTTGAGAACAGGATGTATTTGAGAGCGGGATGCGGGCGGAAAGGCGGGTGCTGCTTTTCCTCATCCCGCTCTACAGCGGGAAAGCCAGCTGGGCGAAGATTGAATCGCCGCGGACGCGGTTCTGCACGTCGAATTCGTGGAACCAGCGTCCGCTGAGCGTCACCTGCTGGTCGCCGGCCTTGATCGTGTAGGAGAGGAGCGGGCCGACGGCTGCGACGCGCCCCTTGAAGGCGCCGAGATGCTCGTCGCCTTGGCCGCCGTCGTTGGTGACTTGCTGATAGAAATAGCCGCCGACGCCGGCGGAAAGGCCGAACGGCAGATGCTCGTTCAGCGCCCACTCGAAGTGAAGCTCGTCGCCGCTCTGATAATTGGTCTGCGTGTTGATCGCGTTGATGGTCATGCCGAGCCCCGCCGAGACCTCGATCCCCGTGGTCATGCTCAGGAAAGTGTAGCCGGCCTTGAGATCGACCGCCGGGCGGCTGAGGCCCATTTCGGCGAGCGAGCCCGGACTGTAATTGCCGGTCGGCGCGAAGCCGGTCAGCGTCAGGTTCCAATGCTGTTCGCCGGCCTCCCAGCCGATGAAAGCGGCGTAGGCGCTGTCGCCCAATCCGATGAGCTCCTGGGAGGCGCCGAGCCGCCGGTTGACCCCGCGTGGCCCGGTGAACGAGAGGCTCGCTTTGTTCGTGTCCGAACCATAGAGAATGAGCGTGGCGAAACCGATTGAGCCGCCGAGGGCCTTGAGGTCCGTCACCCAGGAGACCTGCGAGATGTTGACGACGAACTGATAGGTAAGGCCCGCTCCAATCTGATGGCCGAGCGGTATCTTGAGATTGGCGCTGGCGCTGCCCGAGTAGAGGTAGAAGCTGTTGGAGTAATAAATCCCGGCCGGCGGCGTGTAGCCGATGAGGGGAATTGAGTAGCCGAGCAGATATTCGCCGAGGCCGTATTCTGCGGCTTGCGCGGGCGCGGCGGCGAGGCCGCCGGCGACGCACAGCATGGCGGCGATGGCTGACGTCCTGCTGATCGCAACCATCTTCGCTCCGCCCTCCATTATGAACCCCGCGTCATTCGCGGGAGGGCCGCCTGATCGATGAGCGCCATTAAAGAGCCTGTCGCGCCGGGCGCAAGCCGCGGAGGAGCATTCTTTCGAAGTGTTGCCGATTTAGCGCGGCGTTCTGTGGCGCCCCCCGCGCAAACGGGCTTAGAACCTAATATAGGCCCGTGAGATAGTAAAAGCCGATCACCACGAAAACCGCCGTCGTCTTCAGGACGGTCACAGCGAAAATATCGCCGTAAGAGACCCTGTGCGTCAGGCCTGTCACCGCCAGCACCGTGATGACGGCGCCATTGTGCGGCAGCGTGTCCATGCCGCCGCTCGCCATCGCGGCCACCCTGTGCAGCACGTCCATCGGAATGTGCGCCGCCTCCGCCGCGGCGATGAACTGCTTCGACATGGCGGCGAGGGCGATGCTGAGGCCGCCCGAGGCTGAACCCGTGATGCCGGCGAGCGTCGAGACGGTGATCGCCTCATTGACCAGCGGGTTCGGAATCCGCGCCAGCGCGTCGCGGATGGCGAGGAATCCCGGCAGCGCGGCGATCACCGCGCCGAAGCCATATTCGGACGCGGTGTTCATCGAAGCGAGCAGCGCGCCCGAGACAGCGGCCTTCGACCCCTCCGCGAATTTCGCGACGACCGCCCGGAAGGCGAAGGCGAAGACGGTGAGGATGCCGAGGATGAGCGCGCCCTCGACGGCCCATATGGCGGTGAGCGCCGCGACATCGGCGGTGACCGGAGCGGCCATTCCGGCGAGTTGCGCCTCGTGCCTCGCGCCGAAGACAGTGGGGATCGCGAGGGTCAGCGCGCGATTGGCGGCGAAGACGACGATCAGCGGCAGGATCGCGATCGCCGGCGCGACGAGCCTGCCTTCGGCGATGGGTTCGGGCTCGTTGATGTGGCCGTGCCCATAGCCCTCCCCGGCCCGCGCGGCCTGGCCGCGGCGCCATTCGAGAAAGACGAGGCCGCTCGCCAGAATGAACGCGGCGCCCACGAGCCCGAGGATCGGCGCGGCCCATGTCGTCGTCTTGAAGAACGTCGTCGGGATGATGTTCTGAATCTGCGGCGTGCCCGGCAGCGCGTCCATGGTGAAGCTGAAGGCGCCGAGCGCGATGGTTCCGGGGATGAGCCGCTTCGGGATGCCGCTCTGGCGGAACATCTCGGCGGCGAAGGGATAGACGGCGAAGACCACGACGAACAGCGAAACGCCGCCATAGGTCAGAACGGCGCAGACGAGTACGATCGAAAGGATCGCGCGCTGTTTGCCGACGATGCCGATGATCGCGGTGACGATCGCTTTCGAAAAGCCCGAAAGTTCGATCGCCTTGCCGAAAATGGCGCCGAGCAGGAAGACCGGAAAGTAGAGTTTGACGAAGCCGACCATCCTTTCCATGAAGACGGAGGCGAAGATGGTCGGCACGGCCGACGGATCGGTTGCAAGGACCGCCAGCATCGCCGCGATCGGCGCGAACAGGATGACGCTAAAGCCGCGATAGGCGACGAACATCAAAAGGAGCAGCGCGGCGAGCGTGATCAGAAAATCCATGCTGCTCCTCCCTCAAGGACGTTCGGAAGTTTCGCGGAAATCGCGGATTAATCCATGGCGAGCGCCAGGGCGAGTCCGGGCGGAGCGGAGACCGGCTCGCGGTCATCGCCCTGTCAAACGCAGTCGCTACGTTTGGGCGTTATTCCTTCGAAAGGGTGTTTTCCCGATCGGGCGGCTTGGGGTAGCCTTTGCGCGCATACCAGATCGCCCCCCATCTATCCCCTGACGCAGGCGCCGCCGGCAAGCGCTTGTCGACAAATCCCGGAGGCCCCGCATGATTGCTGAACGATTGATGGGGAATGCGGCCCTGCCGGCGCCGCCAGCCGATTCTGTTCGACCCACAGGAGAGCCTTGATGAAACGCGCAATCTCTCCGGCGGCGGCGGCCGACCTCATCCCCGACGGCGCCGTCGTGATGATCGGCGGCTTCATGGGCGTCGGGTCGCCGCATCGCCTGATCGACGCTATCGTCGCGGCCGACAAGAAAAATCTCACCGTGATCGCCAACGACACCGGCCTTCCCGGGTTCGGCATCGGCAAGCTGATCACCGCCCGCTGCGTCTCCCGCGTGATCGCCTCGCACATCGGCCTCAATCCGGAAACGCAGAAACACATGCTGGCGGGCGAGATCGAGGTCGAGCTGACGCCGCAGGGAACGCTCGCCGAACGCATCCGGGCGGCCGGCTTTGGGCTCGGGGGCGTCCTGACCAAGACCGGGCTCGGCACCCTCGCGGCCGAAGGCCAGCGAATCTTCGACATCGACGGCGAGCAATGGCTCTACGCGCCGCCGCTTACGGCCGAATTCGCGCTCGTCGCGGCCGAACGCGCCGACTACAACGGCAATCTCTCCTACCAGCTCACGGCGACGAACTTCAACCCCGTGATGGCGATGGCGGGCAAGATCGTGATCTGCGAGCCGCGCGAAATCTTGCCTGTCGGCGCGATCCCCCCGGATTCGGTGAACACGCCGGGCGTGCTTGTAACCCATTTGATCGAGAGGGCGCCGCGATGAGCTATGAAGAGATCATTCAGCGGCGCGTCGCGCGCGAACTGCATCCCGGCACGCTCGTCAATCTGGGCATCGGACTGCCGACGGGCGTCTCCCAATTCATTCGGCCGGAGGATGGAATTCTGTTCCAGTCCGAGAACGGCATCGTCGGCATGGGCGCCCGGCCGCCCGAGGGCATGGAATATGCCGAACTCACGGACGCCGGCGGCAGTTTCGTGACGGCGGTGCCGGGCGCCGCGACCGTGGACAGCACCCTCTCCTTCGGGCTCATTCGCGGCGGCCATCTCGACGCGACGGTGCTTGGGGGGCTCGAAGTCGATGAAGCCGGTCATCTAGCCAACTGGATGGTGCCGGGCCGCATGGTGCCCGGCATGGGCGGCGCCATGGACCTCGTGACGGGCGCGCGCCGCGTGATCGTCGCAATGCAGCACACCGCCAGGGGCCGCCCGAAGATCGTTCCGACCTGCACCTTGCCGCTCACCTCGTCGCGCCGGGTCACGCTGATCGTCACTGATCTCGCGGTCATCGAGCCGACCGACGAGGGCCTCGTCCTGCGCGAGCGGGCGCCGGACGTGTCGGTCGAGGACATCCGCAAGGTCACGACGGCGCAGCTTATCGTGCCGGAGCGCGTGCCTGAAATGGATCTGCGGGCGAACGGCGCGAACTGATTCGGGCGCGTTCTGCCCGCATCCCGCTCTAAAATATTGGAATCGATCACGTTCATGATTTTGGATTTTCAATCCAAAATCATCGCGATCTAATGCCGCGCGGCGGTGACGTCGCCGGGGTCGACCGAGAACTCCACCGCCTCGATCAATGCGTCGCCGGCGAGAGTCATCAGTTCGACCCGGATCGGGACCACGACATGGGCGCCCGGGACCGGCACGAGCCACGCCTCCATCTGCCTGTTCGCGGCCATGAAGCGGGCCGAACGCGAATCGCGCTTCTGGCCGGCGATCGGGGTATAGCGCGCAGCGCAGACCGAGACGGGCCCCGAATAGCCGCCGAGCGACACATTGCGCGTGCCGACATAGGCGAGCGTGATGTCGAAGCGCACAAATCCGTCGTAGACTGGAATTCTGCGGTTGCAGGCCGCCGGTCCGACCAGCGGCTGTCCGTCCGGCACCGCCATGATGAAGGCGCTGGTCGGGTCGAGCACATTGCGCTTGTGCGCCTCGGTGACCGGAATGCGGTTATCCAAGTCATCCCAGGGCGGCGAAATGTCGACCGCCTTCACATTGCCGCCCGCGGCGCCGCCATCAAGCGCCATCCGCACGGTGCGGGTCTCGCGCGAATTTCCCGATGTCGTCGCGTAAGTCGCAGGGAAAACCAGGCCCTTGCGCAAGGCGCCGGTGGAGGACAGCGCCATTTTGACATCGGCGACCATCGCCGCGACGCCGGTCAATCTCGCGCTGAAATCGATACGGTATTTGCCGGGCTCGAGCGATCCCACGGCGGCTGCCTCGCCGATATGCAGGCCGACAAGGCTCACCGCATAGCGCGCGCGCACCAATTCGGCGCTGGCCGGGGCGATGCCGGAAAGCAGGCCAAGGCCAAAAGAAAAGGTGAGGCCGGCAAGGCGAATCAAACTCAGTCTCCAGCTTTACGACCATGGATCGCGATAATTTCGGATCGAATCAATCCAAAATCAGGAACGTATTCGATTCCAAAAGCTTAGAGCGGGATGCGGGCGGAAAAGTGGTTGCTGCTTTTCCGCATCCCGCCCTGGAAGCGTATTTTGTCCGAAATGGCGGCGAATTTTAGCGGTTCCAAGGGTTCGGCGAGGGCGGCGTCGATGGCGTGGGGACTCGGCAAAGCGCAGGGTGGCATTTTTCGGGCCTCGCGCGCAAGGTTCAAACCCGCTTCTGCTTCGTCGAGCCGCCCCGGCGCAGCTTGGCGGAAAACGGATTTTCTTTATAAGCTGCGTCATCGCGCATGTCTGGCGCCATGAAGGAATGTTTAGCGATATGCGCCAACTTTTCGGCGATAAAGTCCACGCCCTTTCCGCCGCTTTCATCCTCGCCCTCGGACTCGGGGCCGGACCCCGCGCGGCCGCACTGACGCTCGACGGTCCGGAAGCCGCCGTCGGACAATGGGAGCTCTCGCTTTCCACCGGCCCCCATTCGTGCCGCCTCGCGCTGCGCGGCGAGCGGGTAGCAGGCGGCTTCTATGTCGGCATGCCCGCCGGGTGCCGGCGCGCGCTGCCGGTGCTCTCAAACGTCGTCGCGTGGATTTTGCCCGGCGACAATCGCCTTGATCTCGCCGACGCTTATGGCAAGCCCCTGCTCGATTTCACGGTTTCGGATGGGGCGCGCCTCGCCGCCACCGGGCCGCAGGGCGAGACCTATCGTTTGACTTTCGTCGCGGGCGCGCCGGCGCCAGCCAATCTTCCCGCCGCGAGATTAAATGACCCGGCCGCACCGGAGATCGCCAACGCGAGGGTCGCCGCGCCCCGCGTCATCCTGCGTCCGGCCGATGTCGCCGGCCGCTATGCCGTTCTGCGCGAGGCCGGCCGCGACACCGGCTGCATGGTCACCCTCGACAGCTCCAGCAAGGCGTTTCTGGCGCCGGCCTGCCGCGATCAGGGCATTGTGATCTTTGATCCCACCGCCTGGCGGATCGTCGGCGGCCGTCTCGTGCTCGTCGCGCGAAAAGGCCATACGGCGCAGCTCGACTTTCAGCCGGACGGAACCTGGCTGAAGGACGCCAAGGACAAGGACGCGAAGAGCCTCACGCTGAAGAAATTTTAGCGTTTGCGCGATCTTTTTGATTCGTTCCCGACGAGGCTTTGAGAGATGACCGGCAAGACGCATGAAAATCTGGTCGCCGACCAGTTCGGTCCGCGCGCGGCGGCCTATGTCGAGAGCGCGGTTCATGCGCAGGGCGAGGATCTGCTGCGGCTGGTCGAGATCGTCCTCGGCCATGGCGGCGCCCGTGCGCTCGACATGGGGTGCGGCGGCGGGCATGTCGGTTTCCATGTCGCGCCGCATGTGGCGGACGTCGTCGCTTACGACCTCTCGGAGGACATGCTCCGAACCGTCGCCATCGAGGCTTCGAAGCGCGGCCTTGCGGCGCTGCGCACGAGTCAGGGCAGCGTCGAGTGCATGCCTTTCGAGAACGGCGAATTCGACTTTGTGTTCAGCCGCTACAGCGCCCACCACTGGCGCGATCTCGGGACCGCCCTCAAAGAGGCGCGGCGCGTGCTGCGGCCGGGAGGCGCTGCGGCGTTCATCGACGTCGTCGCGCCCGCGGATCCCCTGTTCGACACCTATTTGCAGACGGTCGAGCTGCTGCGCGATCCCTCGCATGTGCGGGACTATGCGCCGAGTCAATGGGAGCATGCGCTGAGCGTCGCGGGCTTCCGCCTCACGAAAAGCACGGCGCGTCGGCTCCGCCTCGAATTCGCCTCCTGGATATCCCGCATGGGGACGCCCGCGGCGCACGCCGAGGCGATCTTGTCGCTACAGCGGAAGATGTCGAAGGGCGTGATCGATCATTTCGCCATCGAAGCGGACGGATCCTTTACGGTGGATACGATGGCGATGGAGGTTCGCGCCGCGTGACGCGCCGTCGTCGTTCTCGAAGGGCCGGGAGAACGAAAAGGAACGCCGCGAATAGCGGCGCGCCCGCTGGTCGGCGCGGGCTCCTCGCGGCGCGACAGCTGTGGCCGCGCTGACACGGCCCGGGGAAATTGCATCCGCCCCGGCTATCAACGCTTTCTAATTAAGATTATTTTAACCGCGGCGTTATGCGGCTGCGTTTTTGGAACGACGCGAGCGTCCTGCGAAGGACATCTTAATGGCGCAACAAATCGCGCACGAAACCAGTTCGCCGGTAGCCGGGGATCCCGCCGCCTGCGATGCGCGCCTTGGACATCCCAAGAGCGCCGTCGCCGCCCTCGCCCTCGGATCGCTCGGCGTTGTGTTCGGCGACATCGGCACCAGCCCGCTTTACGCCCTGCGCGAATCGCTGCATCACATCAAGGAGGGCGGCGTCACCGATATCGGGGTCTTAGGCACCGTATCCCTGCTGCTCTGGGCGCTGTTCTTCACCGTGACCGCCAAATACGTCCTGTTCCTGATGCGGGCGGGCAACAAGGGCGAGGGCGGCATCCTGTCGCTGCAGGCGTTGGCCCAGCACGCGCTCGGCCATCGCACCGCGCTGGTCTTCTTTCTCGGCGTCGCGGGCGCGGCGCTGTTTTCCGGCGACGCCATGATCACGCCGGCCATATCGGTCCTGTCGGCGCTCGAAGGCCTCGAACTGCTGACGCCGGTCTTCACGCCATACATCCTGCCCGCGACCATCGTCATCCTGATTTCCCTGTTCTGGGCGCAGAGCCATGGCACCGCCCGGGTGGCGTCGCTGTTCGGCCCGATCATGGCGGTCTTCTTCCTGACGATCGGCATCCTCGGCGCGCTGCATATCCACGATTCGCCCCGCATCCTTCTCGCCTTCGATCCAATCTACGGCCTGCAATTCCTGTTCAGCCACGGGCTCGTCGGCTTCGTGGTGCTGGGCTCGGTGTTCCTCGCCGTCACCGGGGCCGAGGCGCTTTACGCGGATATGGGTCATTTCGGCCGCCTGCCGATCCAGGGCGCATGGCTGTTTTTCGTGCTGCCCGCGCTGACGCTGAACTACCTCGGCCAGGGCGCGCTCGTGCTGTCCGATCCGGCGGCGGTCGAAAATCCCTTTTTCCTGATGGCGCCGTCATGGGCGCTGCTGCCGCTGGTCGTCATGTCGACGGCCGCCACCGTGATCGCGAGCCAGGCGGTGATCACCGGCGCCTTCTCGCTCGCCCGGCAGGCGATCCAGCTTGGCCTCCTGCCGCGTATGTTGATCCTGCACACGTCGGAGACGCAGGAAGGCCAGATCTACATCCCGCGCGTCAATCGCCTGCTGCTGATCGGCGTCCTTTTGCTGGTGGCGCTCTTCAAAAGCTCGAGCGCGCTGGCCTCGGCCTATGGCATCGCGGTGACGGGCACGATGGTGGTGACGACTGCGCTCGCCTTTGTCGTCGTCTGGAAACTGTGGCATTGGCCGCTCTGGCTCAGCCTTCTATTCATTTCCGGATTTCTGGCGATCGACCTCGCCTTCCTCGCCGCCAATTTGATGAAAATCATCGACGGCGGATGGGTGCCGCTGCTGCTCGCGACCTGCGCCATGATCGTGATGTGGACCTGGGTGCGCGGCGCCGACCTGCTCGCCCGCAAGACCGAGCGCGATTCGATCTCGATGCAGGATCTCATCGGCATGCTGGAGAAATCGAAGCCGATCCGGGTGGCGGGCACGGCGATTTTCCTCACCACCTCGCCTGAGGTCGCGCCGTCCGCCTTCATGCACAATCTTAAACATAACAAGGTGATGCATGAGCGCGTCATCCTGATGTCCGTGAAGACGGAGGACACGCCCCGCGTGCCGCCGGGCAAGCGCTTCGACATCACCAAACTGTCGGATGATTTCACCAGCATCGTGCTGCACTACGGCTATATGGAGAGCCCGCGCATTCCGGCGGCGCTGGCGAGCCTGCGCAAGGCGGGCCTCAAATTCGACATCATGACGACCTCGTTCTTCGTCGGCCGGCGCAAGGTGAAGCCCGCGCAAAATTCCGGCATGCCGCGATGGCAGGACCGCCTTTTCATCACGCTGTACGCCCAATCGGCCAATCCGACCGATTATTTCTCGATCCCCTCCGATCGCGTCGTCGAACTCGGCGAACAGCTGACGATCTGAGGAAAGGCGCGGCCTGCCGCCCGAAACATCAAAATGCGTTGGAAATGACCCGCGCGAGCCGTGCGCGCCGCCGCGGGCTTTGCTAGCGTGCGGCGATGACAGAGCGCGACGCCGATCCGCCCCTCCGCCCGGAATCCGCCGACGCCGCGAACGGTAGCGGCGCGATTCGGCGCGAGCCAGATCCTGCGGCGCAGGCCAAAATCTCCCCGATGATCGCCCAGTATCGCGAAATCAAGGCGGCTAATCCCGGCTCGCTCCTGTTCTACCGGATGGGCGATTTCTACGAATTGTTTTTCGAGGATGCCGAGGTCGCGGCCAAAGCGCTCGGGATCGTGCTGACGAAGCGCGGCAAACATCAGGGCGACGATATTCCGATGTGCGGCGTGCCCGTAGAGCGCGCGCAGGATTATCTGCACCGGCTGATCGGGCTTGGCCATCGCGTCGCCGTCTGCGAGCAGGTCGAGGACCCGGCGGAGGCGCGCAAACGCGGCGGCAAATCTGTGGTGCGGCGCGAAGTGACGCGCCTCGTGACGCCGGGGACCATCACCGAGGATCCGCTGCTCGACCCGGCGCGGGCCAATCGGCTGCTCGCCATCGCCCGCGCGGCGCAATCGGACGGCGCCTGGAGCTTTGGGCTGGCCGCGCTCGACATTTCGACGGGCGAATTCACCGTCAGCGAAGCGCCGGAGGCCGCGCTCGAAGCCGAGATCGCGCGAATCGATCCGGCCGAGATCGTCGTTCCGGATGCATTGCTGGAGACGCCGGGCGTTCCGCGCGCATGCGCGGCCGTCAAGGCGCCGCTGATCCCGCTCGGGCGGCAATCGGGCGAGGGCGCCTCCGCCGAGCGGCGCATCCGCGATTATTTCGGGCTTGCGACGTTGGATGGCCTCGGCGGTCTCTCCCGCGCGGAAATCAACGCCGCCGCCACGGCTCTTTTCTATGTCGAGCGGACGCAATTTTCCGCCCGCCCGGCGCTCAGCCTGCCGACGCGTCTCGGGCGTGAAACGCATATGGCGATCGATGCGGCCACGCGCGCCAATCTCGAATTGACCCGCACGCTTGGCGGCGCCCGCGAGGGCTCGCTGATTGGCGCGATTGACCGGACCGTGACCGCGGCGGGCGGGCGCCTCCTCGCCGAGCGGCTCGCCGCGCCCCTCACAGGTATCAAGGACATCGCGCGGCGACAGGATGCTATCGCGTTTTTCATCGAGGAGCCGGGCCTGCGGCGGGAGGCGCGCGCGAGCCTCAAGGCGGCGCCTGATCTGACGCGCGCGCTCTCCCGTCTCGCCCTTGATCGCGGCGGCCCGCGCGATCTCGCGGCTGTGGGGCAAGGCCTCGCGGCCGCCGCCGCGCTTGCGCAGGCGCTTGGCTTGACGCCCGCGCTTTCCGATGAGCTGCGCGAGGCGGGCGCCGCCGCCGGCGCGGTCGATGCCGCTCTGGCCGCACGGCTCGGCGAAGCGCTGGCCGAGAATCTGCCGCTGCAGCGGCGCGACGGCGGCTTTGTTCGCTCGGGCTTTGACCCCGGCCTCGATGAATGCCGGGCGCTGCGTGACGAAACGCGCAAGGTGATCGCGGCTTTGCAGGCGCGTTACTGCGAGCTGGCCGACACGCGCCAACTTAAGCTGAAGCATAATAATTTCCTCGGCTATTTTCTTGAAGTTCCGCAGGCGCAGGGCGAAAAGCTGCTGCGGGCGCCTTTCGACGCGACCTTCATTCATCGCCAGACCATGGCTGGAGCGATGCGTTTTTCGACCGCCGATCTCGCCGAGCTGGAGGTGAAGATCTCCTCCGCCGCGGATGAGGCGCTGAGCCGGGAACAGGCGATTTTCACGGAACTTTCCGGCCGCGTTCTGGCGCAGGAGGCCGACATCAGGCGCGCCGCCGAGGGGCTCGCGACGATCGATGTCGCAGCCGGCCTCGCCGAACTCGCCGCTGACGCCGACTGGACCCGGCCCGAAGTCGACGCCTCGCTCGCCTTCGCCATCGAGGCCGGCCGCCACCCCGTCGTCGAAGCGGCGCTGCGGCGCGAGGGCCAAGCCTTCGTCGCCAATGATTGCACGCTTTCTGGCGCTTCCGGCAAGGGCGGCCGGATCGCGATCGTCACCGGACCGAATATGGCCGGCAAATCCACCTATCTGAGGCAGAACGCCCTGATCGCGGTGCTGGCGCAGATGGGCTCCTTCGTGCCTGCGCGGCGCGCCCATATCGGCGTCGTCGACCGGCTGTTTTCGCGCGTCGGCGCGGCCGACGATCTCGCGCGGGGGCGCTCGACCTTCATGGTCGAAATGGTCGAAACCGCCGCGATCCTCAATTCCGCGCGGGAAAAATCGCTGGTTATTCTGGATGAGATCGGCCGCGGCACCGCAACCTTCGACGGCCTCTCCATCGCCTGGGCTGTGATGGAGCATCTGCACGAGGCCAATCGCAGCCGCGCCCTGTTCGCCACGCATTTTCACGAATTGACGCAGCTCGCCAAACGTCTCGACCGGATCGACAATCTGACCGTCAGGGTCACGGACTGGAACGGCGAGGTCGTCTTCCTGCATGAAATCATCGCCGGCGCCGCGGACCAGTCCTATGGCGTGCAGGTGGCGAAGCTCGCCGGGCTGCCTGCGCCGGTCGTCGCGCGGGCGAAGCATCTGCTGGCGGAGTTCGAAGCGGCCGACCGGATCAGCCGCAGCGATCGTCTTGTCGCCGATCTTCCCTTGTTTTCAGCCCCGAACGCGGGGGATCGCGCTTCAGATCGGGACCCGCCGCCGGCGCCCGCGCGCGCGCGCGATCCCCTGCGCGAAGCGATCGATTCAATCGATCCCGATGAATTATCGCCGCGCCGCGCCATCGAGGAACTCTATCGGCTGAAGCGCATCCGCGCCGGGCAAAATTGATCTTTTAGGCGCATTGCCAAGCAGGCCATTAAATCGTACAAAATTTAAATGCCGCACCGGAAGCCCGTCGTTCCTTAACGTCATTTCACTTGTTTTAACGAAAGGCGTCATAGGCATCGTGGGGAGGCGATGACGGTTTGCGCCAAGACCATTTGGAGGAGGCTATGCTCGAAGACGACATGCCGCGGGTCGACCAGCAGCTCTGCTTCGCCCTCTACGCCACCCTACACGCGGCGCATAAGGTCTATGCGCCGCTTCTCGCCGCGATCGGCCTCACCTATCCGCAATATCTTGTCATGCTGGTGCTGTGGGAGGCCGACGACGTGACCGTCAAGGCCATCGGCGAGCGCCTGCATCTTGATTCCGGCACCTTGACGCCGCTCCTGAAGCGGCTGGAGGCGAGCGGGCTGCTCGCGCGCGCGCGCGACCCGAAAGACGAGCGTCAGGTGCGCGTCAAGCTGACCGAAAAGGGCCGCGACCTGCGCCGGCAGGCGAGGCCGATCCCGGAGCACATGACGCGCGCGATGGGCCGTTCGCCGGACGATCTCAAGGCCGTCCGCAAGGAGCTGCGGCGCATCCGCAACGCGCTGCTCGGCAAGCGCGACAAGCCGGAGAAGTCCGAGAAGCAGGACAAGGTCGACAAGACCGAGAAGACCACCCAGCGGATCGGCTCCTTCTGAAAGGCGCCTGTATTTCTGCTCGCTATCGCCGCTGCAGCATGCGCGAGACGACCTTTGAGGTGTAGTCCACCATCGGCACGATGCGCGCGTAATTCAGCCGCGTCGGCCCGATGACGCCGAGCACGCCGACGATGCGCTGCTGCTCGTCGTGGAACGGGGCCGCGATCATCGACGATCCGGACAACGAAAACAGTTTGTTCTCGGATCCGATGAAGATGCGCACGCCCTCGCCCCCTTCGGCCCGGTTCAGGAGGTCGATCACATCCTTTTTCGTCTCGAGATCGGCGAAGAGCAGGCGGATGCGCTCCAAGTCTTCGATCGCCGTCAGATCCTGCAGCAAATTGCCCTGGCCTCTGACGATCAGTTGCTGGCCGCCGCCGGAATTGTCGGCCCAGCAGGCGATTCCGGCGTCGATCAGCCGCGTCGTCAGTTCGCCGAGCTCGCTCTCGGCCGCCTGATGTGAGGCCTCAATTTCAGTTTTGACCTCGAACAGCGTGCGGCCGCGGATGCGGGCGTTGAGGAAATTGCCGGCCTCGATCAAGGCCGAGGGCGGCAGCCAGGCGGGGATATGGAGGATGCGGTTCTCGACCGATCCATCCTCCGATACGAGGATCGCCAGCGCGCGCTCCGGCTCGATTCGCACGAACTCGATCTGCTTCAGCCGGGCGTTGTCCTTGGTCGTGACCACGACGCCGGCGCCGCGCGTCAGCCCGGACAGCATGCTCATGGCGTCGCCGAGCACCCCTTCGAGCGGCTGCTCCTGCGCCGCTGCCTTGACCTGCGCCTCGATCTGCTCGCGCTCGCCCGGACCTATGTCGCCGAGCTCCAGCATGGCGTCGACGAAGAAACGCAGGCCAAGCTCGGTCGGCAGCCGCCCCGCGCTGGTGTGGGGCGCATAAATCAGGCCGAGTTCCTCGAGATCCTGCATCACATTGCGCACGGAGGCGGGCGACAGCGCCATCGGCAGCAGGCGCGCCACATGGCGCGAGCCGACGGCTTCGCCACTCGCGAGGTAGGAGTCGACGATCTGACGGAAGATTTCCCGCGAGCGCTCGTTGAGGCTCGTCAGGATTCCGCCAGCCGGGCGCGGAGGATCTCTAGGATAGTCCAAAGGCAGTGACATGGAGAGAGGATGGCCGCGACCGGCTGCGGATGCAAGAGGCGCTTCAAATCGGCGAGGCTCCCCGGCCGGCAAGAAACGCGCCCCCGAGGGGGCGAGATCAAGCCTGAACCCGCCGCTATCCGAAAACATTGACGGCGCCGCCGTCGGTTTCGCGCCGGCGTGAGATTCCGCGCGCCTGGCCGCGCGTCAGGCCCGCGAAAGCTTCTCTCGCTTCAATCCGTTTCGATTGGTCCGGCGAACCAGAAGGCCGCGGCGCCAGCAGCCTTCGCCGTTCGGCGACGCCGCGCCGTGATCGCGTTGCGCCGCGATCATGGCGAACGAAGCTGATCGGCGATCCCGGTCCAGTGGGGCGCCGCTTGCGAAATCAAGGATTTGCCTCGGCCGGCGCGCCGCGCCGGCTCTGATTGCGAGCATTTGAATGAGCGTGCAAAAATCCGCAGAAATCGTCCCCGCCAAAGGCCATGGCGAAATCCGTGACAAGGCGCTCCTTCAGGTCGCGATCACGGAGGCTTTCGCTTTTCTCAACGCGGGCGAACCGCGCGACGCGATCGCGCATCTCGCGCAATACGGCGAGTTCGCCGCCGCGAGCGACATCGCATGCTATGTGTTCGGCCTCATCTGTTTCAACGGGGACGATTTACGAAACGCCCTGATGTGGTTCGACCGGGCGCTCGTTCTGAAACCCGCCTATCCCGAGGCGCTTGGCGCGCGCGCCATCGTGTTGCAACGTCTCGGCCAACCGGAGGACGCGCTCAAGGCGTTTCAGGACCTTCTCAAGCTGCGGCCGGACGATGCGGACACAATGTTCAGCATCGGCGTCATTCTGCAGAGTCTCGGGCGCATGCGGGACGCTCTCGCCGCCTATGAGGAGGCGCTCCGCCGCCGCCCAAATCATTGCGATGCGTTGACAAATCGCGGCGCCTTGCTCGAACGCTTTGGCCGATTCGAAGAGTCGCTCGCATGCTTCGAGGCGATCGTCGCGCTGAGGCCTGGCGATGGCGGGGCGTTATTCAACAAAGGCTCGGTCCTGCAAAAGCTCGGGCGCAACGAAGACGCGCTCGCCGCCTATGAAGAGGCCGCGCAGGCGAGTCCGATTGACGCCGAGACGGAGCTCAACCGCGGCAATGTGCTGCAAAAACTCGGACGGCTCGAGGAAGCGCTGATCTGCTACGATCGATCGTCCCGCTGCCGCGACGGCTATCCGCAGGCGCTCTACAACAAAGGCATCGCCCTGCAGTCGCTTGGCCGGCCGATCGATGCGCTTGAGGCCTATGATTGCGCGCTTGCGCTCGATCCGCGCTATTGCGAGGCGGTTTGCAACCGCGGCAATGTCCTGCATGAACTCGGGCGCCTCGACGAAGCTTTTGCGGCCTATGCCGACGCCCTGAAGATCCGGCCTGGATTCGTGCCGGCGTTGACCAATCGCGCCAACATTTTCCTGCAATGGGGCCGCGCCGATCAGGCGCTGCACTGCTGCGACGAAGCGCTGCGGCACGATGCGCAGCATCCGCAGGCGCTTGGCATGCGCGGCGCGGCCCTGCAGAAGCTCGGCCGTCTCGAGGAGGCCCTGACGTCGCTCGATCACGCCGTGGAGCTGAACGCGCTGGCGCCCGAAGTCTGGCTCAATCGCGGCAACGTCCTGCAGGAAACGGATCGTTTGCCCGAGGCGATCGCCTCCTATAACGAAGCCTTGCGGGTTCGTCCGAACTATCCGGAAGCCTTGTCGGGCCTTGGCGTCGCTCTGAAGGAGTCCGGCGAGATCGACGAGGCGCTCGTCTGTTTCAATCAGGCTCTGGCGCACAAGCCGGCCTACCCGGACGCGCGCAACAATCGCGCCGGCGCGCTGCTCCTCAAAGGCATGCTGAGGCAAGGCTTCGAGGATTTCGAAAGCCGCTGGGAGCGCTCGAACGCGCCGCCGAAAACAGTCGTTGCGACGGCGGCGCGGTGGAGCGGCGAGGCGTTGAACGGCCGCCGCATCCTGGTCTGGGACGAGCAGGGCCTTGGCGACCTCATCCAGTTTTCCCGTTACCTTTCGCCGCTGACGGAGGCCGGCGCGGCGGTCACGCTGCTGTGCCGGAAAAACATGCAGCGGCTGCTCCGCACATTGCCCGCCCCGGTTCACTTCGTCGAGGCGCTTGAACCCGGCGAGAGCTTCGATTTCGAGAGCGCGCTGCTCAGTCTGCCGCGCGGATTCGGGACGACCCTGGAGACGATACCGGCCAGGACTCCCTACCTTCATCCGGAGCCCGCCGCCGTCGCCAAATGGGCGGCGCGGATCGGCGCGGACGGATTTCGCATCGGCGTTTGTTGGCATGGCAACGCCTCGATCAATCTGAAGAGAAGCATTCCCCTAAGCTCATTTGGCGCCGTCGCGGCGATCGAGGGCGTGCGCCTCATCAGTCTCGTCAAGGATCAATCGCCGATCGATATCGTGACCCCAAAAGGTCCATTTTCAATCGAGAGTCTCGGCGAGGAATTCGACGCCGGTCCCGATTCGTTCATCGACTGCGCGGCGGCGATGGCGGCGCTCGACCTCGTCATCACGTCGGATACCGCGATCGCCCATCTCGCCGGCGCCCTCGGCCGGCCCGTTTTCGTCGCTTTGAAGCAGGCGCCGGACTGGCGTTGGCTTCTCGCGCGCGCCGACTCGCCCTGGTATCCGACGATGCGGCTGTTCCGTCAGCAAAGCCGGGACGAATGGGGGCCCGTTTTCGATGCGATCGCGCGGGAGGTCGACGCGCGCGTCAATGCGCGGCGCCAGCCCCACGCGCGCGAGGCCGGATCCGCCGGCGTGCATTCGATGGAGCCGGCTTCAATCGGCGATTCAGCGCTGATCGCGATTCCCGGCGCGATCGGCGAACTCATCGACAAGATCACGATTCTGGAGATCAAGGAGAGCCGGGTCGACGATCCCTCGAAACTCCGCAATATTCGCTTCGAATTAGCGCTCCTGCGAAAGTTAAAAGGGGAGGCGGGCCTGGCGGGCGCGAAGCTCGATCGGATCGAGGCCGAACTCAAGCACGCCAACCAAATCCTCTGGAACGTCGAGGACGCGTTGCGCGG
>JBKQMI010000099.1:0-11706 GCA_052146775.1 Methylocella sp. | reverse complement strand
GGAATCGATCACGTTCATGATTTTGGATTGTTTCAGTCCAAAATCATGAACGCGATCCAGGGCGCAGGCGCCGATGCCGGCCGGTCTGAACCCGCGAGGAGAAAAGCTTGGACAAGACGCTGCCGGGTCAGGAACATCGGCCGAACGATCAGGGCGGCGGCAAAGCCTCGCGCCCGACGCGTTCGCGACGGGATCCTCGAATCGGCATTGCGCTTGGCGCCGGCGCCGCGCGCGGATGGTCGCATATCGGGGTTCTGCTTGAGCTTGGCGATCATGGCATTCACCCCGACGTCGTCGCCGGCACGTCGATCGGAGCCGTGATCGGCGGCTGTTATGCCGCCGGCAGGCTCGATGTCGTTGAGATGTTCGCCCGCAATCTCACGAAAAAGACCGTTTTTGGCATGATGGACGTATCTTTTTCAGGGGTCGGCCTTCTCGGCGGCGAAAAGCTGCGGCGCCGGCTCCATCAGGCGCTCGACGGCCGCCGGCTGGAGGATTTCGAAAAGCGCTTCGGCGCGGTCGCGACCGAATGCGGCACCGGGCACGAAATCTGGCTGACGAAGGGCGACGCCGTGTCGGCTATCTGCGCCTCCTATGCGCTGCCGGGGATCTTCGAGCCGGTCCGCATCAATGGACGCTGGCTTTTCGATGGCGCGCTCGTCAACCCCGTGCCGGTGACGGTGTGCCGCTCGCTCGGGGCCGAGATCGTGCTCGCTGTCAATCTCATCGGCGACAACGGGTTTCGCGGGACGGTGATCAACGACCGGCTGTCGATGGAGCCGGCCCTTGAAGCGCTCGCCGCCGGCGTGGAGGCGATGCCGAGAAGGGGCGGGTTCTTCGGCGCGTTTCGCGCCGATCACCGGCGTCACTTCGGCAAACGCGAAGATGGCGCGCCGGGGATGGGCAGCGCGATGATGGATGCGTTCAATATTGCGCAAGGGCGCATTTCGCGCTCGCGGCTAGCGGGCGACCCGCCCGACGTCATCATTAACGCGCGGGTCAGCAAAGTCGGCCTATTCGATTTTCACCGCGCCGATGAACTTATCGAAACTGGACGCGAAGCCGCCCGTCGCGCCATTCCGGACATCGCCGATCACATCGCGCTAACGCCGCCGGGCGACGACGACGCCGACGTGCGGTAGAGCTTCCGACAGAACAAGCCTCAGGCGGTCGCGATATATTCCTTCATGGCCTCGTGCTGCCGCTCCATTTCGGCGAGCCGGTACTTGACGATATCGCCGATCGACACAAGACCCGCGAGCTTGCCGTCCTTCACGACAGGCAGATGACGGAAACGCTGGCTGCTCATCTTGCCCATCGCCGCGCTGACGCACTCGTTTTCTGTCGTGGTTATGACCCGCGCCGTCATATGTTTCGAAACCGCGTCCTTGAGGGCGGCCGCGCCGCCCGTGCCAATAGCCCGGACGATGTCGCGCTCGGACAGGATGCCGAGAACATGGGCTTCCGCGTCCGTGACGACGACCGCGCCGATGTTTTTCTCCGTCAGAACCGCCAGCGCCTCGATCAGGGTCCGGTGGGGCTGGGTGATGCTCACTTGCCGTCCCTTTTCGGCAAGAATCCGCGCAATGGTCATCTCGTTCTCCCTACAAATTGTTCTTTTTGCTTTTGCGCTTTCGATGAAGCGGCAAATAGTCGCGTTTAAAATGCCCGGCTTTGCGGCGCCTTGCAATAGTCGTTTTTCGCCAGGCGCCGCGCCCTCGCTGAAGCCCGCCTCCCGGCGCGGCGTCAGGCTCAAAACCGCGGTTCGGAGAGCGCGGCGGCGTGCGCCTCCCGGGAGACAGGCAGGAACCGGCCGCTGGCTTCGTCGAGCGCCAGCAGCTTGCCGTCGACGATGCCGAAATAGGCGCCATGCAGCGTGAGAATGCCGCGCTTTTCGAGCAAGGCGATCATGGGAAACGTACGCAGATTGGCGAGGCCCTGAACGATCGAGGCGAGGGCCAGACGCTCCGCATACGCCTCGACCGGCTTGGTGGCGGGCCCGATCCTGGCGGCGGCCGGGGCGATCAGGCTGATCCATTTGCCGATGAAGTCGCCGGAGGAGAGCGGCTTCTGGTAAGGGTCGAGGTCGGCGTCCGCATAGGCGCGCACGCCGCCGCATCGCGCGTGGCCGAGCAGCACGATATGGTTCACCCGCAATCCCAGAACGGCGTATTCGATCGCCGCCGACGTGCTGTGCAGGTCATCATCCGGCCCGTAAGGCGGCACCAGATTGGCGACGTTGCGGATGACGAAAATTTCGCCGGGGCCAGCATCGAAAATCACCTCGGGCGAAACCCGCGAGTCGCAGCATCCGATCACGAGGACGCGGGGGCTCTGCCCAACCTCGGCGAGCTGCTCAAAGCGATCATGTTCGCGCGCGAAGCGGCCGGCGAGGAACGCCTCATAGCCGGAGACCAGCCTCCGCGGCAGCAATGCGCGCTCCGGCGTCGCGTGGTCGTCTGGCGGAATGGTTCCAGGCACGGGTCCCACACGTGTTTCGGCCGCTCGGGCGAAGACGACACTTACAGAGATGGGTCGTACGAAGCAAGGAATGCGCAACGCGGGCCGCGATCGCCCCTTCGTGCGAAGAACGGACGAAGGGCGACCAGTTGGCGTCTCGACGCCAACTGGCCAGTGTTGCAGTGCTTTCGCTGAATCTCAGCCGCCGGTCTTGAGATTGCTCAGCGCTTGCTGGACCGCGCTCGAGAGCGGCGGCGGGGAGGCGCTGGTGATCGGCTTGTAATCCCCGCCGCTGTCTTTCACGCGGCCGGCTCCTCGAGTCGAATAATCTCCGTCGGGAGCCTTGGCGTTGGCGCTCGCCGCGGGCGGCGTTGGCGGCGTATAGGCTGCTGGAGGCGTCGAAGTGAGTGCAGAAATCGACATCAGGAGTCTCTCTCGTTTGATTCTCGCGGGAAGGAAATATTTGGCGAGAGCGCGACGCTAGAGTCGAAGAGTTTAAAAAGGCTCGGGAGATTCGTTCGAATTCTACGCAAAGGCAGGCGGCCTCGAAGCCGTCGCCGGGATCTTCAAAACCCGTTGATCTACCCCTCGATCTCCTCGCGGCGGATTTCGAGCGCAAGCCAGTCCTCCTCCGCCGCCGCGAGTTCGGCCTCAGCCTTGGCGAAGGCGGCCGAGGCCTCGGCGAATTTCGCGGGATCGCGCGCGTAAAACTCCGGATCGTCGAGAACGAGTCTCATTCCGGCGATCCGTCCGCGCAGCTCTTCCATGCGCGTGGGCAAAGTCTCCAGCGCGTGCTTTTCCTTGAAGCTGAGGCGCGCCTTTGCAACGGGCTTCTCGCGCGGCTGCGGCGACGCGGCTTTTAACTTGGGCGCGGCGCTCGCCGGGGCGACCGGAGCGGTTCCGACGCCGGAGCCGCGCTGCGCCACCATGTCGGAATAGCCGCCCGCATATTCGACCCAGCGGCCCCCGCCTTCGGCGAGCAGCACCGAGGTCGCGACGCGGTCGAGAAAATCGCGGTCATGGCTGACGATCACGAGCGTGCCATTGTAGTCGGCGAGCATTTCCTGCAGGAGATCGAGCGTCTCGAGATCGAGGTCGTTGGTCGGTTCGTCGAGAACGAGCAAGTTCGAGGGCCGCGCCAGCGCCCGCGCCAACATCAGCCGGCCGCGCTCGCCGCCCGAAAGCCGCCCGATCGGCGTGCGCGCCTGCTCCGGACCGAACAGGAAATCCTTCATATAGCCGATGACATGTTTGCGCTCGCCATTGATCTCGACGAAATCGCTGCCGCCGCCGGTCAGCGCGTCCTTCAAAACTGTCTGCGGATCAAGGCTCGCCCTGCCCTGGTCGAGATTCGCCAGTTCGACATTCGCGCCGAGTCGGACGTGGCCGGAGTCGGGCGCGAGCGCGCCGGTGAGAATGTTGATGAGGGTCGTCTTGCCTGCGCCATTGGCGCCGATGACGCCGAGGCGATCGCCGCGCAGGATGCGCGTGGAAAAGCCCTCGACGATCGTCCTTTCGCCGAAGGATTTCGATACCGCCTCGGCCTCGATGACGAGCTTGCCGGAGATCTTGCCTTCGGTCGCGACGAGCCTGACATCGCCCGTCGCGCCCTGGCGCCGGCGCCGCTCGCCGCGCATCGCGTTGAGCCCGGCGAGGCGCTTCTGATTGCGCTTGCGGCGGGCGGTGACGCCATAGCGCAGCCAATGCTCCTCGGCGACGATTTTGCGGTCGACCTTGTGCTGCTGGCGTTCCTCTTCTTCGAGTTCCTGGTCGCGCCAGGCCTCGAACTCGGCAAAACCGCGCGAGAGGGTCCGCGTGCGTCCGCGATCGAGCCAAACCGTGCTGCGCGAAAGATTTTGCAGAAAGCGCCGATCGTGGCTGATGATGACGAGCGCCGAGCGCAGCCCCTTGAGTTCGGCCTCCAGCCATTCGATGGCGGGGAGGTCGAGATGGTTGGTCGGCTCGTCGAGCAACAAAACGTCGGGCTCAGGCGCCATCACCCGCGCGAGGGCCGCGCGCCGCGCCTCGCCGCCGGAAAGGCGCGCCGGATCTTCATCGCCGCTAAGGCCGAGTTCGTTGAGGAGCTGTCTCGCCCGATAAGGATCATCGGTCGGCCCGAGCCCCGCCTCGACATAGGCGAAGGCGGTCGGGAAAGCGGAGAGATCTGGCTCCTGCGGCAGATAGCGAACGCTGGCGTCGGGCTGGATGAAGCGCGTTCCGCCATCCGACTCGATAAGGCCGGCCGCGATTTTGAGGAGCGTCGACTTGCCCGAGCCGTTGCGGCCGACGAGACACAACCGCTCGCCCGCCGAGACGGAGAGATTTGCGTCCTCGAGCAAGGGCCGACCGCCGAGGGTCAGCGAAATTGTCTGCAATAGCAAAAGGGGAGGCGCCATATGAGCCGAAAACTTCCTGGAAGCGGGAGTGGAGGGACCGAGCCTCGTTTACAGCATTTTTCAAAACGACGGACCATTCATCCGGACCGAGGGAGCGGTCAAGGAATGATCGAGAAAGGCTGCGCGGCGGCGCCATGATCTTAGAAGAATGCTGCGTTTTCGGATAGGATCGTCCATTCAGAGCTGTAATAGCGGCTCCTGGTTCGCGGCGAAGGCGGATCCGATTCTGTTTGGGGAGGAAGGGTTGCCGGAAGCATCGATGGCGTCACTGCGCGGCGCCGGCGCGACGGCCCGGCGCCATCCGCCGATCGAGCGCACGCTGCGCCTGACGACAGGCCTCATCCTGTTCAGTTTCGCAACGAGCCATTTCCTCAACCACGCCTGCGGCGTCCTGCGCCTCCCCGCGATGGAGGCGATCAGACTGGTTCTTTTGTGGCCCTGGCGCACCGCGGTCGGCCAGACGCTGCTTTACGGCTCTCTGCTCATCCACGGCGCGCTTGGCTTTTACGCCATCTATCGCCGCCGCCATCTCCGGATTCCGGCGGCCGAACTCGCCCAAATCCTGCTCGGCCTGTCGATTCCGCCGCTCATCATCATCCATGCCACCAATGTGCGGCTTGGTTATCTTCTGTTCAGCCTCCCCCTGACCTACCCCTGGGTCGTCTATCGCTATTGGTTTCTCTCTCCTTTTGTCGGCGTGCCGCGGCAATTTCTGCTGCTGCTCGTTCTTTGGATTCACGGCTGCATAGGGCTGCGCAGCGCGATCCACTTCAAACCCTGGTATCCGCAATGGATGCCGATCCTCGCCATTCTCGCCACCCTGATCCCGGTTCTCGCCATCAGCGGGATCATCGATGCGGGCCATGATTTCGACGCGAGGGTCGTGCTCGATCGGGGATTCCTCGCGTCCTTCAATCTGCAGACGCCCGCGCAGGCGGCGACGCTCTCGCGCATCGGCGAGACATTGATCCTGATCTACCTCGGACTTGTTGGGGCCCTCTTCGCGCTCATCGGCGCCCGCGAGTGGCACCAGCGCCGTTTTCGGGCCGTGACCGTCAGCTATCCCGGCGGCAGACAGGCGTTCGCGCCGCGCGGCTTCTCGGTCCTCGAGGCCAGCCGCTTCGCGGGCATCCCTCATATCTCGATGTGCGGCGGCCGGGGTCGCTGCTCCACCTGCCGCATCCGCGTCGGCGCGGGGCTCGACGCCCTGCCTCCGCCCAATGCGGCGGAAATAAACACGCTTGCGGCGATCGGCGCCTCCAGCGACATTCGCCTCGCCTGTCAGGTGCGCCCGCTCGCGAATGTCGATGTCACGCCGTTGCTCACGCTCGGGCGATCGAAAGAAGCGCCATTCGCCACAATCCTCGGCGCCGCGACCGAGCATGAGATCGCGGCGTTCTTCGTCGACCTTCGCAATTCAATGAAGCTCGCCGACGGACGCCTGCCCTACGACGCCTTCTATGTCATCGATCGCTATGTCGGCGCGGTCTCCCAGGCGGTCGAAGCCAATGGCGGTCACGTCACAAGCGTCGCCGGCGATGGGGTCATGTGCTTTGTCGGCGGCGACCGCGACCCTCAGGCGGCCGCCCGGGGGGCCATCTTCGCGCTGCGCGACCTGTGGCGAGCGCTGTCGGCCCTCAGCGTCGAAATCGAAGACGCGTTCGATTTCCCGCTTCGCTTCGGGGCCGGCTGTCATCTCGGGATCGCCGTCGTCGGCGGACTTGAATGCCGCGAATCGGCCCACTTCCTCGGCGAAGTCGGCAATATCGCGGCGCGCCTCGAAGGCCTGGCAAAAGAGCTTGCATGCGCGATGGTCCTCTCGCGCGAGGTGATCGAACGCGCGGGCTTCGCCGTGCCCCCGGTCGAAGTCCGCCGCGTTCAGATCCGCAATGTCTCGCGAGAAATCGAGCTGATCGCATTCCACACCGAGCAAGAGCTCGACGACCTGATCTCCACCCTCGGCTGACCCGGCTCGTCAAAGCGGGCGACCAACTTTCCCGATCCCTGTCGATCAATGAGGGCGATCGGGTAAGGGCGAATGGGCAAGTCAGATCCACGAACGGTCCGGCCTTGCCGGATGCGCCGCCAATGAGGATGAGTGGATCAATGGACGGGGCTTCTCGCTCCCTGAGGCCCGCGCCTTTCAATTGGCCCGGGCAATTTTCTGGGGACTTATGGAATTACTTCAGCGCAGGATCCGCAAAATGGGTAGAATACCCGGGTAGGATCCGCTCCGGCCGCCCCACGACGATTTGAGCATGGCCAGACAAAACGAAACCCTTTCCCGCATCGAGCTTTTTCGATCCCTGACCGCCGACGAGATAGCGCGGCTCGACACCCGCTGCATCTGGCGGCGCGCCCTCGCCAAAGAGTGGGTCATTGATTATCAGGATGAGAGCACCGACGTCTTTTTCCTGATCACCGGCGTCGCCCGCGTCATGATCCGGTCCATCTCCGGACGCGAGACCATTCTGCGCGACATTAACGCCGGCGCATTCTTCGGCGAACTCGCCGCCATCGACGGCCAGACGCGTTCGGCCAGCATTCTGGCCGTCACCGACGCGACGATCGCAAAAATGACCGCGGCCGTTTTCCTGGAGACCATGACGAGCCATCCCGACGTCTGTCTGCAACTGCTCCGGCTCGTCACCGGCCAGGTCCGCATGCTGGCCAATCGGGTCAATGAATTCACCACGCTCGCCATTCGCGAACGCCTCATCATGGAGCTGCTGCGGCTCTCGAAGAGCAATCGCGCGGATCCGAGAGAAGCGATCGTGTCGCCGCCACCCGTCCACGCCGATCTCGCGGGGCGGATCGCCACACGGCGCGAAACGGTGACCAAGGAATTGAGCGCCCTGGAGCGCGACGGACTCGTGCGGCGCGGACGTGGAGCCCTGACGCTCGTCGACGTGCCGCGCCTGATGGGCATGATCGGCGCGGACGCGGACGCCCAGGACTTCAAAGCCTAGCGCGTTTTCGAGCGAAGGCGGCGGCGGTTCCGGTCGAAAAAATACGTCAAATCGAAGAAATGACGGCGCCTCGCCCTTCGTTTCGACAGCAGGTGTGAATCCCCACCAAGGTCGTTGCCGCCGAGGTCTATCTCAGAGTTGCCGGCGATCGATATCGCCGGCGCGACCTCAAGGAGATGACCCAATGAAAATCCTCAGCATCGCCCTTCTCGCCGCCGGGCTTCTCATGTCCGGCGCCGTTTTCGCCAACTCCCTTCCAGAGGGCAACGGCAACGTGAACACCGCCAGCTACGCCGCGCCTGAAGGCAACGGCGGCATCCAGCTCAGCTAAGCCCGTTGACGCGTGATCGCTTCGCATTCGAGCGATCATGCGTCCCCTGGCCGACGCACCAACCGAAAGGCATGACGATGCGGACCGCTCTCGCAATCCTGATGTTGGTCGCGGCATTGTTTTCCGTGACAGCCGTCGGCATATTCGCCGCGACAATCGCCGAAAAGGACCACGAGGCTCACATGATAATCGGCGCGCCGCTGAGGTCGCCGCTCGCTTCGGCGGCACATGGCGGAGGCCATCTCGAAATCTGACGCCAGAAAGCTCCGGCGCGGTCGCGCAATCTGAAAATGGCGTCGCCCCTCGCGCCGCCCGCGTGAAGAGC
The DNA here is from genome assembly GCA_052146775.1 of Methylocella sp. Classification (GTDB taxonomy): domain Bacteria; phylum Pseudomonadota; class Alphaproteobacteria; order Rhizobiales; family Beijerinckiaceae; genus Methylocapsa. Next base: position 3,225 of record JBKQMI010000099.1, on the reverse strand, counting down.
CTCAGATCTTGAGAGCGCCCTTCACCTCGATCAGTTGATCGCGTTTCTCGGCGGCGCGCCGACGCCCCTCGTCCGTCTTCGCGCCGGCGACTTCGGCTTCGGCGTCCTCAATATCGGCGGCGAATTGAGCGGCGCCGAACTCTTCGAGCGGCACCGCATGTTCGGCGAGAATGGTGAGCCCGCCCGGCGCGACGTCGGCGAATCCGCCCCGCACAAAAAAGCGCAGCGTCTTCGCCGGCGATTCCAGAATGTCGACGACGCCCGGCTTCAACGTCGACATCAGGGGCGCGTGATCCTTGAGGACCGTGAATTGGCCTTCGCTTCCGGGCACGACGACGGATTGCACCTCGCCGGAGAAAACGAGCCTTTCAGGCGACACGAGTTCGAAATGAAAGTCCGCCATGACGCGTCCCCGAAACTGAATGCATTGGTCCGATCGGGCGCCCGGTCGGCAGAAGCTCGCGCGGCGCTAGTTCCGCGCGATGATCGCAGTTGACGATTTCTCAGGCGGCTTCCGCAGCGAGCCTTTGGGCCTTCTCGACCGCCTCTTCGATCGATCCAACCATATAGAAGGCGGCCTCCGGCAGGTGATCGTACTTCCCTTCGACAAGCCCCTTGAAGCCCTTGATCGTGTCGGCGAGAGCGACGAGCTTGCCAGGCGAGCCTGTGAAGACCTCGGCGACATGGAACGGCTGCGACAGGAAGCGCTCAATCTTGCGGGCGCGGGCGACGGTCAATTTATCTTCTTCGGACAATTCATCCATCCCGAGGATGGCGATGATGTCCTGCAGGCCCTTGTAGCGCTGCAGCAACTGCTGCACCTGGCGCGCGACGGCGTAGTGCTCTTCGCCGACGACGAGAGGCGAGAGCATGCGCGACGTGGAGTCCAGCGGATCGACCGCGGGGTAGATGCCCTTTTCGGCGATCGAGCGCGACAGCACGGTCGTCGCGTCGAGATGGGCGAAGGACGTCGCAGGCGCCGGATCGGTCAAATCGTCGGCGGGCACGTAAATCGCCTGCACCGAGGTGATCGAACCCTTGGTCGTGGTGGTGATGCGCTCCTGCAGGGCGCCCATGTCGGTCGCGAGCGTCGGCTGATAGCCAACCGCCGATGGAATGCGCCCGAGCAGAGCCGACATTTCGGAGCCCGCCTGCGTGAAGCGGAAAATATTGTCGACGAAGAACAGCACGTCCTGGCCCTTGTCGCGGAAATCCTCGGCGACAGTGAGGCCGGTCAACGCCACCCGCGCGCGCGCGCCCGGCGGCTCGCTCATCTGGCCATAGACCAGCGCGCATTTCGATCCGGCGGCCGAGCCGTCGTGTTCGCGTGGGTTCAGGTTCACGTGAGATTCGATCATCTCGTAATAGAGATCGTTGCCTTCGCGGGTGCGTTCGCCGACGCCGGCGAAAACGGAATAACCGCCATGCGCCTTCGCGACATTGTTGATGAGCTCCATGATCAGCACGGTCTTGCCGACGCCCGCGCCGCCGAAGAGGCCGATCTTGCCGCCCTTGGCGTAAGGGGCTAGCAGGTCGACGACCTTGATGCCGGTCACGAGAATCTGCGCTTCCGTCGCCTGCTCGGCGTAGGAGGGCGCCGGCTGATGGATCGAGCGACGCGCCGAGGTCTTGATCGGGCCGGCCTCGTCGACCGGCTCGCCGATGACCTTGATGATGCGGCCGAGCGTCTCGTCGCCGACCGGCACCGAGATGGGCGCGCCGGTGTCGGTGACCGGCTGGCCGCGCGTCAGGCCTTCGGAGGAGTCCATCGCGATGGCGCGCACGGTGTTCTCGCCCAGATGCTGCGCGACCTCGAGCACGAGGCGCTGTCCCTGGTTTTCAGTCTCCAGCGCGTTCAAAATCTCAGGCAGGTTTCCCTCGAAAGCCACGTCGACGACGGCGCCGATGACCTGCGTGATCCGCCCGGTGCCCTGATTGCCCGTTGCCATTTTCGGTCCTCTTTCTTGCTCAGAGCGCCTCGGCGCCCGAAATGATCTCGATTAGTTCCTTGGTGATCATCGCCTGCCGCGAGCGGTTGTATTGCATCGTTTGCTTGCGGATCATATCGCCGGCGTTGCGCGTCGCGCTGTCCATCGCGCTCATCCGCGCGCCCTGCTCGGAGGCGGCGTTCTCCAGCAGTCCGCGGAAGATCTGCACGGAGATGTTGCGGGGCAGCAGCTCGGCGAGGATCTCGTCCTGGCCGGGCTCGTATTCGTAGGCCGCCTGCGCGCCGGAAACGGCAGGGGCGTTCTCGTTGACCGGAATTTGCGCCGGGATGAGCTGCAACGCCGTCGGAATTTGCGAGATGACCGACTTGAACCGCGAGAAGAAAAGGGTCGCGACGTCGAACTGACCCTCCTCGAACAGCCGGATGACCTTCTTGCCGATCGGATCGGCGTTTTCGAAACCGATCTGGCGCAGGCCGCGCAACTCGATCAGCTCGATGATTTCCTTCTCGAACTGCCGGCGAAGCTGGTCATAGCCCTTCTTGCCGACGCAGAGGATCTTCACGGTTTTGCCCTGCCCTTGAAGGCGTAGGGCATGCTCGCGCGCGAGGCGCACGATGGACGAGTTGAAGGCGCCGCAGAGGCCGCGCTCGGCGGTCGCGACGACGAGGAGATGCACGTCGTCCTTGCCGTTGCCGGAAAGAAGCGCCGGCGCGCCGCCCGCGGAAATCCCGCCGGCGAGATTGGCGAGAACGCTCTCCATACGCTCGGCGTAGGGACGCGCGGCTTCCGCCGCCTGCTGGGCGCGGCGAAGCTTCGCCGCCGCGACCATCTGCATGGCTTTGGTGATCTTCTGCGTCGCCTTGACGGAAGAGATGCGGTTGCGAAGATCCTTTAGCGAGGGCATCGGCGTTCTTCTTGCCTCAAGTTCGTTGTCCTGGCGCCTTGGCGCGCCCCCTCTCCCCGCATGCGGGGAAAGGGCTGGGGTGATGGGCTTAGAGCGTGAGGCGGCCGCGTCGATCGCGCGGACTTTATAAAGGTTCGGAACAAAACCCCATGCCCCTCGCCCTCCCCCCGTGAACGGGGAGAGGGAGCTACCCTCACGCGAAGGTCTTCGCGAAACCCTCGACGACGCTTTTCAGCTTCGCGCCCGAGTCGTCTGAAAGGTCCTTCGAGGAGCGGATCGCCTCCAGGAGGTCGCCGTGCTGCGTGCGCAGCAGCGTCAGCAGCCCGTCCTCGAAAGCCTTGACGCGGTTCACCGGCAGCGGATCGAGATAGC
>JBKQMI010000098.1:0-20390 GCA_052146775.1 Methylocella sp. | reverse complement strand
GGCGATCAGCGTGTGCACGTCGATCTGGCTCGTGCCGCTGAAGATGATGCCGTTGGGATTGATCAGAAGCACCGCGCCTTCGGCCCGGATCTGGCCCTGGATCTGGCTCGGCACGCCGGTGGCGTCGATCCGGTTCAGCGCCATCCAGCTATTGCCGGTCGTGGAATTGCCGCCGCTCTGGTTGAAATAGACAATGGTGTTCGCGCCGACGTTGAACTGCTCCCAGGTCATCACCGCGCGCTGCGCCGTCTGCTGGATCGTCACCGTGGTCTGGCCGTTGCTGGTCGACTGCGTCGGCAGGTTGGCGTTGACCCAGAGGTTTGGGTCCGTGCGCGCAAGGACGCGGGGGTCGACCACCAGCCCGCCTGGGCTGAGGCCGTTCGTCACCGTGCTCGCCGCGCCCTGCGCCGCGGCGCGCGCGGCGGCCTGAACCGCCTGCATGGCCTGGATCGCCTGCGTCGCGCGCGCCAGCGCGTCCTGGCTCTGCTTCGCCATCGCCGCCGCCTGCTGCGCCGCCGCCATCGCCGCGTTCATGGCCCCTGTCGAGGCCGGCACAACCGCGCCCGAACTCCCACCAATAGTCCGGGCGAGCGCGCCCTGGGTCCCGGCAAGCGCCAGCGCTATCGCGCTCGTCCCCGCCAGCAAGGCGCGGCGCGAAAACCTGCCGTATCGTTCCGGCCGATTTCGCGTGCGATGACAAAGATCAATCCGGAACATGGCGGATCCTTTTTCAGGAGCGGTGTGCGTTATAGTCGCGCGAACCGGATTTCATGTTGGCGGCGGCGGTTGGGGATCACTGGATCGTCGCGGATGAATCCGGGTCCACAGCGCGATGCTGATCCGGTTTCGGCGATTGCGGCTCGTTCCTTGCTCGCGGATCGACGCCCTTGGCCGCGCTTAACTTGCGCAGCTCGTCGCGCAGATATGCGATCAGCTCCTGCACCAGCCGGTCCCATGTTTCGATCTGCCCGCGCAGATATGCCGGGCTCACGCCGCCGATGGCGCTGACATCCATGCAGAACACCAGGAATGTTTGGCTGACCTGCAGGCGGCCAAACCGGCGCGTCGCGTTCCAGCGATTGACCAGCTCCAGCGGCATTTCGCCCTGAACATGAAGCACGGCGACAAACGCGACGTCGGCGAAGCTTTGTTCCCCGCCTTCAAGACGGTTTCCGGGCCGGATATCAAAAGCAAGTCCGCCCGTCGCCGATCGCAGGTACGCAACATTGACGACGGGATCGGTCACCGTCTCGACGCGGTAACCGGCCTGCTGAAGAATCTCGCGCAGGCTATCGAGGGTTAGTTTGAAGATGGCGTTATCGGACATCGAAGGGCTCCGCGCGGGGGCGCTATTTCTGAGACTGGTCAAGCAGGGTTGACAGGGCGAGTTCGTTGAGGACCGGCGGGTGCTGCTTGAGCAGTTCGGCGAGATAGGCCCGCCGCAGCGCCGTCGCGCGCTCGGTCCGCATCTGCTGGACGAGCTGTTCACGCACTTCGGGGAGCGTGCGCGAATAGGCTGCCTTGGTGTCGATCAGCTTGAGGATGTGCCAGCCGTCCTCGAGCCTGATCGGCTCGGAGATTGCGTTCTTGGCGAGCCCCATGACCTGAGGGCGGATCTCGGGCCGGATCTGGTCTTCGGCGACCCAGCCGAGATCGCCGCCATCTTTGGAGTCGTTGCCGGCGCTGGCGATCGCCGCGAAATCCGCTCCCGCCGCCTTCAGCTTTTGCTGAACGTCATCGAGACTTTTCTTCGCTTTCTCATCGGCCGCCTTGTCGCCGTCCTTCGGCGCCGCGACGAAAATCTGGGCGAGCTGGAACTGGCGCGGCATGAGCAAGGCGGCGCGGTTGGCGTCGTAAGCCTTTTGCACGTCCTCGTCCGTCGGAAAGCTTGCCGGCGGCGTCGCGACCGACTGGAGATAGAGCTCGGCGAGAGCGTTCTCGCGGACCCGCTGCAGCTGCGCCGCGACATTCGGTTGCTGGTCCCATTTCTTGGCCACCGCTTCCTGCAGGACAAGCCGGTTGGCGAGCAGCAGGCGCACCGCCTGGCTCAGCAGGGCCGGGTCTTTCGCAACCGCCGCCTGCTCGCGCGGCCCGAGCGCGGCGACATAGGCGCGCAGATCGTCCGCCGTGAGATCGGCGCCGCCGACGCGCGCCACAATCTCATTAGAGGCATTCGCGGGCGCGGGCGCGGGAGCGGGAGCGGCGGCCACTTGCGCCACAGGCGCAGCCTTCGGCTTCGCCGCGGACGGCGGCGCGGCTTTCGCCGGCGGTTGCAATTGCGCAACGGCGGGGATCGGCCCCGAGAGGACCGCCACGCCGAATGCGCATATGCTGGCGACGCGCGCCATTAACTTAGTCCTGGTCACGCTGGTCATTGGGTCGCCTTCTGATCGAGGATCTTGTCGGTGGAGTCCTGCAGCAGGTTCTCGACTTCGACGCGGCCGAACCCGAGGAGCGGCTCGCGCGCGGCCATCATGTCGCCGATGGTCACCGCCTCGTATCGGTCGAGGAGTTCGCGGCCGATTTTGACGAGCTGCGCGTTCTTCGCCAGGCAGTTCTTGACGCTTGTCTTGTAGGCGCCCGCCTCGCCTTCGAACTTCGCCCTTTCGGCGTCCTTGGCGCGCGCGACGCCGGCCGCCTCCTCGTAGGCGACCTTCCATTTCTCGAGGGTTTCATCGCGCTCGGCGAGACGCTGATTGAACTCGTCGACCGCCTCTCGATGCTGCTTCTCGATTTGCTGCGTCTCCGCGCGCGCCGCCTCGACCTGCGTTTTCAGGGTCGCTTTCTCGCTCTCCGCAGACGCAACTTTGGCCTGCAGCGCCGTGCGCTCGTCTTCCAGCGACCGTGCCTGCATGGTCGCGCCGCGCAATGCGTCGCGCAGGCGGTCGGTTTCGGACTGGGCGTGGGCGCCAGCGCTCGCCAGCAAGATCGCGGTCAGCGCCAGGGCGAGGCGGAGGATGTGGCTGCGCATGGTCAGAACTTTGCGTTGAGATCGACTTGAATGGTGTCGGCGGCAAGAGGCGCGCCACCGATATTATTGGCGCTCAACCACCGCAGCGAGGCCCAGACATTTTCGCTGAGGCCGAGATTGGCGCCAACGAAGTAGCCCTTGAGATTGGTGCCGCCGAGGCCGAAATCGGGATCGGTAAACGCGTCGATCACGGCGTCGGACTGCAGGTATTTGTAGCCGATGTTCACATTCCAGTCCCAAAGATGCGTGATCGTCTTGTCGCCGACGGTGAGCCGTGCGAGCCAGCCCATGTTGCCGCCGTTGTAGGGACCCACAGTCCCTGGCGGCGAGCCGAGCGGCACGCCAGCGCGGTTATTGAGGGCGATGGCGTTCATCAGCCCCCGATTGAACGCCGTGTTGACGACGCCTTCGCCGTCGAAGATGACATCCACGGGATTGAAATGGTCGAACTCAAGTTCGCCGGTTGCGACAACTGGCCGAAATTGACTCACCAGTCCAAAATACTGGAACTGGTTGATGGGCGTCAGAACCGTCGGATCGGGGATGATGTTCCGCAGGGCGAAGTAGGAATTGCCTTTCTGCGCGAAAGACGGCCGCGTCAGGTCGGTATTGCACACATCCGACGCCGTCACCACGATGCACGGACTGGAGTACTGCCCCTGCACATTGTTAAAGTCGTAATAGGCGGCGCCAAAACGGGCGGTGATTTCGGGATTGACTTTATACGCAAAGCCGAGCTGCCCGCCGAACAGCCATTTGTCGTAGCTGGGGATTTTAATGGGTCCGCCGGTCACGGGGTCAGCAAGATTGATGCCGAGGTTAAAGTCTGTGTTGTAGATCGGGAATGCGCCGGCCACGGCGAAGGGCGTGAAGTTCTCGAAGACCTCGTGCTTCGCCTGCACCGCGAAGCCGTCGAAAGCGAGCTCCTTGTACCAGACGAGATCGGTCGGCGCCCAGAACGGATTGTCGAAGCGGCCGGCGGAAAGGGTGAGGTCGTCCTGCCAATTATACTTCAGATATCCGCGATCGAGCCACACCGCATATTTCGAGAAATTGCCGCCGCTCGCGCCGAGCGTCTGATTGGTGGACACCGGCGAACTGTCCTGGCCCGTGGCGATGCGAATGCCGGCGTCGAAACCATTGGACAGGTCGGCGTCCATGCCAAGCCGGCCGCGGAACCGGAACTGGTTGCGGTCCTGCGTCACATCGTAGGTCGGCGCAAAATAGGAATAATTTTTTGAGTTATCAAAGGGTTGGCCGGTGTTGATAGCGTTGAAGTTGACGGCGTCGGTTTGATCGTTTCCGGTGGGAAAGAAATTGCCTTGGTAGCGCGTGCGCAGGTCGCCGTAGAAGTGGATGCGCTGCGCCCATTCGGGGTAGAGTCCGGGCGAGGCCCAATTCTCGCTCTGCGCCTTGACCATCACCTCCTGTTTGATCTCCTCGCGCAACTGCCGTTTGACGATCTCCGGCACATAGGTGACATGCCTCACGCCGGGCGGCGAAGCAGCCGCAGCCGCGGCTGCCGCCGTTTTCGCCGCGTCGTCGGCCTTCGCGGTCGCCGTCTTCGCCGCCTGGCCGGCGACATACGCCTGATCCTCGGCCTGCTTGATCAGCACCCGCGCCTGCTCCTCCTTGAGGACGCCCTGCTGCACGAGCAGATTGAGGAGGTTGACCATGGCGTTCGGCGAGGCGCCTTTCGCGCGCGACACGGTCGGGTGCCTGGCGTCCGCCTTTTTGGCCGGCGTCGAATCCGGGTCCGCGGCGGTCTGGCCAAAAGCCGGAGCGGCGCACATCAGCGCACCGAGCGACGCGGCGAGCGGGATCGCGCTCGCACGCCGCCTCGCCCCTTGCTTCTTCTCGAACATCAGACCCTCACTCTCCACTCGAATCGTCGTGAGTTAAAACTGTCTCAAATCGCCCTAGCCCGGCCGGCGCGCGGTGACCCGCGTGACCATCGGCATGGGCATGTCTTTGGGCGGCGGCTCGCGCAGCGTCAGGCTGCCGAGCACGTCATTGCGGATGACGGCGTCGAGCTCCGCGTCGCCGGTGGATGATACCAGCTGAACCCTGTTCACGCGGCCGGAGCCATCGGCCCACAGCCGGATCTCCACGCGCATGACCGCGTTGCGGGTCTTGCGATTGGAGCGAAGAGCGGACTCGATCTGCGCCTGCACCATGGAGGCGTACCAGCCCCAGCGGCTGCCGCCGCCACCGCCGCCGCCACCGCCATACGCGCTGCCGCCAGGTTTGCCGCCAAGATTGAAGAGATCGCCAGGTCCTTGCGCCTTGGCGTCAAGCGAAAGCGGTCCCGGCGGCTCGTCGTTCTTTGCGTCCTTGACCGGCGCCTGTTTCGGCTTGTCGACCGGCTTCTCCTCCTTGATCTGAGGATCGGCCATCTTCGGCTGCTCGATCATTTTCGGTTCAGGCATTTTCTGCGGCGGCGGCGGGGGAGGCGGCGGCGGTGGAATGATCTTGACGACTGTGAGTTCACGCACCTGGCGCGGCGGCGGCATGTCGTCATGACGCGAGAAGAAATACACTGCGCCGCCGAAAAGGACGGCGACGAGCGCCAACGCCGCGCCGAAACGCAGCAATGTGTTTGGCTCTCCGCGCCGCGATGACCGACGCGCGGGGGGACGCGCCTCGTCGCGCCCGCCGGCTTCGTCGCTCTGGCCGTTCCGCGTTTTCATCTCGCCGCTCGATTCTTCCTTCATTTCACCAGGGGCTTGGTCGCGAGGCCCACTTGCGTCAGCCCGATGCGGCCCAACAGGTCGAGCACATCCATCACGTTCTGGTATTGCGCCTGCGCGTCGCCGCGCAGCACCACGGGAAACTCCGGCGTCAGCGCCATCTGCTGCACCAGCCGCTGCTCCAGCTCCGGCAGCGTCACCGGGATGGTGTCGAGAAAAATCTTTCCGTCATTGGCGACGGTGATCGCCTTGGTCGTCTGCGTCGCCAGGCTCGGCGCCGCGGATGCTTTCGGCAGATTGACCTTCTGCCCCTGCACTGTCGCCGTCGTCATGATGATGAAGATCACCAGCAGGACGTAGGCGAGGTCCAGCATCGGCGTGATGTTGATGTCATCGTATGGCTTGGCTTCTTCTTGCACTCGCATCGCCATCACTCCGCGGCGATGCGGCGTTGGGCCGGGGCCGGCCGGTCGGCTGAATAGAACTCCGCCATCTTCGTCACGAACTCATCGACGAAAACATGGATATCGCTGGTGAGGTCCTTGATGCGGGAGATCAGATAGTTGTAGCCAAACAGCGCCGGGATCGCGACGAAGAGGCCGGCGACCGTCGCAACGAGCGCCGCGGCGATGCCCGGGGCGATGGCGTTGACATTGACGTCGCCGCTCGCGGCGATGGCGGCGAAAGTGATCATGACGCCGACCACGGTGCCAAGCAGGCCGAGGAACGGGCCGCCGGAAATCGCGATGGTCAGGATGACCATGAGCCGGTTGAGGCGCTGCGTCTCTTTGATGGCGCCGCTGTCGAGCGCGGCGCGGATCGCGGCGATCGATTGCGCCGACAGAACCGGATTTCGATTGTCATTGCCGGCGAAACGGCGGCGGATCTCGGCGGCTCCGATGTGGTAGATGCGATAGAGCGACGACGATCGCATCATTCTGGCGTCGTCCGCGCTGATCCGGTCTCCGAAGCTTGTGACGTCGTCGGCGTCGCCCTGATCGAGCTTCGCGAGATCGTCCCCCAGCTCGCGGAAGTTTTTCATAAAGCGGACGTTCGCCTTGGCCTGTTTGTTGAGATAGGACGTCCTGTCGATCATCACGACCCAGCTCAAAACCGCCATGACCATGAGAATTCCGATCACAACCCAACCATCGAGCGTCACGGATTTCAGGATCACCGCGAAATAGCCGGAGAGCCAACTTCCCGTCTCCTCGTCGGTGCTGTAGGAAATGAGCTTGGAGGGGTCCGGCCCCTGCCCCATCGCGGCGATTTTGATGAAGCCAGGCGAGCGGGCGACCTTGGAGATCTCCAGCTCGTCAATGTCGCCGACAAAGCCGGCCGCCTGCGCTGCGGGAGCGGCGGCTGGGGCCGGCGCGGGGGCGGGCCCTGCGGCGGGGGCTGGCCCTTGGACTGGAGCCGGCGCTGCGACCGCGGCGGCGGGCGCGTCGCCGCCGATCTGCGCCACGGCGTTCAGCGCCGGCAGCGCGGCGCTCAGCGTGGCGTAAGGCGCGCCGTCGAGATATAGGGCAATCTGCCCGCCGTCGGCGACGACGGCGACATGGCGCCATGTTTCAGGCGCGATCGGCGCGCCGGCTCCGCTTCGCTGCACGGACCCGCCATTGTCGACCTCGACGAAAGGAACCCCATTGTCGAGGCCGATGAGGAGGCCGGCCCCGTTGTCGCGCCGGCTGTAGAGCACCGCGTTGGGCTGCAGGGCAGCCGGTTTGATCCAGGCCGACCAGGTGAGTGGCGCATTGTCGGCCAGCGCAAGCGAAGGCGACGCCGGCAGAGTCAGCGGGGCGCCGCCGTCAAGGCGCAACCCCTCGCCGATGATTGAACCATCCGCCGGGTGGCCGACGCTCTGCGCATTATTGGCCCAGACCGTCGAATCAATCGCCGGCGTCCCGCGCTCGTTGAAATGGTAGACCAGCAGCATGTCTGGATCATACGAGCCTTTCGGGTCGCTGGTCTGGGCGCCTTTCTTGTTGCCGTAGTAAAGCCAGATGTCTGTTTTCGCGCCTGGCTGCAGATTCGGGATCGCCACCCAAACCAACGCCTCGCCAAGCAGAGAATCATATTTCTCGATGTGATGCTTCAGCGGAGTCTTGTCGTCGCCAGCGACAAAGCGAAGGTCGCCGCCATCCTCCTTCGCCGAATCGAAGCGAAAATTTCCGACATGCAGGCGGATCAGCGCGGTCGCCGCGCCGATCGGATCGGTGACGTTCGCGCCGGACGCGCTTGTGTCGATGGTGATCTTCTTGCGAAGCTGCCACTCGTCGTTCCACCACGCTTTCGCCGCCGACGGCGACAGCGCCAGCACTGCGACGAACGCAAGCAGCAGACCCGAGAGGATATTTGCGGTCGTCCGCCGAAAGACAGGTTGACGCACGCGCCGCAAGCGATCCCACCCGATTGTCATCAGAATTCACCCCATATCCGGAAGTTCAGGCGCGCGTCATGCGCGTGCGTGTAGGCCTGCGTGATCATCGGCACGGAAACTCCGGCCATGCCGTTCACGTAGTCGAACATCTTGAAGCGGAGACCGCCGCCGTAGCTCCACAAATTGAATTGCGCCTGCTGCTCCGCCAATGGGTGCAGGACGAACGCCATACCCCCGTCGGCGAAGGCGAAAAAGCGCCAGTTATTGAAAATGGTGACGGGAAGCGGCGTCTCCTCGATCTGCGCCTTCACCACCTTTTGCATCGCATCCGCGAAATCGAGACTGCGCAGTTCGAAATTGCCGACGACGCCGTCGTCGCCGAGCACCTCGGATTCGAGATAGCCGCGCACCGTGTCGAGGCCGCCGACGCTGAACTGCTCGCTCGACACCAATGGCCCGGAGGCGACCTGTCCCTGAATCTTGCCGTAAATCTGGAAGCCTTCGGGCAATTCCAGCGTGTGCGACAGATCCATATTGAAATGCGTGAAGTTCGCCGAGGCGTAGGCGCGCTTGTTGTCGAAAGCGATCCAGTCGCTGCTGACGCTTCTTATATTGTCGGTGACCGAGGCGTTGAGCTGCGTCGTGAACGCCTCGGTCTGATAGGTCGCGCCGTAACTGACGACCAGCGGAAAATAGGTCACCGGGGACGAGAAGTCAGTGCCGCTCAGGCCCACCGTTTGCTGAAAATGCTTATAGTCGAAACCGGCCGAGAGCGTGTGATAAAAATTCGCCATGTTCGGCAGCGTGAACACCGCCCGAGTGCCGACAACCTGTCCGGGACCGACGACATTCGAGCCGCCGACTGTCGCGACATTGCTGCTCGACGTCAGGCCATAGAAGAGGACGCTCGCCCAATCGACATTCGGCACGCGCGCCAGATACGATCCCGAGAACACCTGCGCGTCTTTCGGGTTCTCGGGAGCGACCTGATAACTGAAGCTGAAGGAATGGCCGAGCTGCCAAAGATCGTCATAGTGGACGGTCGCATTGAGCCGGAGCGGCGTCGTCTCGGGCGACTGGCGGTTATTGAGTTCGACGCTCGCGTGCAGCGGCAGCTTGTCCTCGACGTTCAGATCGACGTCGACCGTGCCGGGCGTTACGCCTGCGCGAAGGGCTGGCGTGACGCGCCGATCCGGCAACAGATTGAGCGATACGATATCCTTGGTGACGTCGCCGAAATTCGGCAGCGTGCCTTCCTGCAGGGACGGCGCTTTTTCCTTGATCGTAACGACGTCGAAATAATGCGCGTTCTTGACCCGCAGCCGGCCGACCTTCATTTCCGTCACCTTGAGGGTGACGACCTTGCTTTGAACATTCTGCTGCGGCACCGCGACGCTGACCGTCTGATAGCCTTTGTCGTGATACGCTTTTTCAAGCGCCGCCCGCGCCTTCTCGACGTCGTCGGAGGTTCGGTTCGGGCCAAGGAACGGATAGACCGCCTCATCGAGGTCGATCTCCGGCAGTTTGTCGGCCCCCTCGACGGCGAAATCGTCAATGTCGAAGCGCTGAAGCGGGGCCGCTTTCGCAGACGGCGGCGACGGCGGCGCCTGCGCCGCCCCTGCGGCCTTCGGCTGGGCCGGCGCATTAGCCGCGGGCGCCGGTTGCTCGGCATGCGCCGCCGCAGCCGTGGCGACAGCGCCGACAAGCGCCATCGCCGCCGGACTTAAGCGCCGCTGACGCGTCCCGAAAGGCGCAAGCGCGCCTATCCCCTCGTTAAGACCAATTTGCACGAACGCCCGCTCGCCTCGTCGTAGGGACGCGTGCGGTCGCGGCGGGAAACGCCACGATTACCCGCACCCTACTTAAGTAGCACTACTTAGGTAGACGATTGGGGGGCCCCGGGACTGAATCAGAGAATTGTAAAAATATTTTGTTTAACGCTGCGCATGGTCGAGAACATTGCCGCGGGCTAGGCGGCGCGCCGCAAACACTACGCGCCTCGCGCCTCGACGGCGGACCGGATCCGAGCTTCGGCTGCAGGCGGACATCGCCTCAGAGCAAAAGCACTACGCCGCCGGGAAAGGATTGGACGCTGGCGCCGAACAGTCCTTGGGCTTTTCCGATGAAATCATCGAGATGGAATGTCCCGGTGACCGCGTGGTTCCCGAGCTGAGCGTCCATGACGATGATTTTGCCAAACCGATCACGGCTGACCTCATCCACGAGGCGCGTCAGCCGCCAGTCGCGGACGATGAAAAGGCCTGCCAAGCGGTCGCTTGAGAGGATCGACAGGCAGCGCCGTTCCCAGGCCTGTCGCAGCGGAATACGACACCTGCTGATCACTCGTGATCCGGACCGCGCGTCCCTTCAACGCGACACCGACAGCGCCACCAATGCAGGAGACCGAGGCGACGCCGTCGAGACATCGCACGTTGAAGTTTGCGCGAAGCGCCGTGATCCTGCCCACCGCCGCGTCGACGACAAGCGGAGACGCGCCGGCGCATTTCGCCACGATCGAAACTTCTCCAGAAATAAGTTCGATGTGGGCGTTGTCTTTTATCGAACGCACGGCGATGGCGGTTTGGCTGTTGAGCTTGAGAAAGACGTCGTCTGACAAAGAAATGCCGCGCTGCTCGCCCTCGGCTGTTCGATAATCCCCCGACAATTCTTCGAGCGACGGCCAAAGTCCAAGCGGCGACTGGGCGGCGAAATATGCGCCTCCCAAAGACGCGGCGATCGCGCCGCTGATGAGTCCGCGGCGACTGACAAGCTTGCGCCCCGCGCGCGCGTCTGAATCCATACGAACCCTTTGTTTCTCGGCGACGAGCCTGCGCGTCGCGTCGCCGAAGGTTCGCCACAAACTCACCGCATCCCGGAACGCTGCTTCATGTTCCGGGCTTCTGCCGCGCCATTGTCCCAAGGCGTCGGCGTCGTCCGAGGTCGCATCGCCGGAATGCAGGCGTATCACCCACGCGAGCGCTTCGGTCAGCAGCGCCTCGAGTTCGGCCGGAAATTCGTCAGGCGCGGTCAAGATCCCTCGTTTTCGAGTCGCTGCCGTAGAGTCCGCCCTCCCGCGGCACAATGGGCGCTCTCAAGATATAGACGATCAACGTCGTCCGCGACTGAATCGGAAATGCGGGCGCAAAGGTTCTCCGAAGCCTTTGCTGCGGAATGGCGTCATTTTTAAGTTGGTTCGTCAACGATCCTGCGCTTCTGGTTCTCTAGCGATTCGCCGCTCGCCGCGCAGCAGGCTCGCTCGCGATGAGGCGTCGACCATCAGCCCGTCGTCGTCAAGATGCCATTTTTTGCGAGGATGGGACGACTATTCCGCCGCCGCGGCTTTCGGGCGAGGACCGAATCTCCGCTTGACCTTCCGGCCAAGCCGCCGGCTCAAATGCTCCATCGCATGCCGCAAGTCGAATTCGATGGTGCGGACGTTGACGCCGAAGCGAGTCGCAATGTCTCTGTGGTTAAGCTGCTCAATGTGGGCGGCCAGAAACACGCGCCGCCGGCGGTCGGGCAGTTCGGCTAGAGCTTTGTCCAGTTCCTGAAGCTCGAGGCGGCCCTCGACGACCACGGACGGGTCTGGGCCTTCATCTGAAATGTTGGTGATCGCGGCGATTTCCCCCGCGCTCAGAAGATGACGATCGGATCTGCGATGATCGTTGGCGACGTTTATCGCGGTGCGGAACAGATAATCGCCCGGACTGCGGACCGGAACGGCCTCGGAGACCCGGTCGAGCCGCAAGAATGTTTCATGTAGAGCTTCGCGAGCGAGATCCGCCGAGCCGAGACGGCGCGCCAGGCGTCCGGCAAGGCTTTCGTAATCGGCGGAGAGTGTTTCGCGCAACGATGCGCGGTTTGATTCGGACAATGAAAGCAGCCCCCCTGATGCCGCTTCCCTGCTGTCCGTACTCGAAAGTGGCAAGTTTACCTATCGGCCGTCGATGACACCAGCGTGACTTTCACGATGCTGGTCAGTCCCGTCGCAGTCTTCATTGCGGCAAGGTCGAGGGCGACCGGAATGAGAATATTGGGCTGATCGGGCAGTTCCGATGGAATTCTCGGCAACGGCTGCGCCTTGCCGATCGTGTCAATCGCGGCGGCGTCGGAGAGATCATGCCCGGAGCTGTTTCAAATCCAGACGTCCTTCACTGTGCCATCTCGCCGCATTGCGAACATCACCTGAGCGGTCCCCTGGAGCCGATTAAGTCGGCCCGCCTCCGGATAACGCCGATAACGCGCGATATTGGCGAGAAGCGTCCGTTGAAACATCGACGTGAGCTGGGGTGCGCGAGCGCTTGTCGCAGATAGGGCGGGCGCCGATCGCGGGGCCGGGGGCGACGCTGTGAAGCTAGTGGCCCGTTTCAACATTTTGAAAGGATTTGATGATTCGCTTTCGCCGTTCGTCCAAAAAGCTCGATCGCGCGGTCGAGCAACTCGAACTGCTCATCGGCGACATAGAAGAGACCGTAGCCAAAAACGAAGTTCAAGCTGAAACAGCGGAGAGAATTGCGATGCGCGATGCGCGCGGGATGATTCGCCTTGAATTTTCAGATGGCGGCAAGGCGCAACCGCTCCAGCCCGCGATGAGCGGCGCTTGAACCCCGGTCGATATCGAGCGCCCGTCGGAAGCTGGCGCCTGCGTCGACACGGCGTCCGAGGGACAGATAGACATCGCCCAATCCGCAATGCGCGGTTACAAACTTTGGATGCAACGCGAGGGCATGCTGAAAGCTGATTTCGGCGCCTTGCAGATTGCCTCGGGCGAGGGAGGCGCGTCCCAATGCTTCAAAGAATTCGGGAGACTGCCGCTGATTGATCTTCGCCGCCAGCTCGAAATGCGCCATCGCCGCGTCATGGTCGCCGAGGTCTTCCAGCGCCATGGCGAAGGCGGCGTGGACGGCGTCGCTTTTCGGCGCGAACGCGCACGCTCTCCGGTAATGCGCGATCGCGGCCTCGCTGTCGCCGCCGGCGAGCAGCGTATCCGCCAGAGCTAGCCGAGCGGGCGCGTGCTCAGGAGCGAGGGAAACTGCGCGCTCCAACAGGTCCCGAGCGCGATGATGGCCTCCGATCGACCTTTCGAGAGCCCCTAAATTGCAAAGCCCGCTAACATGCTGGGGATCGAGCGCAAGCACGCGTTCGAACAGCTTTTTCGAGCGCCCGAGGTCATTGGCGCGATGATGGCGCACGCCTTCCATGAAGAGCGCGTCGCAGAGGGAGGGATCAGCCCTTCGCCGGCTCCGCGCCGAGTCTGCAATCGCATCCTTAGCTGGGGGCGAAGCGCCTGCGAGCTCCCAGAGATCCGTTCTGAGCCAACCGACGACCTCGTCCCAATCGCCCAGCGTTTCCTGGCGATACAATTTCGCTTGCGGATACCAGGGCGTGTCATTGCGCTCCCTGAGCCATCTCCAGTCGGCGCGCGCCGCAAGTAGGATCCAGGCGGGCTTTCCCAACGCCCCGGCAAGGTGGACGACGGCGCTGTCGACGCCAATCACGAGATCGAGATTGGCGATGATCGCAGCCGTATCGGCGAAAGAGTCGCCGGCGCCGTCAAACTTTGGCTCAATGATTTGGCCTTCGAATCCAGTCAATTGATCCTGGCCCGGACCGATCTGGAGGCTGATGAAGCGAGTCCCGGGGCAACCCAGCAGCGGCCGCAGGACTTCGAGGCGCATCGAGCGAAACTGATCCATTGAATGCGCCGGATTATCCTGCCAACAGAGACCGATCGACAAGCCGGAATGCGCCCCAAGGCGCTCTCGCCAGCCTTCGACCAGGGCGGGGTCGGCGGCGAGATAGGGCGCGCATTCCGGAATAGCGTCAATTCGCGCGCCGAAGACGCCGGGCAGCGACAAGAGCGGCGCGTGGACATCGAAAGCCGGCGCGGCTTCGTCCACGTCGATCAGCGCGTCGACGCCGGCGACAGATTTGAGAAGCGGCAGCAACTGCGTTGGAGCGCGTAGAATGACCTCGGCCCCACGAGCCTTGACCACAGGCGCGTAACGCGCAAATTGCAGTATTTCCCCGAAGCCCTGTTCGCATTGCAAGAGGATCGTCCTGCCGGACAGATCCTCGCCCTGCCAAAAAGGTCGATCGGAGGGCAATGGTTTCTCGCCGAGGCTTGGGTCCGACCACCGCCATTCATACTCCTTCCAGCCTGCCGGCCAATCGCCGATCGCCAGCAGGCAGAAGGCCAGAGCCATGTGCAGATCGGCTCGGTCGGGATGCCGCGTCAGAGCATGACGCAAGAGCGCGATGGCTTCCGCGCTCTCGCCGCAGTCGCTCAACAGCGAAGCAAGATCGATCTCGGCGTCGGCATAATCCGGCGCGCGGGAGCATGCGTCGCGGTAGCTATCGATCGCAAGATCGGAAAGGCCTGATCCCGCAAGAGCCTTGGCAAGGCCGAAATGCCAAGCCGGGTTGCGCGGATCGAGCGTGAGAGCGGCGGCGTAGGCGGCGGCGGCCTGCGGATGGCGTCGCGTCTCAAGCAGAAGCAGGCCGAGATTTGCGTGCGCCTCGCAATCTGTCGGATTGGCGCGGATGGCCTCCTGGAGAAATTGCTGCGCGCGCTCCTTTTGCCCGAGATGCATCGCTGTGAGACCGCGCAGATGCAGAACCATCGGTTTGACCGTCTCATCGGCGGCTATCGTGGCGAGCAAAACCTCGGCGCTGTCGAACCTGCCTTGCTGGAACAGGGCCAGCGCTCTGTCGATGATCGCCCGGACGAACTCCGGCGCGCGCCTTGCGTCTGCCTGCGTCAACGTGAAAGCCTCCATGTCGGGCGAAGGGTAAAAGGGGACGTCCTGCCCCGGGGCGGGTCCGCTAGCTCGCAATCCGCATGCGACGGTTTTCACACCAGTCCGTCCACAGCCGCATCAGCTCGCGCGAGAGATTTTGCGCCAGGCGCGGCGCATCGCACAGCGGCGAGGCGGCGACCCTTTCGCGCATACCCCCTCGCAGTTCGGCGAGTTCCCCTGGCCGTCGGCTCCAGGAGACCGCCGTCTCAACATAGTCCTCGACGGTATTGGCGCAGAATTGTCCGAGACCCGCCGCCGTCAGATGTGTCGCAGAGTGACGCCCGGCGAATGTCTCGCCGACGAATGTCACGCTCGGAACGCCCATCCACATCGCCTCCAGCGTTGTGACGCCACCCGAATATGGGAATGGGTCGAGTCCAAGATCGACCTCCGCATAGGCCTGGAGCAGCTTGGCCTGCTCGGTTTCTCCGACGAGATCGATGCGGTCGCGCGGTACGCCGCCCCGTTCGAGCACGCCGCGGACGGCTTCCTGCGTCGCAGCCTCGCCGAGGCCGCCATAGACCATCAAAATGCGCGAATTTGGCGCCTCCTCCAAAATACGCGCCCAGGCTTTGCCGACCTCTTCATTGAGCTTGGCGGGCCGGTTGAAACATCCGAATGTAAAAGGCCCCCGGGACGCGCTGGGCAATGGCGCAACAGGCGGCGAGTCCGTCGGCGGATGGTAGCAGACATAGCAATCGGGCAGCCGTATAACCGGCTCGACGTAAAATGGATCGTCCTGCGGGGGAATCTCCACCGGGTCGGCGATGATCCCATCGTAAGTGTCGAGACCCACCGTTCCGACATAGCCGGCCCATCCAAGCTGGATCGGCGCGGCGCGTCTGGCGAAGACGGAAAGCCGGTTGCCGGCTGTGTGCCCGGAGAGGTCGAACAGAACATCGACGCGATCTTCAACGATCTGGGCGGCGAAGGCGAAATCATCGAGATCGGAGACGTCGCGCCAGGCGACCGCGAAGGCCTTATATCGCTCGCTGAAGTCATCGTCTTCGCGTTTGCGATCAGTCTTGTAGCAGACCACCTCGAAGCCTGACTCCGCCAACTGCTCGAAAGCCCGCAGCGTAAGAAACGCGACGGCATGCCGATGCATGTCGGCGGATACGAGACCGAGCCGCGGCCGGCGCGCCGGATCCGGATCGTTTTGAAACGACAGCCTGTCCACCGCCGGCTCAGGCTGACAAAGGGCGCCCCACCTTTTATGCTCCTGCAACAGTTCGGCTTTTGTGACGCCCGGCCTGTGCTGCAGAGCGAACAGCAATGTGCCGGCGATCGCGGCGTTTTGCGGGTCAAGTTCGCCCGCCCGCCGGAAGCCGGCGACGGCCTCCTCGATGCGTCCTTGACCAAGCGCACCAAAGCCGCGAGCGACGTAGGGCTCGGCCTGCAAGGGATTGAGCTCGATCGCGCGATTGACATAGGTAAGTCCGCGCTCGAACAGCCGCTGGTTGATCAGAAACTGACCGAAGATATATTGCGGCAGCGCGATATCCGGCGCCGCCTCGGCCGCCATTTCGAACAGGCGGCCCGCCTGCTGCTCGCGGGCGGCGACGCCGAAATTCATCCCAAGTTCGAGGATCGCTTGATAATTTTTGCTGTCGAGCGCCGCCGCGACATGCAAGTCATCGACGCTTCGTTCGAATTGCCCGTCCATGGCGAAGGCGAGGCCGCGCGTCCGGTAGGCGTCGGCATAGGCGCCGTCGCATTCGATCGCCTTGCCGAGCGCGTCAATGGCGTCCTTGCGCCGGCTGTCAGTCAGAAGCGCGAGGCCGAGGCTGAATTGCGCGAGCGGCATATTCGGCCGCAGAGCCAACCCTTTACGAAGATAAGGAATTCCGTCCCGCACGCGGCCGGTCCGGGCATAGCAGGTGCCGATCTCGGCGAGCGCGGGCGCATGCTCGGGAACAATCATCAGCTCCGCGCGAAACGCGTCGATCGCTTGGTCGAAACGATCGAAACGACATAAAGCGACACCCTTGCAATAATGAAATCCCGGCTGGTCGGGAGCCAATCGCGCCGCTTCCAGGAACGCCTGCAACGCGGGTTTCCAACGCCCGGCCTTGGCGTCGGCGACGCCCTGCCTGTGTAGTTTGTGCGCACGCCGCATTTGCGGTGCGAGCTGGCCATTCGCTTCGGCGCGGCGCGCGTCAGCGCGCTGTGGCGCGAAGCCGGACGGCCCGCGCATCAGCCGCTCGTCGTCGGAACAGCCCGCCGTTCAGATCGATCCTTCTCCCATTTCACAAATTCGTCACGCATACCGGGAGTTCTTTCTGAACCGGCGAACCTACAGGCGGTGCGCAGAATAATAAGACGCGCCCAGTCCGCCCGTAAAGCGATTTTTTCGACGCAAACAGAAAATATTTGCTTCGCGAATGCCCATCTCGAATTGTCTTAGGATTGCAGACCAAAGCAAATCGGCGGCGCCCCAGGGGCGACGCGCGAAATCCTGATCGGATTTCATGCGCCGGCGTAAATTTTTGAAGGTAAATGTATTCTTGCGGCGCAACACGACCACACCGTATCGTCGATAATTGAGCACTACTCTATACTATCTCAATTGCAGACGACGGCGTGATGACGATTTGCTGCGATTTACACTCAACATGGAGCACGTTTATGAAAAATCAAACTATCCCCAACCATCTTCTCGGCACCGCGTCCGCGCTGGCCCTCACGGCTACCGCGATCATTGGCTCGACGACGCTGCAACCGGCCGCCGCCGCGCAGGAACTGTCCAGACTCTGGGGGGCAGGCTGCCATCGGCATTTCTGAAGGCAACCCAACGGGGGCCTCAAACCGCTGGCCGGACCCGGAGCCGAGCGTTCCATTGTAGACGGCGCAACGGACCTGCAGCAGCCGGTCTGCGCCGCGTCGTATCCATCGCATTTGCTGCGATTTGTTCATCCGGCGGTTCACCAGGAAATTCGCCGTCGCTTCGGTGAACGCCATCCCGACGCGCAAGCCGGCGCGATGACCTTCGGCGTAGTTGAACACCCACTTGCTCTGACCGGGCTGTGCATCGGCGCCGAAGCGGGACCCCAGGCAAAAGCGCCGGAACACCTTGACTTGGATATGGGCAGCTTGGACCAGCTTGGCGACGCCAGGATCCAGCTAGCCGTGGACCGTGAGGAGGACAAAACCAGCCCAATAGTAGGGATGGCGAAAGGCTGCCCCGTCGCCGCGCCAACGCCACAACTCGAAACGGCTTTGCAAAAGCCGCCAACGAACTCTCCAGTTCCGTGGGTCGGCAAGCGGACGCGTGCTCTCCTGCGCGGCGATCCACGCTTTTAACGTGGCCCGCTCAGCTGAACAAAGCCACAACTCCGCGCGACGGACGGTACGTGGAATATCGGCGGCTGGGTCCTCCTGCATCAGTTGATAGAACTCGCCCATGAGACTGTCTAAAACCTGGGGGTCAGGCGGCCATTGCGATTTGTGGGGGTAGACCAAGGTCCGGCGCAAACCGTTCCCGCCGCGCCGGATCCCAGAGATGATGCGCGACGAATTTCAGCGCCAGCGCCTCGGGCGCCGGCCAGGGCAGGGCGCTTCCGGTCGAGGCCAGCGCCCAGGCCTCGGGATAGGCGAGATCGGAGGCGAGCGCGCGCAGGCTGTTTTCGCCCATGCCTTCCCGGGCCAGATGCTTCAGGGTGGCGACGTCGTCGTCGGTCAGGATCTCGGCGAGGCGGTCGCGCCGATCCATCGGCAGGATCGCCGCCAACGCATCGAGATCGAGGGCGCGGCGCGTGACCGGATTGCGCGGACAGGCAGGGGAGGGAGTGGTCATGGCGCCGCCGGATGTCGAACGGGAGGCCGCGCCTGATCGGGAGCGGCCAAAACAAGCGCGGGAGCCGTGAAGCTCGTCGTTATCATATTGACGACGCCTCGATCAGCGGCACGCCTTCGCCGCGCGCCGCCGCCGCCAGACGCTTGTCGGCCGTGGCGAGCGGCAGCTCGCGCAGAACCGCGAGCGCGAGATAGGCGGCGTCATAGGCGCTGAGCTGATGGCGCAGCGCGAGCCGGACGATCTCGACGCCGTCGCCGGCCCCCGCATTCTTCAGCGGCGTAGCGGCGAGGCGATAGAGCAGGGCGACAATGTCTTCGCCAGCGATGCGCCGCCGCCGCGCCGCGGTGAGCAGGATGCTCCGGATCTCATGCCAGAGGAGGTCCGGAGCAAAGCCATCCTCCTCTTCCATGCGCGCCATGGCGATCTCGGCCAGCGCGTTATCCTCGTCCGGCAGCAGCCACGCGCCGACCACGGAAGCATCCACGACGAAAGCCATCAGTAACGATGCCCTTCGTGGCGCCAGGCCAGGATTTCTTCCGTGGTCACAGGCTGGGCCTTCGCCCGTTCGGCCTTGAGCGCCTCGATCGCCGCGCGCCGCTGCGCGCGGCTGTCGATGCGCGTCAGCTTCGCGATCGGCTCATTGCCGCGCGCGATGATCACCTCTTCGCCAGCCTCGACCCTGGCGAGCAGGTCGGACAGATGGGTCTTGGCTTCGCCGACCTTGACGGTGATCGACATGAATATTTGCGCCTTTCCTGCAGTCGACGGTAATTCTCGGCGTATGGTACGTTCTACCAAGACCTTGGTCAAGCACTTGGTCTTTTCGCAATCGATAAACGACGCCGAGGCGGGAGGGACTTGAGCGATGCGCAGTGATTATCGATTGTTATGGGCCCGGAAAACTGGCTCCCTGGTGACGAAAGCGATTTCTCCGTTCACTTCGTTGATGGGTCGATTAGCTTGTTCTAACAATCTGTTGCTGGCGATTCGGCCGCCTGGCCGCGCGCCGGTTTGCTCGTTCCGGCGACCGTTCGCGTTTCGGCCGCGGAACCTTTAAGATGGCGCATCGGAGAGACCCCATGGGCGGCATGCAGAATCGTCCGCGCGAGCCGACGCGGCATAGGCTCGACGTCGACGCCTATTACAAAATGGCCGAGGCCGGCATTCTGACCCGCGCCGATCGCGTCGAGCTCATCGACGGGGAGATCATCGACCTGAACGCGATCGGCAGCCCGCACGCGGCCCTGATCAACCGGCTCGTGCGCTGCTTCGCGCGGGCGGCGGCGGACGGCGTCGCGCTCGTCAGCGTGCAAAACCCGCTGCGTCTCGACGCCTTCAACGAGCCCGAACCCGATCTCTTATTGCTGCGGCCGCGCGCCGACGATTATCGGGCGAGCCACCCCAGCGCCGCTGACGTGCTCCTTCTCATTGAGGTGGCGGACTCTTCGCTCGATTATGATCGCGGCCGCAAGCTTGCGCTTTACGCGCAGTTCGGCGTGCCGGAGGTCTGGATCGTCGATATTTACGGCGCAGCCATCGAAATCTGCCGCCGGCCCAAGGACGGCGCCTATGTTTCGCAGGAGCGCCGGACCAGCGGCATGGTCGCGCCGGCTCTCGTCAAGGGAATAGAAATCGACGTCGCCGCGCTGCTCGCGTGAGCCCCGCCGATGCCGCGGCCGGTCCTTGGCGCGGAGGGGCGCTTGCTGGATGCGCTCAAAACGCCGCTCGCCGCCGCCGAGGACGCGCTGGCCCG
>JBKQMI010000097.1:0-23196 GCA_052146775.1 Methylocella sp. | reverse complement strand
CTGCGCCGGCTCGTTCATGCGCGACTGGATGTCGATCGTATATTGGAAATCCTGGTCCTTCGGCGCCGGCGGCATGCCGACCTGGCCCGCCGTTACCTCCTGGCTCTGCTGGCGCACGGCGTTGATGACGTCCTTCGGCTCCAGCCCGAGGGAATAAAGCTTGTTCGGGTCGAGCCAGATGCGCATGGCGTAATTGCTGGCGCCAAAAACGGTGACGTTGCCGACGCCCGGCAGGCGGGCGAGTTCGTTGACGAGATTGATCGTCGCGTAATTGCTCATGAACAGGCCGTCATATTGCCCGTCCGGCGAATCGAGCGTGACGATCTGCAGAATCGCGGTGTTCTTCTTCTGGATCGTGACGCCCTGCGACTGCACCGCCACCGGCAAAGAGGCCAACGCGCTGTTGACGCGGTTTTGCACCAGCACCTGATCGATATTGGGATCGGTGCCGATGTTGAAGGTCACCGTCAGCGTATAGGTGCCGTCGGCCGCGCTGGTCGACTGCATGTAGAGCATCTGGTCGACGCCATTGACCTGCAATTCGATCGGCAGGGCGACGGTGTCGATCACCGTTTGCGGGCTGGCGCCGGGATAGCGCGTCGTGACCTGCACCGTCGGCGGCACGACATTCGGATATTCGGAGACGGGCAGCGTATAGACCGCGACGGCGCCGATCAGCACGATGATAATCGCCAGCACATTGGCGAGGACCGGATGCTCGATGAAAAATTTCGATATCATGGCCCGGGTCCCACAGGTCCTATTGCGCGTCGATGCTCGTCAGCTTTGGGACAACTTTTAATCCCGGCGAGACGCGCCAGAGGTCACCGATGACGATGCGGTCATCGGGCGAAAGGCCGGAGCTGATGACGCGCAGGTCGCCGACCTGCTCCGCCGCCTTGATATAGCGCTGTTCGACGGTATCATCCTTGTTGACGATCATGAGATAAAGGCCGCCCTGATCCTCGCCGATGGCGCGCGCCGGCGCGAGCAGCGCGCCCTGCACCGCATGTCCGGCCGGCAGGCGCATCCGCACGAAGAGGCCCGGCAACAGATTGCGGTCGGGATTGGCGAAGATGCCGCGCACCTGCAGCGTGCCGGTGGAGGGATCAAACTGCGGCGCGACGAATTCGATTGTGCCGTGATAGGGAAATCCAGTCCCGGCCTCAAGGCCGACGTCGAGCGGAATCTTCAGGAGTTCGGCGGGCGAGAACCGGCGCTGAGCGACGTTGGCGCGGATCGAGAGCACCTGCTGCTCGCTCAGGGTCGCGGTCACATAGATCGGATCAAGCTGGTTGATTTCGGCCAGCGCCGTCTGCTGGCCGCCGCCGCCGACGACATTGCCGGGATCGATGAGATGCTTGCCCATGAGGCCGTCGAAGGGCGCCCTAACCTCAGTATAGTCGAGGTTTAGTTTGGCGACCTCGATCTGGCCTTGCGCGCCGAGAATGCCCGCCTCCGCCGCCTTCTGCTGGTAGACCCATTTGTCGACTTCGGTCGCCGTCGCCGCATTCTTATGAAACAGCGCCGTATAGCGAACGACTTCGGTCTTGGCGTAGACGAGCGCCGCCTCCTGCGCCAGCAGTTGGGCCTGCGCCTCCTGCAGCTGCGCCTTGTATTGAGCTTGCTGGATGGTGAAGAGAAGATCGCCCTTCTTGACGAGCGCCCCATCGGCGAAGTGAATCTTGTCGAGATAGCCTTCGACGCGCGCGATCAACTTGACGACATTGGCCGAGGCCGCCGTGCCGGTGACTTCGATATGGTCGGTCACCGACTGGACCTTCGGCTTCACCACGGGAATTTCGGGCGGCGGCGCCGCAAAGGCGGAACCCGCGGCGAAACAGGCGAAGGCCGTAAAGAGCGCGGCGAGCCACGCGCCCGCGCGCGGACCGGCGTTCGCCGGTTGGCCCCTGCTCAGTGCTCCAATCGATCTCGGCTTCATGGCGGAACGACCTTTGATAGAAACAAATCTCAAAATTCCGGCGCCCGAACCGTCGGACCCTCGTCCTGCGGCCCCGGCAACCCTGGCGTCGGCGCGGCCAGAGCCGGCGGGGGCGGCGGCGGCGATCCGGCGGGCGGCAGAACCGTCCCCCAATCGGTGCGCGCGCGCATCTCGGCGTTGGTCGCGGGCGGCACGAAATCATTGCCCTCGCGAATCTGCCAGCCGCCGCCAAGGGCCTCATAGACCTGCGGGACCCCAAGCGGCACACCGCCCTCGGCGATGGCGAGATCGTTTTCGGCGGTAAGGAGATTTTGCTCGGAGGTCAGAACCGAGGTGAAGTCGCGCGTGCCCTGCTGATATTCAAGGATCGAGATGCCGAGCGCGCCATTGGCCGCCACAACGGAGCGGCGCAACGCCGCGACCGCGATGCGCGACTGCAGATAGGTGGCGATCCCATCCTCGACGTCCTGCTGGGCTTTGAGCACGGACTGCTGATAATCGACGAGATATTGCTGCAGCGTGGCGTCCTGCAGGCGCACATTATTGGTGATCTGGCCGTAGTTCAGAATGTTCCACTGGAACGACGGCCCAAAGGAATAGGTGAGGCCCGCCGGCGTGAAGATCGAGACGAGCTGCGCGCCGTTGATGGTGCTGGCGGAGCCGCCGATCCTGCCTGTCAGGCTGATCGCAGGATAAAGATCCGACAGCGCGACGCCGATCTCAGCGCTTTGCGCCGCGGCCTTCAATTCGGCGGCGCGCACGTCCGGGCGCCGGCGCAGGAGGTCGGTCGGGATGCCGACGAAGATTTTCGGCGGCGCGACGGGTATTTTGGCGGTCTCGCGCCCCAGCAGCGAGCCGAATGGCTCCGGCGGCATGCCGAGCAGCACGCGCAGCGCATTCGCGCCGTGCTGCAGCTGGACGGTCAGCTGGGGCACCGAGGCTTCCGTCTGCCCCAGCACGTTCTCGGCCTGATAGACGTCGAGTTTGGTCGCCGTGCCGCCGGTGAAGCGGTCGCGCGCGATCTGCAGCGCCTGTTTCTGACGAACGATGTTCTCCCGCGCGTAGACGATCTGCTTCTCCAGCGTGCGGATGCCGATATAGGTCTTCGCCACGCTGCCGAGCAAAGTGACGAGAACGTCGTCATAGCTTGCGATAGAGGCGAGATAGGCGGCGTCGGCGGATTCGACCCCGCGCCGGAACTTGCCCCAGAAATCGAGCTCCCATGCGGCCTTGAGGCCGAGCTGCGACTGCCAGAAATTGCTCAAACTCAACTGCGGGTTGGCGGCGGCGTCGGCGTGGCTCGGGCGATTGTAAGTGGTGAGGCCGTAGCCGCCCTGCTGCTGCGGATAGAACTCGCCGACCGCGACGCCAAGTTCGGCCCGCGCCTGCAACACCCGCGTCCCGGCGCTGAGCAAAGTGAGGTTCTGCTCATAGGCCGTCTCGATCAGGCGATCGAGCACGGGATCGTGAAACGCCTTCCACCAGTCGCGATAGTCCTGCCGATCCGTTTTGACGGACGGGTTGTGCGACTCGAGATATTTGTCGGCGACGGGCGCGACGGGCGGCGTGAAATTCGGCCCGACGGCGCAGCCCGCGAGCGTCGGCGCCAACATGACGGCCAATGCGCGGCGAAGCCTCGCCCCCGGCGGGCGGGCGAGCGCTTCGGACGCGGCCCAACGGCGCCGCACGGCCCGGTCCGACGGCATCGCCTGATCTTTCTGGTCAGGGCGCGCCCGCGCGCCGACGGTTTGAGTCACTGGACACAGGCCCGATCGTAGCGTTTGATCCTGCTCATCAGCTAACATAGCCTTGACCGAGAAAGCTGTGATAGATTCGCCACGCTTGCGCCAATTCCGACGCGCCGATCAGCACGAGGCTGATCAGGCGCTTAGCCCCGGCGAAGCCGACGCCGCCCAGCGCCGCACCATGAGAAAGCCGACATGACATCTTCGCCGTCTCACACGCTGGATCCGCATATCGCGCGAGGACGCCCGCCCTTCGAGCGGATCGCTCTTCTGCTGCAGGGCGGCGGCGCCCTCGGCTCCTATCAGGCCGGCGTCTATGACGCACTGTTTGAGGCGGACATCCATCCGGACTGGGTGGCAGGCATCTCTATCGGTTCGCTCAACGCCGCCGTCATCGCCGGCAATCCGCCGGAGAAGCGGGTGGCGCGCCTGCGCGAGTTCTGGGAGGAGATCACGGCCGCGCCGCTGCTTCCCCTGCTCAAAGGGATCGACATCAAGGGCGACTATCTGCACAGCCTCGTCAACCAGCTGCGCGCATTCAAGGTCCTTCTCGCCGGGGCGCCGAATTTCTTCGAGCCGCGCACCCTGCCGCCGTTCCTGCAGGCGCCGGGCACGCCAGGAGCCTTGAGCTACTACGACACGAAGCCGCTGCGGGCGACGCTCGAACGGCTCGTCGATTTCGACCGGATCAACAGCGGGCCGATGCGGCTCAGCGTCGGCGCGACCAATGTCGCCACCGGCAATTTCGTCTATTTCGATACGACGACGCATGAAATACGGCCCGAACACATCATGGCCAGCGGCGCGCTGCCGCCGGGCTTTCCCCCCGTCGAGATCGAGGGCGAATATTACTGGGACGGCGGCATCGTCTCGAATACGCCGCTGCAATGGGTGCTGGACAGCAGCCCGCGCGCGGACACGCTCGCCTTCCAGGTCGATCTCTGGAGCGCGCGCGGCGAATTGCCGCGCGATCTCAGCGAAGTCGATCTGCGCACGAAAGAGATCCGCTATTCGAGCCGCACGCGGCTCGGCACCGACGAGTTCCAGAAGATGCAGCGGCTGCGGCGCGCGGTCGACCACCTGTTAAGGGAGCTGCCGGAAGAACGCCGCAACGATCCCGAATGGAAGCTGCTCGAATCCGAGGCGGACGAAAAAGTCTATAACGTCGTCCACCTCATCTACCGCGCCAATAAATATGAAGGCGCGTGCAAGGACTATGAATTCTCGCGCCAGACCATGATCGAGCACTGGAAGGCCGGCTGCAACGACACGATCCGCACGCTGCGCCATCCGCAGGTGCTGCAACGCCCCACCAACGCGGAAGGCTTCGGCGTCTTCGATCTCGCGATCGACGGGCGGGAATAAAGCGGGCGCGTTTTTTCTAATCTGGGTGGTTCTGCCCGGGCGGAGCACGACCATCATTCCATGAAGGAGGTTTTCATGATCCGTAAGGCGCTCATCTTCGCCGCACCGCTTTTCGCAATGCAGGCGGCAGCGTTTGCGGACGAGGTCCCGGCGCGCAAGCCAGGGCTTTGGGAGATCGCCACCAGCCAAAATGGCTCTCCGCCGGACGTGGCCCGCCTATGCCTTGACGCTGCGACCGAGTCCGAGCTGCTGGGGAAGGCCAAGGCCACCACCGCCGAAATTTGCAGCCGGCATGAGATCCATCGCGACGGCGACGTCATCACCGATGATTCAGTCTGCCGTCCGACGAAGTCGGAGACGACCAGCCACTCGGTGACGACGCTCAACGGGGATTCCGCCTACACGACCGTCATCACCGCACACGACAACCCGCCATTTATGGGCCGCGCCGACTCAACCACAAAGCAGGACGCAAAATGGCTCGGCCCATGCGGGGCGGACATGAAGCCTGGCGACCTGCTCACCCATGGGCGGAAACTGCATATCACGGGGACGCCATAAGGCGCGTGGAGTTCATTTGCTGCGTTCTGCTGCTCCCGCCCGGGTTCACGCAAAGGAGCCGGCCGGGACGACAGATCATGCCCTGATTCGCCCGATTCGGGGCAGATCTTCGATGGAGCAAGAGGGTGTCCGGGCAATGCCAGTTTAAGGCGCAGCAGCGTATGGGATCAGGCTTTCGCGTCCGGGGCGCCGGCGTCGAGGATCCAGGCGCGTCCGTGAAACGACACATAGAGCCGCTCCTGGCCGAGCGCCGAACCGAGCTCGGCTGCGAGTTCGTTCAGCATCGCCTCGATGTCGGCGTCGGGAAGATGGCCGAGATAGGCCGGAACCGCCTCGCCGGAAAAGATCGCCACCGGCTCGCGGTCGGAGCCGACCGAGCCGTCGGGCCGCGGCCAGGCGTAGGCCACCTCGCCGCGCGTGAACATGCCGGAAAGGGCGGGCAGGCCCGCCTCGACGCGCCGGCGCATCCACGCGCGGGCGACCCGCGTCGCTTCGGAAATATCGTAGACGCGGCCCTCCGCGTCCCAGCCTTCGCGAAGGCCCACGGTCACTTTGAAATCGCGGCGAACCCCAAGCGAGCCCTCGACGATTTCATATGCGCGCGGGGCTTGACTTCGCGCGCCGACATCATCGCTCAACGCCCCCTCCCGAAACCGCAAGAGCCTCGCCAGATCGACGCGAATTTCAGACGACGAAACGCTAAAACCCTATTTCCGCGCCTTGCGCGCCGCATAGCGCGCGTCGCGGGCGAGCTTGCGCTCGGCTTCGAGAGCCGCCGCCCGTTCGGCCTCGGCCGCCGCCTCCGCTTCCCGCGCCGCCTGCTCGACCTTCAGGGCCGCCTCGCGCTGCGCCTTCTCCTCCTCTTCGCGCGCGCGTCTTTCGTCCGCGGCGGCCTGGCGCTCCAGAGCGCGCGCCTCCCGCGCGGCGACGATCTCGCGGCGAGCCGCCTCGCGCTCGGCGACGACCTTCTCGTCGACCTCGGTTTTCGCGCGGAATTTCTCCAGCGCCGCCTTCCTGGCGCTTGCCGCGTTGCGGATGCGATCGCCGAAATTGTCAGTCTTGAACGCGCTCATCGCCATGCCTTTTACAATTCATCCAGTTTGAGAAAATCGATGACTCAATCACCACGACGGAAACAGAAGATTCCGCCATGCAAATGAGCATTTCCGTGCATACCCCGAAATTGCGACGCTGTGACGCCAATAAAGAGGGAAGGCTTAACGGGTCGTTAACCATACGTTGCGTAAATCATAAAAGCAAAATTTCGAGGGGAATTCGTGACCGCCGCAGCCCGCCCACGTCACTCGATCCGCTTCCACAGCCGATCGTTCCACGCCATGGCGCTCGCGCCGCAGGCCCCGCTTCCGGAATGGCTCGCCGAACTCGACGCATGGCTCGAACGCTCGCCGGGCTTTTTCGTCGGCCGCCCGATCGTGCTCGATCTTTCCGGTCTCGAACTCCCGAAGTCCGAGGTCGTCGATCTTACAAAGAGCCTGTTCGACCGCAATATCCAGATCATGGGAATAGAAGGCGGCGATCCAAGCTGGCGCGAGTTCGGCATGCCGCCGCCCTTCGTCAGCGGCGGGCGCTACGTCAACGAAACCGCCAAGGCGAGCGCCGACAGCCTCGCGAAGGCGATTGAAGACCGTCCAACGCAAGAGGAGGCCAAAACCTCCCCGGCGCCGCCCCTCTCCCGCGCGTTGCTGCTGGAGACTCCGTTACGCTCCGGGCAATATATCGAGCATCTCGATGGCGACGTCATCGTCGTTGGCTCCGTCGCATCGGGAGCCGAGATCGTCGCCGGCGGCTCCATTCACGTTTATGGCGCGCTGCGCGGCCGCGCGATCGCCGGCGCCAGCCATTCGCGCGCCCGCATTTTCTGCCGCAAGCTCGAAGCCGAACTGCTCGCGATCGACGGTCTTTACATGACGGCCGACGATATGGACGCGCAGCTGCGCGGCCGCGCCGTCCAGGTCCGGCTCGACGGCGATTCATTGATGATCAGCGCTCAGGACTAACAGGAGATCGCGCACATGGCCAAGGTATTGGTCGTCACTTCGGGCAAGGGCGGCGTCGGCAAGACGACGTCGACAGCGTCATTAGGAGTCGCTTTGGCGAAGGGCGGAAAGAAGGTGGTCCTCGTCGATTTCGACGTCGGCTTGCGCAATCTCGATCTGGTGATGGGGGCCGAGCGCCGCGTCGTCTACGATCTCATCAATGTCGTGCAGGGCGACGCAAAGCTGGCGCAGGCCCTGATTCGCGACAAGCGCATCCCGAACCTGTCCATGCTGCCGGCCTCGCAAACGCGGGATAAGGATGCGCTAACCGACGACGGCGTCGCCCGCGTCATCGCGGAGCTCAAGGAAAAATTCGACTGGATCATCTGCGACAGCCCCGCCGGCATCGAACGCGGCGCGACGCTCGCGATGCGCCACGCCGACGTCGCCATCGTCGTCACCAATCCCGAAGTCTCCTCGGTGCGTGATTCGGACCGCATCATCGGCCTGCTCGACTCGAAGACCGCGAAAGCGGAACGCGGCGATCAGATCGAAAAGCATCTTCTGCTCACCCGCTATGACGCCGCGCGCGCCGAACGCGGCGAAATGCTGAAGGTCGAGGACGTTCTGGAGATCCTGTCGATTCCGCTGATCGGCATCGTCCCGGAGAGCGAGGAGATTTTGAGGGCCTCCAATCTTGGCGCGCCGGTCACCCTCGCTGCGAATCCAAGCGCGCCCGCCCGCGCCTATTTCGACGCCGCGCGCCGCCTCAATGGCGAGAGCGTGGAAATGGTCCTGCCAAACGACCGCAAGGGTTTCTTCGGCAAGATTTTCGGACGGAGAGCGGCATGAGTCTGATCAGTTTCTTCAAGCGGCCGGTGACCGCGCCCATCGCCAAGGATCGCTTAAAGCTCCTGCTCGCGCATGAACGCGGGGCGGTCGGCAATTCGGATGTCATCGCGCTTTTACGCGAAGAAATCGTCGCCGTCATCGCCAAGCATTTTCCGGTCGAGGGCGACGCCATCAAGGTGCGGATGGAGAGCGGCGACGTGATTTCGACGCTGGAGATCGAGGTCGAGATTCCGACGCAGCTCTGCGCGGAGATCAAGGGCGCGGCGAAGGACGGCGCGGCGAAACCGCTGCAGGTCTCCGCCACAGCCTCAGGTTGACGTTCAGGCGGCGCGGGTAAACCCTCGCGTTACTGCCATTCGAGCTCCTTATAGGCGGCGATCGCATTGCGGCCGTTGTAGTCGTCGAACAGCGTCCACTTGCCGCGCTCGGATTGCGCCGCCGTTTTTTCCGCTTTCTCGATATCGACATTGTTGGCTATGGCCTTCTTCACGTCGCTTTGCAGCGTCGAGAGATAGCGCTCGATATCGGCCGCACCCGCGGGCCAATCGATCGCGACGGGGCCATGGCCAGGAACCGCGCGCGACGCGGCAATCTGCTTAAGAGCCGAAAGCTCCTTCAGCCAGCCCGGCAAAGAGCCGTCGAGCGAAGGCATGCGCTTGACGAAGACGAGATCGGCGGTCAGCAGCAGCCCCGTTTTTTTGTCGATGAGGGTGAGATCCGATGTCGTATGCGCCGGCCCATGCGCGGCGGCGCTGACGATGCGATCGCCAAGATCGAGATCTGTCGGGTCCTTCACTTCGAGCGTCGGCTGCACGACCGGCCCGGTCCGGTCGGCACCGATGATGTCGGAGAGGACGCTCCTGTAATATTCGCCGCGCGCGCGCATCGCCTCGGCCAGACGATAATGGCCGACGAAGACCGGCGAATCCTTGAGAAAGGCCCCTACCCCGAAAATGTGATCGGGATGGATATGGCTCATCACCACATATTTGATCGGCGCCTGCGTCTTCTGCCGGATGGTCGCGCGCAGATTCTCGCCATCGGCGAGGCTACCGCCGGCGTCGGTGACGAGGACGCCATCGCGGCCGATGATGAAACCTATGTTGGCGATAGCGTCGTCATTGGAGACCGTCGCATCTTCATCGACGCCGCGGCGGATATGGATGCCTTCGCCGACCTCATCGGTGGCGAAAGGCCCCGGCGCCGCCAGCGCGCGCCGCAATGTTCCCGGCAGGCAGCAGAGACAAAATCCGCCGAGCGCAAGACGCCGGCGCGTGATCTCTCCAAAGCTCAAAACGAACCTCCCAAAGCTTCCCCCGCGCGGCGACAGAAGCCCAATTAACGCCGGGTCCGGGCGAAGGTCAAAGGGCGACTCGTCGAGCCCTCCGCCCTCAGGGAATGACCGGCGGCGCATAGCTCAGCGTGCCGCCGAGCCCCCAGAGCAGGAAAAGCACGATCGGCAGGTGAAAGACGAGCTGCAAAGCCGTGAAGCCGACGACGTCCCGCGCCTTGATCCCGAGCACGCCAAGCAGCGGCAGCATGAAGAAGGGGTTGATGAGGTTGGGCAGCGCCTCCGCCGAATTATAGACTTGTACGGCCCAGCCAAGATGAACCTTGAGTTCGTTCGCCGCCTGCATGACATAGGGCGCTTCAAGCACCCATTTGCCGCCGCCCGACGGGATGAAGAAGCCGAGCGCCGCCGAATAAAGACCCATCACGACGGGGAACGATTCCCGCGTGTTGATGCCGGCGAAAAACGCCGCGAGGCGATGGGCGAGCGTAAAGCCCCCCGCCCCCGCGGCGGCCGTCAGGATCATGGTGACGCCGCCGTAAAGCGGAAACTGCATCAATATGCCGGCGGTCGCAGGGACAGCCTTCGTCGCCGCATTGAGGAAGCTTTTCGGACGCCAGTGCAACAGCAGACCCAGCATGAGCAACAGGAAATTATAGGTGTTGAGATTGGAGATCGCGAGGATTGGATCCTTGCTCGCAAACTCCTGCGCGAGCCAACCGCCGCCGAGCCCGACCAAAACGATCGTTACGAGCGGACTATATTCCAACCATTCGCCCGGGCGTTCGCGTGGCGGCAGCGGCGCGATCTTCGTTTCGACGTCGACCCCCATCATAGCCGCCGTCACTGCGTGTGCGCCCGATGGCGCGGAGAGATAAGCGATCAGCGTCGAGACGGTCATCAGCACCGCCAGCATCACGCCCGATTGCCACAGAAAGATCGTCTGCGCGAATGGAATGACGCCCGTAATTTCAAGAAGCGGCTTCGGGATCGCGGCGGCGTTGGCCTGCAATTGCGCGGCCGACGAGCTGACCCCCAAAGCCCAGGTGGCGCCGAGACCCAGATAGGCGGCGGCGCCGGCGGCGCGATAGTCCATCGCAAGCTCCGTTCGCCGCGCGACGGCGCGCACGAGCAAACCGCCGAATACGAGGCTCAACGCCCAATTGATGAGGGAGAGCGCCATCGTCACGACGGCGATGAAGGCGATGGCGCCGCGTCCGTTTCGCGGCTGGCCGGCGATCCAGTCGATGAGGCGCGCAGCCGGCGGCGAACTGGCGATGATGTAGCCGCTGACCACCACCATGACCTGTTGCAGGGTGAAAGGAATGAGGCTCCAGAACCCGTCGCCGAACGCGCGCGCGACTTGCGGAACGGGCGCCCCGTTCAGCATCGCCGCGATGGCGACGACGCCGACGGCGATGGCCGCGAACACGAAAGCGTCGGGGAACCAGCGCTCCGACCAGGCCGCGAATCGGAGCGCGACGGCGGCGAGAAAGCTCTCATCGCGCTTGCCTTTGTTTTGGCGCGGGATTTCAGAGACTGGGCCAGCCTTCATCGGCCGCTTTCCTCAAAGAAGCTGTTCGTGCGAAGCACATGGGATGCATTCGACTCATCCTAACCGGCGGAAGGTCGATTTGCAGCCTCAAATTGGGGTCCGACGACGAGCGGTCAAAGGCCGTTTCCCACGCAACGCCTCGCGCCGTATCATTCCACCACGATGCGCACCACCTTGGATGCGCCCGGCCGCAGGGGGAGTCGCACCTGAAACTCATGAGCGCCCTTTTGCAGCGGCCAGAACAGGGGCTTGTCGGGATCGCTTAACGCGAAAGGCGCGCCATCGACATACCAGACAACCTGATCCGCCCGCGGCTCGACCAGCGCCTTCAGCGCGATGCGCCCGAGGGTCGGCGGCGCATCGGGATTGCGCCAGATCCGGCTGTCATTCTCGGGCGAGGCGATGGAAAGCCGCGGCGTCGGGAGAACCATGCCGGGATCCGCGCGGCTTTCATCCGCGATGCGATAGCCGGCTTCGATCGCCCAAGCCCGGGACGCCGCCGGGATTTTGAGCGCCGCCGCCCCGTCCGCGGAGGGAAGGATTTCTTCCTCCGGCGGAATCTCGTCCGGCCGCAGCCATTCGGTCAGGGTCTGTCCGCAGCCCCCGGCACTCGCGCCGCGCCTCCCGCCGAAGCGGCAAAGTTCGACCGGAACCCGCCCCTCCGGCGGCGGAAAACTCGCGTCTTCGAGATCGCCGGAATGCGACTTGTGCAGCTGCAGCATAATGGCGTGAGCGAGCCGTGCGGCGGAGCTTGCGCCGCTCAATCGCGTCATCGTGCCGGCGTCGCCCCGCCCGATCCAGACGCCAACGAGAAACCGGCGCGACCAGGCGAGCGTGAAGGCGTCGCGATAGCCTTGCGAGGTGCCGGTCTTGACGGCAACGGGAAATGGATATTCGAGGGGGCCATAGCGCGGAAAGCTCGGCAGCCGCGCGTTTGGGTCCGACAGAAAAGAAGTCACAAGCCGCGCCGCATCGGTCGACAGCACGCGGCGCGGCGGCGCCCGAACGGCGCCCTGAAACCACGCGAGATCATTGAGCCAGCCATCGTCCGCGAGGGCGCCATAGGCGCGCACAAGCCGCTCCAGCGTCGTCGGCAGCGCGCCGATCGCCATCGCCGCGCCAAAACTGTCGGCGGGCGCATCGACGTCATGCAGGCCAAGGCCGCGCAGAAAGCGGAAGCCCGTCTCAAGCCCGACGTAGCGGATCAGATTGATCGCCGGAACATTGCGCGAATTGGCGAGCGCCTGGCGCGGCAGCATGGGGCCAAGAAAATGGCAATCGGCGTTGCTCACTCCCGATGCCCCCTCGGGCAGATCGGGGAGGATGTCGCTTGGCCTGATGACGCCGCGATCGAGCGCCAGCGCATAGATGAAGGGCTTCAGCGTGCTGCCCGGCGAGCGCTCAGCTCGCGTGAAATCCAGCGCGCCGGCGTGGCCGCCCGCGTAATCGCCGGAGCCGAGATCGGCGAGGACGGCGCCTGTGCCGCGCTCGACCACCATCACGGCCGCCTGCTCGGCGCCCTGCCCGCGCCAGATCGCCAGATAGCGCCGCGCGAGCATCGTGACCTCGCGTTGAATATCGAGATCGATCGTCGCACGCAGGCGGGGCTCGCGGCCCGCCACGGGAGCCTGACCCTTCAACAGATTTTCATAGCGCAACACCACATGCAGCGCGTCGGGGCGGCGCGGCGCCGGCTGCGGGATCAAGGCCGCCAACTGCCGACGAGCGAGCGCCAACTCCGCGCCGTCGATGACGCCCTGCCGCGCCAGTTCACCCAGCGCATGCGCGCCGCGCCGCGTTGCGCGCCAGAGCCCCTCCGGGCGCAGCGGGTTGAGCCGCGTCGGCGATTGCGGCAGGCCGGAGAGAAGCGCGATCTCGGCCCAGCTCAAATCTTCGGCCGGCTTGTCGAAATAGTAGCGCGCCGCATGGGCGATGCCATGGCTGCCATTGCCATAGGGCGCGATGCGCAGGTAATGCGAAAGCAGCGCCTCGCGCCCATAACGCCACGTGAGCGCGAGAGCGGTCGCCGCCTCGCGCGACTTGGCGAGAAACGTGCGCGGCGCGGGATCCTGCATGCGCGCGATCTGCATCGCGATGGTCGAGGCGCCGGAGCGATCGCCCGCCTTGACATGCCGCCAGACCGCGCGAAGGATCGCGACCGGATCGACGCCGGGATGCGACCAGAAACGCCGGTCTTCGAGCGCGAGCGTCGCGCGGGCGATGCGCTCCGGCGGATGCTCGATCGGCCAATAGCCGTAATCGAGCCGCCGTTCGTCGCCCTCTGCCCGCACGTTGCCGATCTGTGTGATGAAGGCGCCATGGCGGTCGTAAAGGATCGGCGTCGGCGGCGGCGAGGCGAGACGCGCGCGCGCGTCAACGTCATGCGCAAAGGACGCGGCAAACGCGATGAGCGCAATAGCGGCGAGCGCCGCCGCGACCCGCGCGCTATTTCGCAATGATGATGCGTCGTCCGGCGCTGGCGCCATGAATTCCTGCCTGATACATGGTTTCCGCCTCGCCCGGCGGCTGCGTGAAGGCGCCTGCGACCAGCGCTTTGGCGCGGAACGCAAAGCGATAATTGCCCTTCGGCAGCGTGTCATAAGCGTAGAAGACGCGATCGTCGTCGAAGGCGGTCCAGGTCGGCTCAAGGGTCGGCGCGAAGGAGGGCGAGGCCACGCGGGGCGCGTTGGCCAGATTGGGGTTAAGCGGATCGAGCCCCGCCGCGAGAGGCAGCGAAATCGCGACATGCACGCGATCCTGCGGATTGACCACTTCGACGAGTTCCTCGACGACATCGCCGTTTTTGAGATGGATCGCGCCATCGCCCGCCGGCTCAATGCGTTCAGGCGGCGCATCGCCTTGCGGCACGCGATAGGTTGTGCGCGTGACGACGAAGCCTTCCGAAGCGGCCTCGGCAAGATAGCCCGGCTGATCGGGCACATAGGATGCCTCAGTGAGCGCGACGATGGGCGAGACGCCGGCGTTTTCGATACGCACGGCGCCCGGCCCGCTCACCGCCGCGCGGGCGACCGGCTGATCTCCGCTCAGCACAAGGCGATCCGCCGCCGCGCCTTGCGTCACGGTGACGGGCGTTTCCGCCGCTGGGCGCTTCCAGACGGCCGCGAGCGCGCGCACGGCGGCGGAATTGGCGTTGGTGCTGCCCCAGCCATCGCCCGCGCCGAGGCGGATCAAGCCATCGCGCAGGACGCCCGCGCGGGGATCGCCAGGCGCGGCGAGCATCGCAGCCTCGGTCATGTCGGCGAGGCTTTTGGCCTCGGACGGCAGGATCTCGGGATCGCCATCGTCAGCCGCCTGCCCGGCGTAGACCTGCTTGCCGTTGCGCGAGAGAAATTTGACGCGGCTCCACATGTCTTGCAACAGCGCATCGACAATGCGCCTGTCGTCGCCCGGCAGGCGCGCGGCGACCGAGGTCATTTGCGCGACCGACGCGTTCGGCATCTGATCCGCGCGGCGGGCGATTTCGGCGGCGTAGCCTTCGTCGAGCTGGCCGCCTTGCGCCAGCGCGGTCAGGGCCTCGACCCGCTCGCGCAGCTCCTCGCCATTGATGAGCCGCGCATAGTCGGAGCGCAGCGCGAGTTTCAATACCGACGCCAGGCGCTCACTCAAGGACTTATCTACAGGCTCGCCGGCTTTCTGCGCGGCGACGAGGAAGCTGTAGGCCCAGGCGGTCAGCGAGACATTTCCGCGCGCGCGCGGCCAGAAGGCGACAAGGCCGTCGGGATCGATGCTCTGCCCGATGGCGAGGATTGTATTATGGACATCATTGGCAACCTGCCTGTCGAGATCGGACGCCGCGAGCAACGGCTGAAACGGCTTCAGCGCGAGGGCCGCCGAGGCAAGCGAGATGCGCTGTTCGGTGCAGCCATATGGATATTCAACGAGATAGTTGAGCCCTGCGACGAGGCGCACTACGGCAGGGTCCGCGGCGACCGTCACGTCGCGGCGCAGCGATCCGGCGCGAAGATTAGCGGCGATCGCAGGCAGGCTCGCGCTTGCGCCGGGCGCGATGTCGAGTATGTCATGTTTGCGCACGCGAGGGCGATCCGGCAGCACCGGGAGATCGATCCCGACGGCGTCGCGCGCGCCATCCGCGTCGCGCTGTAGCGTGAAGCGTAATTTCGCGCTGGCGCCTGGGCTTAAAGGCCCAGAGACGGAGACCGGAAAATCAATGCGCGCGGGCCGGTTTTGCTCCCATGTGAAGCTTTGCTGCGCCGGTCCCGCGAGCGTCAGCCCTTCGACGGCAAGGCTAGCGCGGCCCGCTCCCGAGGGTCCCTCGACCACGCGGCCCAAAAATTCCGCATCGAAGGAGTCGCCGCTGCGCAGGAAGCGCGGCAGCGCCGGCTGCGCGACGAGATCCTGCCGGATCAGCATTTCGCCCGTAGCGAAGCCGAAGCGCTCCGGCCCGCTGATCGCCTTCGCTCGCAGTTTGAAGATGGTCAGCGAATCTGGCAGCTTGACCCTTATTTTGGCGACGCCGTCCGGCCCGACGATCACCTTCGGCAGATAGATCGGCACCGGCGTGAAATTCTTGCGCACCGACACATTATTGTCGGCGCCCCATTCGTCGAGGCCGGTGTCGCCGCCCGGCGCCTCCTCCAGCGGAATGACGCCGAACGCCATATTGCGCGTGTCGCGCGCGGCCATCTTGCTGTGACGCTCAACGATGAAATTCGGCAAGGGATCGAGCGGGCGCTCCTTGGCGAGCGAGAGAACCGCCTGATCGACCATCCAGAACGTCGCCTCGCCCGCGACCGGCTTGCCGAGATCGTCGGTGAGCTTGAGGCTCACCTCGATCTCCTGCGCCGGCCGCGCCTTTTGTGGATAATCGAGCGCGACGGTGACGATGTTCTTGACTGGCGTCACGGTGATCCATTTCGTCGCGGCGATCGTCACCGGCTTGCCCTGATCGAAGGGCGCGCCCGGATCAGCGTCGGCGTTCGGCAGGCGCCCGCGCATGACGAGGAAATGCACGGGCAATTTCGGCATGTCAGGCGTCTCGATCGCAACGGCGTAGCGGCCGAAGCCATTGGCGATGTCGACCCAGTCGCACCTGAACTGTCCATCCGGATTCTCGACAATGGCGAGCGCGCGCGCATTCTGGAACGGACTCTGGATGATCAGCGTCGCCGTCTCGCCGGGCGCATAGGCCTCTTTGTCCGTCGCGACCTCTGCGGTCTGCGCCGGAGCTCTAGCGAAGGTCACGGGCGTTTCGCCGCCGACGAAGAAATCGACGCTGACCTTCTGCCTGCGGCCGACCTTGTCGGAGGCCTCCACCTCGACGAGATAGACGCCGGCGTCCTTCGCCTCGAAATCGAGCTTTTGCGCCTCTTTCGCGCTCGTGACCTTGCGCTCGACCAGCGTCTCGTCGACGACCTCGGTCACATATTTGGCGGCGCCCTGGCTGAAGTCGCTCGCCTGCAGCGTCGAACTCCAGTTGCGCTTGACGAGGCGCGCGGTCATCTCAAGCCCCGCGAGAGGCGCGCCCTTGGCGTCCACGGCGAGAATTTGCGCGTCGATCGGTCCCGGCTTTTGCTGATAGCGCGGCGTCTTGACGCCAAGCACGAAAGCCGGCAGCGCGACGACGGATGTTATATTGCGCACCTCGACATCGTCTTCGCCGACGACTGTCGCCTCGATCTGATAGCGGCGCGGCTGCGCTGTCGGCTCGGCCGACGGATCGAAGCTGATCCTGGCGGCGCCCGCATCGTCGAGGCTCGCCTCGCGCTCCAGCACCGGCGTCGATTTGAACTTGCCGTCGCTCGAAAAGCGCGCGTCGGTGGAGAAGAACCAGCCCTCGCGGCCGGGCGGCGTCCAGGCGTAGGGAAACTGGCTGGCGCGCCATTTGACCGGGCGGCCGGCGACGAGGCCGCCAGCGAAATAGCGGGCGAGAAGATCGACGGAGAACTCGCCTTCGAGCGGAACCGCTTCCGGCGCATTGAGCAGAACCTCGAAGGTCGGAAGGCGATAGGCTTCTTTCTTGAACGGGAAGTCGCCGCAGGACGTTGGCCCCTGATCCGATGCGTCGGCGTCGGAGTCCGCTTCTCCGCCATTGTCGTTCGCGGCCTTGTCTTGCGGCTTCGCGGCGTCCGGCTCGAATTTGACGAGATAATCGCCTGTCGCAGGGGTCGGCGCGTCGAATTTCTGATAGACGTTGCCGGTCTCGTCGATCGCGACCGGCAGGCGCCATTCCTGACCGCCCGGCCCTGTGACGACGAGCGTTCCGCCGCCCTTGGCGTAAGTGAGCGCGCCGCCCTGATAGCTGCGCACATAGCCCTTGATGTGGACCGGCTCTTCGGGGCGATAGATCGGCCGCTCCGTGAAGAGGTGACAGAGCGTTTGCGGCGGCTCCACGCGGATGACGCCCGGGCTGACGGTCCAGCTCAGCCACGGCTCCTCGGGCTTGGTCCAGTTCTCCCGCGCATATTCGGCCGGGCCGTTCGCCGGCTCCAGCACCAATGCGTCGAGGCCTTTCTCGACGACGATCCGCTTGATCTCAGCCTCGGCGCGCTTGCCAACATCCCATGTATAGGCGCCATCGCCATCGGTGCGTCCCTCGACCAGCGTGACGAACTTCTCGTCGCGCAGGCCCTCGAGCCGGATCCCGGCGCCCTCGACCGGCTTCGCGCTCGATAGCGAGGTGACAAAGAAGCGCACGCGATCGGCTTCCTCGACGGCGGTCAGCGTCAGATCGGTGACCTCAACACGCATCCAGCTGCGTTTGCCGCCCAAAATCGGGCGCATTCCGACGAGATAGGCGCCGGGCTCGTCCAGCCCCTTGATGCGCGCGAAGAACGGCTTGAGGTCGAGGCCGAATTTGGCGCCGGCGCCGCCGCGCTGGATCGGAAGGGCGGCGAGTTCGGAGACGGCGGGCGATCCGAGCGCGTTGATGCGCGCCGCGATGGCGGCCGCGTCCGCATCCGTGTCGTCGCTCCATTTGCCGGGTCCATTGCCGGGAAGCGGCGGCTCCGTTGCGTCATCCGTCTCGACGCCATCAGCGGGAAAGGGCCAGAAGTCGCGCGAGAGCGCGTCGATTGCGTGAATGCGCAGATCGACCTTGTCGTAGCCCAAGCCCCGCATTGGGATCAGTTGCGGACCGAAGCGTTCGACGATGCCTTGCCGCGCGTCGAAGACGAGGTGTGGTCGCTCCGCCGCGAAGGCGAAGCGCTGCATGAAGCCCGGTCCTTCCAGCGGGCGCTTGCGCTCGTCACGGATGCTCCCCGGCGCGATGCTGAGTTCATAAATCGTGTCGGCGAGAAAGCGGCCCGAAAGGATGAGATGGGTTCCATCGGCCTCGACGCTCAGGCGATCGACCGGCGGCGAGATGCGCAGCGCATCGCGGGCCTCTGTGATGTCCAGCGCGGCGGGCTTGCCCGAGAAGGAGACGGAAAGGCTACGCTTAGCCGTCTTGGCCTCGGTGGAGTCGGAATCCTCGCTCGCCGGCGCGCAGCGCAAAAGCCCGTCGAGTTTCGCATGTTCAAGACCGCGCCCGCAATTC
This sequence comes from Methylocella sp., assembly GCA_052146775.1. Lineage (GTDB taxonomy): Bacteria > Pseudomonadota > Alphaproteobacteria > Rhizobiales > Beijerinckiaceae > Methylocapsa. The sequence goes on along the minus strand of JBKQMI010000097.1, from coordinate 4,372 downwards.
GCCTCGATGGCGGTGAAGGCAATGGCGCTCTGCAGGCGAAGCTCGAAGGAAGGTTCGTCCAATCCCGGCTCGTTCGATAATTTCAGCCGCAGGATGGCGATGCGCCCGTCCGGAACGACGTTCTTCAGCTGCACGAGGTAGGACTGCCCGGCCTCACGCTTGCCGGGCGCAAGGGCCAAAATCGCAAGATCCTGCGCGTTGAGGAACTGGCCGCCAGCCGCCGACAACCCCGGCGCGGGGCGCAGCTCGATCGAAAGAAGCTTCGTTAGCGCTGCGAGGTCGACCGGCTCGGCGAAGGTCAGCACGATATGATCTAGATCGGCGACCGGTTCGGCCCCGTCGGTGGGGCTGGTCGAGACCGGCTCCGGCAGAAGGGGCGAGAGGTGCGCATGCGCCGCCGGGGCGCCGGCCGCCTCGATCTCGATGCTCTGCAGCGGCCTCCAGGGGTCTGCGGGACGAAACTGCAAGGCGCGGGCGCCGAGCCATTGCCACGCGCCCGCGACCTGCGGCGTCATCTTGACGAAGCGTTCCGGCGCATCTTCAGGTCCGCCGCCCTGCGGGCCGGCATCGGATTCAAAGAACACCGTCACCGGATCCCAGCTGCGCAGAAAACGCTCAGGGACAATCCGCGCGCCATCGGCCCGCTGGAGGATATCGAGCTGCGGCGCCGTCTCCGCGAGGGCTGGGGCCAGAGCTGCGAGCAGCAGCCCGCAAAGGAGAGCCAATCGTTTCATCGTCCGCCTCATGGCGCGCCGACCGGTTTCAAGCCGACGAGTTCGAGATAATGCTGCGCAACATCGGGCGGCGGCCCATTGGAGGGCGGGCTCAAGCCGATCACGGCCGGCCGCACGACAAGCGCTGGACCATCCGCCGGCGCGCGCGCCTCGAGGATATAGCGGCCCGCCTCCAGCCGGCGCAGTTGCGCGACGCCCTCACCGAGGCTGTCTCCCTTGGCGTTGAGCAGGCGCACCATGACGCTGTCAGGATCGGAGCGCACGCCGACGCCGATCGTCGCCGCGTGGGCGAGGTCGAAGGCGAATAAAGCCGCCCCGCCGGGCGCCAACGCGCGCGCTTCGCCGACGCCCTCCGTGGCGGGAATGAGCGGGCTGGCGGTGAGATCGAGCGCGCCCGAAAGCGCGCCGTCCTGGGGCGAATAGATGCGGAGCTTGGCCTCGCCCGCGCCGACATAAGCGTGCAGCTCGGCGCCGGCGGGATAGAGCACGGGGTCGCCCGTAGCGCCGCCCTGATCCAGCGCGAGGATAACCGGCGAAGTCGAGCGCGCATTGAGAAGAATGGGCGCCTGCGCCGTCAGGGCGAGGGTCATCGCCTGCCCTCCCAGCGCCACGGTCCGCGGCGGCGCGACGGCCTGCGGCGGCGCCGGCGGCCAGGGCGATTTTTCGCCATTCTCGACCCAGGCGGCGGTGAGCCCGGCCCCATGATCGAGGATCAGTTCGCCGGATCCCGGCAGGCTGAACGAGCGTCCGCGCAAAACGGCGCCGTCGTCGCCGATGAAAGTCGCGCGCGCGCCCGCCGCGACGAGACGATCGCCCGGCGCCGCTTCGACCCGCTGCGAGGACGCGCCCGCCGCGCCATAAAACCGCTTGCTGAGCTTGCCGGCGGAGAGCGGCTTTTCAGCCGCGGCGGGGCTCAAAGCGAGAGAGATGGCCGCCGCCTCCGCGCCGATATTGACGAAGAGGACATTGGTCCAGGCGCCTTTGAGCCGCCGCGAGAGGGCCTTTTCGCCGCCCCAGACGCTCACGGCGCGGTCGCCTTCGCTGAGGAAGGCCGCGGCGCCCGGCGCAAGATTGATCTCCAGCTCCTTGGCGGCGGCCGGGATCGTTACCTGCTGCGCGGCGCCGGCTTGTAGGGCGGCGGCATAATGCGAATCCGCCTGCGCTGGCGGCTGCGCGGCAAAGTCGAACGCGTCGAGATTCAACCGCAGGGCGCCGCCGCTGGCGCTGAAGATTCGCAGCGGCGCGCCGCCCGCCAGCGCCAGCGCGCCCGCGACGTCGCCAGCGGGCGCGACGCCCATGCCCTTTCCGGCGGTGAGGCCCGGCTGGCCAAAACTGGATTGCACGCGAAAGACGCGGATGTTTCCCGGCGCCTCTTCGGGCTGAACAAGTGTCGCGACATCGCCCTCCGCAAGGTCAAGCGGAATCGTCTTCAGCGTCGTGGAAACGGCATCGAGCCGGGCCGTGTCGGGTCCGGCGCCGCGCGCGAGGAGCCACAGGCGCTCCGATTGGGGCGCGAGGATCCCGCCGGCGGCGGCGGAGAGTTCGCGGCCGGGGGCCGAGCCCTGCCGTAGGCCGGCAGGCGCCTCTTTCAAAAGGACCAGGCTTTTCGATGCCGCCGCCACCGCTGCGATTTCGATGGGCTGGCTCAAGCCTTCGATTGGAGCGGACTTCAGGCTGACCGCGCCCAAGGCCTGCTCCGGCTCGCGAAGGAGGCGCGCGGCGAGCCTCACTGAAGCCGCGCCCTCGACCGGCCAGACGGAGACCCGCCAGGGGCGGCCCGCATCGCCATCGGCAGGCGCGGCGACGACGGGCGTGCGTCCGCGATCCGCGCCCACCACGCGCCATTGCCCGCCCGCCTCCCGCCTTTCCAGCGACAACACACAGTCAGCGGAGGCCTCAGCCGCGACCACGAGCAGCCCGCCCGCCTCAAGGGCCGGCAAAGCCAGAGCGTGCGCGTCGGCTCCGGCGACCTCCACCGATCCGGTGAGATCGAGACCCGGTCCTTGCTGCGTTCCGGGGAGCGCCAGATGCAGTTCGACCTTGCCCCGATTGTTGTCGCGCGCGGAGGCCGCGGCATCCGGCTCGGTTGCGTCGCCGGGCGCGGCGGCGGAATCATCCCGGGACCCCTGATCCGAAGCAGATTGGTCCGAAGACGCCTGATCCGAAGAATCCGCCTCGTTGGAGGCGTCGGCGTCGTTTGAATCGTCCGTCGCCTGCGAATCGTCCGTGGCCTGCGAATTATCCGAACGATCCGTCGAGGCCCCTTCCGCTTTGGCCGCGGCGAGATCGAGCTGATAGGCCCCGGCCGGTAACCGGCGCGACAGGGCGACGTTCCAGTCGTCGATCCGGCCATTGACGCGTTCGACCGGATTTCCGGCGGAATCTTTCAACACGCCAGTCAGCTCGACCTCGCCGAAGCTCGTGAGGCTAACGATCCGGTCCGCCGCGATGGCGAAGGGAATGCTGGCGGGAAGATCCACGACTCGCGGCGCGCCCGGCTGGATCTCGGCCGACTTCAGGGTGAGTTGGTAATCAAGCCGGTCGTTGCGGCCGAGCGCGCGGGCCTCGACGCTATATTGGCCCGGCTGCAGCAGGCCGTCGAAGCCGCGCCTGAATGCGATCTTTGCGATCGGCGCGGGCGGGTCGCCAGTTTTCAGGATTTCGGCACCCATGCCTTCGCTGATGTCGAGCGCGACACGCGCCGGCCCTTCAAGCACGAAGGTCCAGCGATCCGGCTCGCGCGGCGCATTCGCCGCCGGTTCGCGCCACTGAAAATTCTGCGTGGCGTCGAAGGTGAGCGGATGCGGGCCGTGGCCCTGCGGCGGCGGCTTCTGGACGATCTTGCGCAGGCGGGCGACGACGCGCGCGTCTGTCTCCACCGGCGGAACGACGAGGCGGTAGCGGCCTTTCTCGAAACGCTGCTGCAGCGTCGCCATGGGGCCTGGCGGGGTCAACGGCCAGCCATCGGCGTCCTCCAGGCGCGCCGGAAAATCGGCGCCAAGCGCGTAAAGATCGAGGCGGTAGGTCGCCGCCTCCGGCGCGTCGATCGCGAAGGCCGCGCCGGTCCCCTGCGTCAGCGCCGCGCGCGCGCTTTGCTCCGGCGCGAGGGCGCCCGCCTCGTTCAGCCCCGCCCGATGAGCGACGAGGCCAAGATGTCCCTCGCTCTCCAGCGCCGAGACCCTCACCCGGTAGGAGCCTGCGCGCAAAAAATCCTGCAGCAACGCGTTATGGCCGGGGCCGTTGCCTGTCGCCAGATCGATCGCCGGGATAAAAGCGGCGCCGATCGAAGCCGAGGTTTTAAGACGGCCAAGCGTTTCGATGCGATAAAGACCGCCCTCCGGCACGTCGAGGCGGAAATTGCGAGCCGCGTCGCGGGCGAGATCGAAGAACTGCTGCGCGCCCGGAGAGAGCGCCGTGATGCTGGCGGGCGGCGGAACGGCGGGAATTTTCGCTGGCGGCTCCACTTTCGCCCAGGCGATGACGATCCGCCGATCATGGTCCGACGGCGGAATGGTCGCTGCGAGGGTGCGGCTTGCGCCGGCGACGGTCTCGTTCGAGAAGGCGAGCGCGACGGGCTGCCCGTTGACCTCGGCGGCCGCGATGACGCCGCCCGGCGGGACGCGCAACGGGATCGTCAG